>JAQTYB010000003.1 GCA_028688475.1 Elusimicrobiales bacterium
CCATCGACGGCGCGCAGCGCGTGGCCCTGCTTTACGATGGCGTTCAAATCGTAATTTATGAAGCTCATTTGGTCCCCCCGATGTAGTTGCATGGTTTTCGCTCTTTTGCCGACGTGGCGTCGACGAGGATATTATATTTTATGCGCGGCTATTTGGGGAATAGCTGTTTTTAAGGAATTTTCAGACGTTTCGCAACAGGCTCTTGATTGGGAGGCTTTTCACAAAGCCTACAAGTTCGGAGTGGGCGAGCTTAAAGCAGGGCGGACGATATTCATACATTGCAAATGGGGGCGCGAACGCACCGGCACGCTGGCTGCGGCATTTTTGATACGCGCCAACGCTTGCAACGGACAGCGGCTGCGCAAGGAAGCGATGTGGGCCCGCATAACCGCCGACAACGAAAAGGCTGACTTGCAGCCGGAATACAAGCCTTTGAAAAATGCCATGCACGACTAGGTTTTCAATTTTGAGAAGCACAAAGACTGGATTTGCCAATAGGCCTGCCTTTGGGGCAGGCGCTATGAAATATTGTGGGACAAATTTTTCAGCATTTCATATACTATTCACACTGTCAGGGGTGTTTTCCGGTCGCGCGGAAGACTGAGAGAAGAGGCTTTTCTTCAACCCATAGAACCTGATCCGGGTAATTCCGGCGTAGGGATGACTGCCGAAAGACCGCTTCGTTCCTTTCCGCTTCATGCGCTCCTGACAATTTGGAATATTGCAGGGAGGACGCATGGAAAAAACCGTTTCCGCCGAATCGTTGTGGTCGGACCTCGAAAAAATCAGAAAAATATCCCCGCTGGTCCATAACATCACAAATTATGTGGCGATGAATTCTACCGCCAACATTCTGCTGGCTCTCGGCGCTTCGCCTGTGATGGCGCATGCCCGCGAGGAGGCCGCCGAAATGGCCAGCATCGCGCAGAGCCTTGTCGTGAACATAGGAACGCTCGGCCCGCTTTGGGTCGCGGGCATGCTCAAGGCGGCAAACGCCGCGAAGAGAAAAAGCATTCCCGCCGTGCTGGACCCCGTCGGCGCAGGAGCGACGAAGTACCGCACGCAAACCGCGCTGCGCCTGATGAAAACGGGCGCGTTTTCCGCCATAAGGGGCAATGCGTCGGAAATAATGGCGCTGGGAGGAGCCAAAGCCGCGACAAAAGGCGTGGACGCGGCGCACCAGCCGGAGCAGGCGTTTGAATGCGCGCAAAAACTGGCCGCGGAAACGGGCGCGGTCATCGTGGTGAGCGGCGCGGTTGACCTGATAGTCCGCAAGGACCGCGCGGCGAGAATATATAACGGGCACCCGTTAATGGCGAAAGTTACCGCCATGGGCTGCGCGGCCACGGCGGTTACGGGCGCGTTCCTCGCGGTGAATCCCGATGCGTTTTCCGCCTGCGCGAACGCAATGGCGCTCATGGGAATCTGCGGCGAAATAGCGGCGCGCGATTGCGCCGGGCCGGGCGCGTTCCAGTCCGCTTTCATTGACGCGGTTTACAATCTGAAACAGCGCGATATCAAAATGAGGCGCGGATGAAAACGGATTATTCACTATATCTCGTCGCGGACGCCAGGTATTGCCTGCATCACCCGATTGAAAAAGTGGTGGAGCAATCCGTAGCCGCCGGCGTCGGCATCGTGCAGTTGCGGGACAAGTCGCTGTGCGACAGGGATTTCATGCGGCTTGCCTCAAGACTTCAGCATATCCTGTCAAAATTCGACATTCCCCTGATTGTAAACGACAGGGTGGCCGTGGCCTTCGCCGTCGCGGCGGACGGAGTGCATCTGGGGCGCAACGACATGCCGCCGGAACACGCCCGTAGAATACTGGGCCCGAAGGCGATAATCGGACTCTCCGTCGAAACCGTCGAGCAGGCGGAAAAAGCCGCGCTGTCCTGCGCGGATTATCTGGCCGCAAGCCCTGTTTTCGCCACTCCCACAAAGACCGACGCGCCAAAACCGGTGGGACTTGAGGGACTCGCGCGCATGAAAACCGCGGCGGGCGGCAAACCGCTGGCGGCGATAGGCGGAATCAACCGCTCCAATGCCGCCGAGGCGCTGCGGCATGGGGCCGATTCGCTGGCGGTGGTTTCAGCAATCTGTTCTGCGCAGGACCCCGCCGCCGCTGCGGCTGATTTAAGAAAAATAATTTCAGGAGGCAGACATGACCCAACTCGAATCCGCCTGTAAAGGAATTATCACTCCCCAAATGAAAATCGCCGCGCGAAGGGAAGGCGCAAGCGCGGAAACCGTCAGAAAAGAGGTGGCGGCGGGACGCGCGGTAATCGCGGCGAATATCCGTCATAAGAGCCTGCTCCCGGTCGTCATAGGCCGCCGTTTCGGCTGCAAGATAAACGCCAATCTGGGAAACTCCGGGTTTTCCACCCACGGCGGCGAAATCAAAAAGCTCCGGCTGGCCGTTAAGTGGGGGGCGGACGCCGTGATGGATTTGTCCACCGGCGGCGACTTGCGCAAGCTGCGCCGGGCGTTTGTGCGGCGCAGTCCTGTCCCCGTCGGCACCGTGCCGGTTTACGAGGCGATGCTGCGCGCCGGAACGGTGGAAAACATAACGCCGGAACTGCTGCTGCAAGTAATACGGGAACACGCCGAAGACGGCGTGGATTTTATGACGGTCCATGCCGGAATTTTAAGAAAACATATCCCCTTTGCCAAAACCCGCGTAATGGGCATTGTCTCCCGGGGCGGCGCCATACTGGCGAAATGGATGAATCACCACCGCAGTGAAAACCCGCTCTACACGCATTTCGCCGATATCTGCCGGATTTTCAGGGAATACGACGTTACGTTCAGCCTCGGCGACGCGCTGCGCCCCGGCTGCCTGGCGGACGCCTGCGACAGGGCGCAATACGCCGAGCTGGAAACTCTGGGGGAGCTGGTTGCCGTCTCGCGCAAGTCCGGCGCGCAGGCGATGGTTGAGGGGCCGGGGCATGTGCCGCTTGATCAAATCGCGGGCACCGTAAAAAAAGCGCTGAGGGTTTGCCACGACGCGCCGTTTTACGTTCTCGGCCCGTTGGTCACGGATATCGCCGCCGGTTATGACCATATAAACGCGGCCATCGGCGCGGCGCAGGCCGCCCTCCACGGCGCGTCGTTTCTGTGTTATGTGACGCCAAAGGAGCATGTCGGATTCCCCGATTGCGAGGATGTGCGGCAGGGGATAATGGCGTTGAGGACCGCCGCGCACGCCGCCGATATAGCGCGCGGTCTCGAAGGCGCGCGGCGGCGGGACGACGAAATGTCCAAAGCGCGCTACGCTATGGACTGGAAACGCCAATTCGCGCTCGTGCTTGACCCCGGCAGGGCGCGGGAATACCGTTTTCAAACCATAACCGAAACCGTCTCGGAACACTGCGCGATGTGCGGGCCGAAATTCTGCTCGGTTAAAAACTCGCGGGAAGCGTGCGGGAGATGAGGAACTGCCCAATCGCGCTCTCAATCGCCGGCTCGGACAGTTCGGGCGGAGCCGGCATACAGGCGGATATCAAGACATTCTCCGCGCTGGGCTGCTGCGCGATGACCGCCGTGACCGCGCTCACCGCCCAGAACACCAAAGGCGTCCAGGCGGTGTTTCCCGTGCCCGCAGCGTTCATAGGGCGGCAAATCTCGGCGGTGCTTGGCGATATCGGCGCGGACGCCGTGAAAATAGGAATGCTCGGCGGCGCGGCTGCGGCGGAAACCGTCGCGGCGGCATTGAGGAAACATAAAGCGAAAAACATCGTGCTGGACCCCGTGATGTTTTCAAAAAACGGCGTCCGGCTGCTGGCGGCGGGCGCGGAGAATGTTTTGCTTGGGAAACTTGTGCCCATGTCCGCGGTTTTCACGCCGAATATCCCGGAAGCGCAGGTTTTGCTGGGCGAAAAAATAACTTCCGCGTCCGATATGGAACTGGCGGCGATAAAGCTGGCGCGGTACGGCGCGCGCGCCGTCGTCGTCAAGGGCGGGCATTTAGGCGGGAGCAAAAGCCCCGATTGCGCCTATCTTGGCCGCCTGAAAAAAACGTATTGGTTTGATTCCACAAGAATCCGCGCGAAAAACACCCACGGCACGGGCTGCGTTTTTTCCGCCGCCATAGCCGCGTATCTGGCGAAAGGCTGCGCCATCCCCGAGGCGGTGCGGCGCGCTAAAACGCATCTGGCAGCGGCGCTGCGGCAAGGCGTGAAATACGGCGGCTGCTGCGGATCGTTATTTTGACGTGATGGCGGCGCGTATCAGTTCGGCGCGGCGAATGTCGCGCAGCGCGGGCGGTGCGGACGGTTTCGGGCATCGCAGCGCGATGTGCGCGGGGCGGGCCGATATCAGCAGTTCGCGCAGGACGCTTTTGGAGACGGGAATTTCCACTCCCGCGCTTTGCGCCGCCAGCACGGCGGAAATATGCTTTGACGCTTCCTCAAACGAGATTATCCGCGCGGTTTCAAGCGTTCCGTACGCGCGCCAGCCCTCGTCCGCCGCCTGAACGGATTTCTCTCCGCTGAAAGTCCAGCGGCGAGCCTCGCGTTCCGCCGCGCAGAGAAAACGCGCCGCGGATTGCGCGGCGTTCGCTGTTTCAGTTTCGCTTCTGCCGAAAGACGAAGCGTTGAAAATTTCATAAAAACCGCCCGCCGCCAAATCCGTCCCGACGGCGGCGGATTTCCAGGCCACGAACAGGTTGTCCAGGTTTTTCAGAGCGGAGCCGGCGCGCCCGGAGCGCGTCAAAAACGGCAGATGCAGCGTCAGGCTTACGCGCAGGCCGGTGCCCGCGTGTTCAGGAGCGGGGGAGAGCCAGCCGAACTGCGCGTCGAAGGCGGTTTCAAATCCCGAAAGCCCGTCGGCCATATTGGAGGCGGCATCGCACAGCTCCTGCGCGCAAAAACCCGCGCCCGCCAGCTCCAGACGCAGATGGTCCCGCCAGTTCACCAGCGCGCAGGTTTCCTCCCCCGGAACGCAGAGCAGCGCGGCGTGCGCGGCCTGATTGGGAGAATCGGCATCCAGCAGCCCCCGCTCGGAAAGTATGCGCCCCGCGAGCGCGTCCGGCGCGGCGAAAGATATTTTGGCGGCGGCGGCGAACACGCTCATGCGGCGCAGTTTCTTGAGCAGCGCATCGCGGATATCAAGCAGTTCCGCGTTTGCGGCGCGCGGCGCGAAGCGGAAATCGGCGAGATTGCGCGCGAGCCGCGCCCGCGTCCAGAGGACGACATCGCTGTCCGGCCCCTCTTTTCGCGCCCACGCGGGCGCGGCGGCGGCAAGCTGTTTAATGCGCACGGCGTCTTTTCCCCGCGGAGGATTTCAAAATATTACGCAGCCGCGCCGCTTTCTCGAAATCTTCGCGGGCGACGGCGGACTTGATGCCGGCTTCCAGAGAGGCGGAGTCGAATTTTATGGCTTTCAGCTTGAGCTCTCCCGAATCCGGCGGTGCGCTTCCGGCGTGGCGGCTGAAGCCGGACAGGCGCCGGACGAAACATTCAAGCTGCGGGCGGAAAGCGTCGTAGCAATGCGGGCAGCCGAGCAGTCCGGTCTGGCGGAACTCGCCATAGGCAAGCGCGCAAAAAGGGCACTTCAGACGCAGGTCCCGGCCCGCTGCCGGCGCGGTTTGCGCCCAGTCCGCGCCGCGCAGCGGCACGGCATAATAGGAAAGCGTGCCGCTTTCAAGACCGAGCTCTTTTTCCTTGAGCGCCAGGCAGCGCGCGCACAGGAACAGCCGCGTCAGCTTGTTTGTGACGGCGGCTTTGACGACGAACTCGGCCTCGTTTTTGCGGCAGCGTCTGCAAAGCATTTTAATTTCCGGCTCTTCAGATTTCCCGGCTGAAGGCGGCGGGGGTGATTTCGTTTAGCTTGCCGTGGGCGAGACTGAGCACGCGGTCGCCGTAGCCGATGGCTTCGTTGTTGTGGGTGGCCAGCAGCACCGCCACGCCGCCGCGGGAGAGCTCTTTCAAATCGCCGAATACGCGGCGCGCGTTGTCGCCGTCGAGATTGCCGGTGGGCTCGTCGGCGAAAATTATGCGGGGCCGGTTGCGCAGCGCGCGGGCTATGGCGGCGCGCTGGCGCTCGCCGCCGCTCATCTCGGGAGGGAACTTGCGCGCGGCGTGGGCGAGGCTGAAACGTTCGAGCAGCTTGAGCGAATGCTCCGGGTTGGGCTGGCCGCGCATGAGGGCGGGCAGTTCCACGTTTTCCAGCACGGTGAACTCCGGCAGCAGCGAATCGAACTGGAAGATGAAGCCTATTTTGCGCGAGCGCAGCGCGGCTTTCTCGTCCTCGCGGAGATTGGCCGCATCCGCGCCGTCTATGGAAAACGAGCCGCCGGTGGGAACGTCCAGCAGTCCCAGTATGTTTAGCAGCGTGGATTTGCCGGAGCCCGACGGACCCAGCAGGACGAGGAACTCGCCCTCCTTCACGGACAGGCTGATATCCTCGAAAACTTTGACCGCGGACGCGCCTTCGCCGTAGGTTTTGGCGAGGCCGCGCGCTTCGAGGAGGGCGTCAGCCATAGTGAATCGCCTCCACCGGGCTTACCGCCGAGGCGCGGCGCGCCGGATAGAGCGTGGCCAGAAAACAAAGCGCGTAGCTTCCCAGCACAATCGCCGTTATGTCGGACAGCTTCACGGCTACGGGCACCCGCGTGATGTAATAAATATCGCCCGGCAGCTCAACGAGATTGAAGGTGGATATGGCCCAGCACAGCGCCAGCCCCAGCGCGATGCCCAGCGCGATGCCAGTGGTGCCGATAAGAAAGCCCTCCAACAGAAATATGCGGCGTATCACGCCCGGCGTGGCGCCCATGGCGCGCATGATGCCGATGTCGCGCAGTTTTTCCACGCTCAGCAGAATCAGGTTCGAGGCGATGTTCAGCGCCGCCACGAAAACGATGAGCGTCAGTATGAGAAACATCACGAATTTCTCCAGTTTCAGCGCGGCGTAAAGCGTGCGGTTCATGTCCGCGAAAGTCTTGACGACGTAGGGAAATCCGGCGAGGACGGTCAGCCGGCGCGCGGCGCGCGGCGCCTGCTGCATGTCGTGCAGCCGCACTTCCATGCCGGTGAACGCGCCGCCGAGGCCGAGAAATTCCGAGGCGTCCTCCGCCAGCGCGTAGCCCATGCCGTTGTCGAACTCGTAATAGCCGGTTTTTATGAGGCCGGAGACGCGGAACTTTTTCATTTTCGGGATGATGCCGATGGCGGTGGCGATGGACTTGGGCGAGACCAGCACCACGTCGTCTCCCGTCCAGACGTTCATGTTTTTCGCCAGTTCCTCGCCGAGCACCAGCGGCGGCGGCGTCTCTTTTTCGCCGAGGCGCTTTTTGGGCTCCCAGCCGCCTTCGCTGAAGGAGCGTTGCAGCAGGCTGACATCCTTTTCTCTGGACGGCTCCACGCCGCGCAGCACCACGCCCAGCGAGCGCCCGCTTATGGTCAGTATGGCCTGCCCCAGCACCATGGGCGCGGTGGCCGCCACGTCAGGGTCGCGCGAGACTTTGGACTCCAAATCGCGGTAAGCCTGCGGCGCCATCTGGCCGAAGATTACGATATGCGATTGCGCGCCGGTGATTTTTTTCTGGATATCGTCCTGAAAACCGTTCATCACCGACAGCGTGGTGACAAGCGCCGCCACGCCCACCGCCACGCCCGCCACGCCGATAATGGTGGTGATTATGGCGAACAGGCCTTTGCGTTTGGCTTTGAGATAGCGTCCGGCTATGAACATCTCGAATTTCATCATAATGCCCGCAAAAAAGACGCAGCGCCCGCGGCGCACTGCGTCTTTCATTCTAACAGGCCATGACAAAGTCCGCAAGGGCAAAGCGCGGCGGTTTTTTTATGCGTTTTGTTATTGACAAAGTTTTCACGCCGAGCTATTCGTCGCGCGGAACGGTCAACTGCGGCATATATGCCGCGCCGCCGGGGAGCCACTTCCCTGTTTTCGCACAAAAGCCGGGCGCTGGCGCAGGCGGCGCAGCCATCACGGTTTTGCGGCGCGGCGTTCCACCGCCTTGAGTCTGGACATGAAAACGGCGACTTCGAAAGGCTTGGGTATGTACTCGTCCGCGCCGACGTTGTAGCCCTTCACCTGGCTTTCGGCCTCGCCGCGTATCGTGAGCATGATTATGGGTATTTTTTTGAACCGCCTGTCGCCGCGCGCCTTGCGCACCAGCGCGAAACCGTCCATGCCCGGCATGTTCACGTCGGAGACGAGCAGGTCGGCGCCCTGCTTGTCGAGTATTTCCCACGCCTGGAGCCCGTCGCCGGCTTCCAGCACGGCATAGCCGTCGGCTTCCAGCATCGCCTTGAGCATCGCGCGCATTATTTCATCATCTTCAGCTATGAGAACGCGTGTCATATCCTGCTCCCCCCGGCCTCATCGAGGTAATAGCCGGTTCCGTAAAGCGTTTTTATCTTCCGCCCGAACCGGCCCAGTTTTTTGCGCAAAGACTCCACGTGCTTGTCAACCGTTTCGGCGTTCACCTCGCCGGCGCGGGCCTGCCAGATGTCTTCCAGGATTTCCTCGCGCCTGACGGCCTGCCCGGCGCGGCCCAGCAGCAGCGCGAAGATGGAAAATTCCCTGGGAGTGAGCGTGGCGGCTTCCTGCCACCGGCCTTTGTCGCTGAGCCAGACTTTGCGCAGCCGGGCGTCAAGCCGCACCGCGGCGCCGGTTGCGCCGTCCGGGCGCTCCGGCGCCAGCCGGCGCAGATAGGCCCGCATTTTGGCCGACAGCACGGCGATATTCATGTCCAGCGCCAGAAAATCGTCCGCGCCGGCGTCGAGGGATTCAAGCATGGCGGCGTCGCCGCCGCTGGCGCGGAACTGCGCGGTCAGTATCAGCAGGCTGCGCGGATAGCGGAGTTTCAAGCCGGCGAGAAAGTCCCTCAAAGTGCAGTTGGGCAGCGACTTGGCGTAGTCGTAGTCCACCAGTATTATTCCACCGGCGGAAGGGGGAGCCGAATTCTCGAACTGCCTCAGATTTCCGAAAATAGTGAAGGGGCAGCCGAGTCCCAGCAGCGCCGATGCGGCGTCTTTGAGCAGCGGTTGCGGCGTTATGGCGGAAATCGGGATTTTTATCATGGCTGTGCCTTTTGCGCCGGTTTCCTGATTATACAGCGCGGTCCCCGCCCGCGCAAGGCCGCGCGCGGGCATTTACTCCGGCGGTGACAGCTATTTTGAGGCGGGGTTTGCGAATATCTGCGGAAAAAATAATTTTTTCTCCGTGATGGCGCTGCACAGGCGTCCCCAATCGGTGTCCTTCGCCAATTTGAGAAAATCGAAACTTTTATCGTAAGACCCGCTCCGCAACGGAAGATATACGGCTATGCCGTGAACCTTGCCGTGATATCGCTCCCCCACGGTGGCGTTGGCCGCAACCAGATTCCTGGTTATGTAGTGCATTATTTCCCTTGCCTTGTCATGCAAGGGCAGGTCAACTGATTTGGCGGCGATGAGGCTCATGAAGCTGAAGAGGTCGCGGGAATCGGTGTCCTGCTTGAAAGTCAGCGCATTTTTGACGGCGAACTTTATGACGGACAGGTCTCCCGATTTGAGCGCGATTTTGGCGAAATCATCCAATAGTTTGGCCAGGCCTTCGAGAGCCGGCGCCTTTACGGCGGACAGGGTGAAGCCCTCCAGTTTATCCCGCGTATCCCGCGTGTATCTCTCAGGGTCGGCCTCATAGAACGCGGCATTCGCCGCCACTATATGCCCGGCGAAGCTTTCCGCTGAAATATTCGGCGAATCCGCCAGCTTTTTCATGATTCCCTCGTAATCGTAGCCCGCGCCAGGCTCAAGCTCCTCCGAAGCCACTATGAAGTCGGCGTAGCGCGCTATTTCGTAATCCGACGCCGCGTCCTGCATGAGGCAGGCGTCGGCGGCGTATATGTCCAGATGGCCGATTTTAGACAACGCCGCGCCCATCTCGACCGTGGTTATATGGTTGCCGGTCTGGGTATCGTAAGAAATGCCGGCCATCTGATATTCTCCCTTCCTGCCGATATCGTCCGTCAGCGGTTTGTTCAGCGGGAATATGCCGGAATACGCGGACCTCCAGCCCGTGCCGTGGTTCACCACGATAAGCGCATAATGCCTGGCGGGGAATTTGGCTTTGGCCCAGACCGCGAAATCGGCCATTTCCCGCCAGTCGCCCATATCCGAGTCCTTTTTCTCCTGCATGACGACGGTCCGCAGGCGGGAATGCTCAGGGTTCCTGGTAACGAATATGCGCTTGCTGCCGGACTGGAAATCATCGTCATCGGGCCAATTTATCTTCCCGACCTCGGCCACGATGGCAACCTCCTCAGTCGAGCCGATGTTTTCCAGTTGCCTGAAATTTTCCGTGATGACATCCGCCGCGTTATTTTTGGCGCTCATAAACACCATTACCGTCCATTCCCTGGTCTTGCCTGTCACCATAGGCGGGTAGGCGAACGGGTCCGCGAACTGCGGGGTTGGAGCAACCGGCAATTTCGCCGCCGGGATTGTGCCGAGCAAAGTCCGGCCGGAGCCGGCGTCATTGGCATACACGGGCGCAAGCCCCGCTATGAGAGCGGCGGCAGCGGCAAAAGCGGCGAGTTTGCGTTTCATAATAGCGTCTCCAGCGAGTGTGTTCCACATAGTATAAGTGGTTTAGCCGCAGTGTCAAGAGCCATGAGGCCCACGCCGGAGGTGCCGATATGCCCATATGCCGCCTTGTGCCGCTGTGGCGAAAGTGATTATAATTTGTCCATGCCCGAAAACAAAATTTCCATCATTATCAACCGCAGTCTCTACCCGCTTGAAGCCGCGCAGGCGGCGGCCTGCGCCTTCGCCGGCGGCGCCTATGCGGAACTCGATGAGACTGAGGCGGGCGAACTGCGCGTCACGCTGGCGCCAAAAGAAGGCTCCGCCCTGTCCGCCGCGGCGTTGCGGGGCGAGTTTATGAATGAACTGCTGCATCACGCCATCCGGCTGCGCGTGAGCGCCAACAACGCCAAAATCCGCGAATATATAGTGACGCAGGCGCTGCTTTCGGCCAAACCGGAGCCGGAGCGCAAACCCGCCGGGACCCCCAAAAAATCCTGATGGCTCTGGACGAGAAAATTCTTTCCAAAATCGCCGCGGACAAACTCGGCTTTTTCCGTTTCAGGAAGCTGGACGCCGTTTTCCTGCTCGCAAACGAGACGGGGCGGTTCGAGTTTCTGGAAGAAAACGAATTCGAGCAGTTTCTTTCAGGCGCATTGCCTGATACAAACCCGGTTTTCAAAGCGCTAACCGCCAAAGGCTTCCTGCGCGCGGGTGAAAATTTGGACGAGCTCAAAAAACAATGGCTCAGCCGCAACGCATTTCTGGGGCAGGGGCCCGGCCTGCATATAATGGTGGTTACCCTGCGCTGCGACCATCGCTGCGTTTACTGCCATGCCGGCGCGCATAAAAGCGACGCCGGCTGCGACATGTCCCGGGAAACCGCGCGCCGCGTAGTGGACATCATTTTCAGCGCGCCCGGAAAAAACCTGGGCATCGAGTTCCAGGGCGGCGAACCGCTGTTGAACTGGCCGGTAGTCAGGTTCACGGTGGAATATGCCGCTAAAAAAGAAAGAGAAACCGGCAAATCCGCGCAAATAAGCCTTGTCACCAACATGTCGCTCATGGACGGGGATAAGCTTGATTTCCTGCTGAAAAACAACGTCAGCCTCTGCACCTCGCTCGATGGCCCGGAACGGCTGCATAACGCCAACCGCGTTTTATCGCGCGGCGACAGCCACGCAAACACCGTGAAATGGTTCAAGCTTATCGCGGAGCGCGGGAAGCAGCCGATTGGCGCGCTTTTGACCGTCACCAAAGCTTCGCTGCCGCTTCACAGGGAAATCGTGGACGAGTATATAAACATCGGCGCGCAAAATGTGTTTTTGAGGTTTTTGAGCCCGCTCGGCGCGGCGCGGCAGACATGGGCTAAAATCGGCTACACCGCCGGCGAGTTTCTGGAATTCTACGCCAAGGCGCTGGATTATATAATAGACCGCAACCTGGGCGGCGCGGCGTTGTCCGAAAGCACGGCCACCCTTTTCCTGTCGCGGATAATGAGCGACGTGCCGGACAACTTCCTGGACCTGCGCTCGCCCTGCGGCGCCGGAATCGGGCAAATCGCCTACAATTACGACGGCAAAGTGTTCACCTGCGACGAGGGGCGCATGCTCCACGAAATGGGCGACGCCAGCTTCTGCATAGGAGACGCCGACAAGGACGATTACGGCGAAATCGTCTCGCATCCGGCGGTGGCGTGCATGGCCACGGCCTCCTGCCTTGAAGCGCAAAGCCTCTGCCCCGACTGCGTTTATAAACCCTACTGCGGCGTCTGCCCCGTGTTGAATTATGCCGCCGGCAACGATTTATACGCGCATCCGGGCAATATGCGCTGCGAAATATATAAGGGGATATTGGATATTATTTTCAAACGTATCCGCACGGAGCGCGGCAGACAGGTTTTCACGCGCTGGCTTGAGCCGCGCGGCATCGCGTGGCGCGATTAAGCGATGTTCAGGAACCAGCAGAAGCTCAGCAAGAACTTTTCAGCAGTATTTTCATGATGTTGCGTTGCTTTGGGGATATCCGGCAATAAGGCAATCTATTGAAAACTCCAGGAAAGTTTTTCTCATTTTATAACCGGAAAATTTGCCAAGCGCTAACTTTTTTTTGATTGTTTCAGCAGATTGTCCGGCGTCGCAAAGTTTTGAAAATTGCTGTGAAAAATATTCCAGATATTGTATTTGCTCGGCAATGGCATTAGCGCAGCCTGGCTTACCATGTCCTGGCACAATAATGTCAGCTTTGAATTTTTCCAGCGATTTCAATGCCGCTATCCATTCAGGAATTTTATTGATGTCCCCGATAAACGGATGAACTTTATGATAAATCAAATCCCCGGCAAACAGTATTTTATGCTCGGGAATAAAAATAACCAGATTGTCCGCAGTTTCTCCTGCCCCAATAAATTGGATATCGAGGTGTATATCACCCAAAGACACTTTTAGTGTCCTTTTTACCTTTATGCCGGCTGGCATTACGGAAAGTTTGCGCAACTCGCACGCCACGGGCTTATACTCTTTCAGACCGCAATAGTAACCTATGTAATCATCCTGTTTTTTCAGACAAGCCGCCATTTCTTGCGATTGGATAATGGTTTTGGAATTAAAACAACAATTGGTGAGATGATGGTCTAAATGCCCATGCGTGTTGATGATGTAATCCGGCACGCGCCCGTTCAATCTTTTGAATATGGAGTTTGTCAGCGATTGCAGCATTGGGGTGTCAATTAACGCGATTTTTTTGCTTCCGAAAACAATTGCGGTGTTTGCAAAAAATCCATTGCGCAGATAATTTTTATCATTCGGAATGTGCTTTGGGAAAATTCTGATACTGTTCGGGAAACGCATGGTTCATTTCCGCTAAACTTTTGCTAAATCTGACGGGGCAGACTGTATGATATCAAGAATTTTTAGCACTAGTTTCGGATTTTAGTCTCCTTGCTATTAACAAGTTCTTTAAATAATAAGTCTAGAGACAAATTTTTTCGTTTGTGTATGCTGTTTAATACAAATGTAGTCTGATAAGCGGCATAAAGAGGCAGATTGTTTTGTCCCATCTCCTGATAATGCTTATTAAAATAATCCGGAGTGTCGGGCAAGGGAGGCAAGTTCGGTAGGGCATTCTCGAGAATCCGCTCCAATTCCATAAGCTTTTGTTCTACCTCCTGCTCCATATAGAAAGCTACCGCTATATCATTCGCTAGTTGTTCGCTGGCCGCATTATCATGTTTCCCGCCCAGATTTGTTTCCAGTGCATGGGAAAGCTCATGCGGCACGAAAAACCAGCGAAACAGGTAGTTAAACAATAGTTCGTCATTCCCCGTGCCTGCCATCCGTAGTAAAAGGGCGTGTTGGGTTTCCGATAGTTCACTCCAATTTGGGACAGCCACAGCGCGTGCCTCTTGACGCCACGAGATTAGGGAGGGACGAGTCCACTCTCGAATCTCAGGCACAAACGACAATATTAGTCCGCTTTGGGCTGCCCGGTTAAGAAACTGGTTGCTAATTGCTTGTATGGAAAGGAGCGTTTCGGATGGCTGGACAATAGTGGTTGAATTTGGCAATTTGGAGTTTTTCTTTGTCACATAAGCTCCAGCAACCATTACTGCAAGGCTAAAAGCAATAATAAAGATATTTCCCATGGTATTTATTATAACAAAGCTTCAGTGAGAAAACTGAAGCCTTGCTTTGTATTGGCAATTGTTATGCTTTTGCCTAACTTTTGTATGCTTTTTGCAAACTGGCGGGGCAGACTGTATTATATCATTAACCTCTACCGCCCCGTTTGCGCGGCAAACTGCCTAAAACCGTAACGATATTTTGCTGCGTTTCCATTTTTCCGGCGTGTCCGCTAGATAGAATGCCACGGAAGCACGGTGATATTATCCGATAGCCTCTCCGGCCTGTCTGTTTGCGCGACCACGAATCCCTGCTGTGCTTGTTTGGGATATTCCTGCAAAAAAGCAACCAATCCGGGCACATCCGCGAGCCGCACATGCGCGGAGGATTTAATCTCCACTGGAATGACGCCGGAGCCGGTGTCTATCACGCAATCCACTTCCAAGCCGGACGCGGTTCGCCAATAGCAAACTTTGTAATCTTTCCCCAAAGCTCTTATCCTGCGGATTGTTTCCAGCATTACCGCATGTTCAAAAAGTACGCCCTTTTGCGAGTTTATCAATTCTTCCGTCATCGGCAATCGGGCCAGGCTGTTGCGCACGCCCAAATCAAACATATAGTATCGCGCGGAACGGAGTATCCGTTTTCTGGCGTTTTTAAGGTAAGCGTCAACCCGCTCGGCCACCAGCGTTTCCTCCAGCAGATTATAAAACTCTTTGATGGCGGGGGCGCTCACTCCGGCTTCCATCGAAAGTTTTGCAAAATTAGGCGCGGTGCCGGACTCCTGGGCGGCTAACTCCAAAAACCTCGAAAAAGCCCCGATTTTCCGGCTGAGCGCCTCCGCGCGGATTTCTTCCTCAAGATAGATTTCGGAATAGGCTTTAAGAAAGTCTTTGCGGTCAGAGTCGGTGTTTTGATTCACAATGCCAGGCAATGTGCCGAAAATAAGCGATTTTTCAAAACTATACTCGGCGTGATTCGGAAGATTTGCGATGGACAGTTCTTTGATGTTCGCGCCGCGAATCCAGCCCAGTTCATTCCATGCGAGCGGGTCCAGGTGAAAACTTTTAAGACGGCCCGGCAAAAGGTTGCCGCCTTTGCGTTTGAGCTTTCTGGCGGACGAGCCGGTAACGATAAAAGCCGCCAGTTTTTCGTCAATGAGGTATTGGATAGCGTCAAATAATTCAGGCACTTTTTGCGCTTCATCAATAAAAACTATCGGATGCGGCTTGCCGGCCTTAAGCTGACGGATTAGCAGCGAAGGGTCTTTTTCCAAACCAAGCCGGATTTCGGGAATTTGCAACGAATAGGTAGTAAAATTATTTACGGATTCAAGAATGCTTTTGACCAAAGTGGTCTTGCCGACTTGGCGCGGTCCAAGCATTAGAACCGACTGTTTTTTATGAACCGCCGCATTCAGCGAGGTCTGCAAATTACGAATATATAGTTTCTTTTTACTGTGCATAGATAAAGTATACATTTCTGTTGCTTTTCCAACAAGTGATTTATAGTTTCTCTATGGAGAGCGAACTACCAGTCTGCGCCTTCGCGGTAGCGGAGCTTTCTATTTTAGGAATATACCTCGCCCACGCTTGTCCTCGGGGATGAGGAGTGTTTGTGGCCAGATTGGCAGGCTCTGACGGCGGATTCCACCTTTTTTTGCTGTTTGCGTTGCGCGCCGTTGTTTGTATCATGTTTCCATGCCCGAAGCGAAAACCGGAAAGGAGCCCTCAATGAAAAGAACGCTTTATTTTGTCGCCGCGCTGCTGCTGGCGTCGTCGTCCGCTCTGTTCGCGGCGCAGTCCGGCGCCTTCATCAAACCGGAAACCGCGGCGAAAACCATAGCCGCGCTCAGGGAGAAATTTCCCGCGCAGTCCGAGCGCATAACGCTGGGCGTCAATCAGGCCGCCCGCGTGTGGACGAAAGACGACGGCTCCGCCGCCGAGTTCGCGGATTTCTGCTCCGCCAATTTCCTGACGGGCGCGGCTCTCGACACGCTGTTCGATAAAATAGAGGAGCAGTTCGAGTATATAGACGGCCATTTCACCGCCCTGTACGCGCAAACGCACCGCGCGATGGACGTCAACACCGGCCCGCTGCACCCGGCGGACCGGATTTTCGCCTCCTATTCCCCGGCGGCGCATCTACAGGAGGATATGTTTGCCACCAAACTGGCCTTTAGCGTCCTGCTCAATTTTCCGGTGAAAACGCTCAAGCAATGCTCGGAAGAGGGGCCGTCGTGGTCCCGGCGGCAATGGGCGCAGGCGCGGCTGACAAAGCTGTTCGCCTACCGCGTTCCGGCGGAATTGGAGCAGGAACTGGCCAAATCGCTCGCCGCCGCCGAGGAATATATCGGCTCTTACAATATCTACATGGACCATGTCGCCGGAGCCGACGGCAAGCCGGCGTTCGGGCCGGGGCTCATGCTGCAATCCCACTGGGGACTGCGCGACGAGCTAAAGGGGCTCTATTCCAGCCCGGCGGCCAATCTGGACAGGCAGAAGCTCATCCAAACCATGATGACGCGCATAATCTCCCAGGAGATACCCGCGCAGGTGGTGAACAGCTCGCAGACACTCTGGAACCCCGTTGACAACACGGCGGACGGCGCGCAGGCCGCGCGGGAACCGGACACCCGGTACAAAATCTGGCTGCATAATTTCAAAACCTACCAGCTTGAAGCGCCCTATTACCCTAATTACCCGACGCGCCGCGACCGCACCTTCAATCTGGAAAAGGAGATACCCGAAGCGCAGGCGCAGGCGCTTTTCGAGCAGTTGCTGGATGTGGGCGCCGCCGGAAAGGTCGGCGCGCTTATAAAAAAGCGGCTTGGCCGCGATTTGCTGCCGTTCGATATCTGGTATGACGGCTTCAAAGCCAGAAGCGAGGTGCCGCAGGAAAAGCTGGACGCGCTCTGCCGCAAAAAATACCCGACGATGCAGGCATTTCAGGACGGTCTACCGGCGATACTCGAAAAACTCGGCTTCGAGGGCGACAAAGCGGATTTCATCGCCTCCAAAATAGAGGTGCAGGACTGCCGCGGCAGCGGCCACGCCCAGCAGGCGGACATGCGCGGCGAAAAAGCGCATCTGTGCGTCCGGTTCGGGCGCGATGGGCTGGACTATCATGGCTTCAACACCGCGATGCACGAACTGGGACATACCGTGGAGCAGACGTTCTCGCTTTATGAAATGGACCACCATTTCCTGCGCGGCGTGCCCAACAGCGCGTTCAGCGAGGGGTTCGCGTTCATGTTCCAGGACAGGGATTTGTCCGTCCTCGGCATGGATAACCCGGGCGGAAAAACCGCCGCGCTCAAAACGCTGGACAATTTCTGGGCCGCGCGCGAAATCGCCGGCGTGGCGCTTGCGGACATGCAGGCCTGGCGCTGGCTTGACGCGCACCCCAACGCGACGCCGCAACAATTGAAGGAAGCCGTGGCCTCCGCTGCGAAAGACGTCTGGAACAAATATTATGCGCCCGTCTTCGGCGTAAAGGACAGCCCGCTGCTGGCCATTTATTCACATCTGCTGAATTATCCGCTGTATGTGCCGAATTACCCGCTGGGGCACATAATAGCGTACCAGCTTGAGGATTATCTCAAACCCCGCGCCCTGCCGGCGGAAATGGAGCGCATGTGCAAAATCGGCGGCATCATCCCGCAGGAATGGATGAAGCAGGCCGTAGGAACCGGCATCTCCGCCAGGCCGCTGGTCAGCGACGCGCTAGGCGCGGCGGACGGCATTTAGCGAAAAGTAAAACGCAAAAAGCCCGCCTGTGCGGCGGGCTTTTTGTTTCCCGCCGCAGATTTTGCCATGCCGCCGCAAAATTGCTAGGCTGTCATCAGACGTCCTTTAACTCCGCCCCGCGAGGCCGAAAAGGAGGCTTGATGGCACTTTCCCGCTTTACCCGCGCAGACAGGGGTAAGGCTTTTTTATTCCCCCAAAAACAGCGCAGGAGCGCAACGCCATGACAGACAAAAAAACAGTAATCATGGATTCCGCCGCCATGGGCAAAACCCTCTCGCGGCTGGCCCACGAGATTGTCGAGCGCCGGGGCGACGAGCCGGGCCTCGCCATAGTCGGCATAAAAACGCGTGGCGCATACATAGCGGCCCGCCTGGCGGACAAGGTGAGCGAGCTCGCCGGCAAAAAAATCGAGCGCGGCTATCTGGGCATCACGCTCTACCGCGACGATTTGAGCCAGCAGTCCGAGCAGCCGCTCATGCACTCCACCGAAGTGGACTTCGATGTGCAGGGCCGCACGATAATACTCGCCGACGACGTGCTCTACACCGGGCGCACGGTGCGCTGCGCTCTGGACGCGCTCATAGACCTGGGCCGCCCCGCCCGCATAGAGCTTGCCGTGCTGGTTGACCGCGGCCACCGCGAGCTGCCAATACGCGCCGATTACGCGGGCAAGAACATCCCCACCGCCAAATCGGAACTGGTTCGCGTGCGCATGAAGGAATGCGACGGCGCCGACGAAGTCGTCGTGGAGAGAAAATAACAATGAACTGGAACCGCAAAGACCTTATCGGCCTCGAATACCTGAGCGCCGCCGAAATAGAGCATATACTGGCTGCCACCGACTCGTTCAAGCAGGTCACCACCCGCTCGATAAAGAAAGTCCCCACGCTGCGCGGCAAGACGGTGGCGAACCTGTTTTTCGAGCCGTCCACCCGCACCTCGGCCTCGTTCGAGCTGGCGGCAAAGCGCCTTTCCTGCGACGTGCTGACGCTCAATATCGCCACGTCCAGCGTTAAAAAAGGCGAAACCCTCGTTGACACCGCGCGCAACATCGAAGCCATGGAGGTGGACACGCTCATCGTCCGCCACGGCGCGGCGGGCGCGCCCGCGATGCTGTCGCGCGCGGTGAAAGCCTGCGTCATAAATGCCGGCGACGGCTGGCACGAGCACCCGACGCAGGGGCTGCTGGACATGTACACGCTGCGCTCAAGGCTGGGCGACATCAAAGGCCTCAGGGTCAGCATAATAGGCGACATCGCGCATTCGCGCGTGGCGCGCTCCAACATATGGGGGCTCACGAAACTGGGGGCGCAGGTAACCGTCTGCGCGCCGCCGGTGCTGCTGCCGGTCGGGATAGAGAAATTCGGCGTGAAGATAACCACGGATTTGGACGAGGCCATCGCCGGAGCCGACGCCATAAACGTGCTTAGAATGCAATTCGAGCGCGACTGCGCGCAGGCGTTCCCCTCGCGCACTGAATACTTCCGCAAATACGGCGTAACGCAGGAACGGCTGCAAAAAGCGAAACATGATATCGTCGTCATGCACCCGGGCCCGATGAACCGCGGCATAGAAATGTCCAGCGAGGTGGCCGACGGACCCAACTCGGTCATCCTCGAGCAGGTTACAAACGGCGTCGCGGTCCGCATGGCAGTCATCTACCTGACCGCAACCGCTAAGGAGGCGTCGCTATGAAATACCTTATAAAGAACGGCCGCTGCATAGACCCGGCGAATAATTTAGACGCCGTGGCGGACCTGCTCCTGTCCGACGGAAAAATAGAAAATATCGGCAAAAAAATACCCTCCCCGAAAGGCGCGCAGACGATTGACGCGCAGGGCATGATAGTCGCCCCCGGATTTGTGGACATGCACGTGCATTTGCGCACTCCCGGACGCGAGGACGTGGAAACGCTGGAAAGCGGCTCGCGCGCCGCGCTCAAAGGCGGCTATACCAGCGTGCTGATGATGCCCAACACCGACCCCGCCGTTGACACGCCGGAAATGGCGCGCGGGCTAAAGGAGCAGGCGCATAAGGAATCGGTGGTGCACGCCTATGTTTCCGGCGCGGTCACAAAGGGAAGGCAGGGGGCGCAGCTCACGGATATCGCCGGACTCAAGGCGGCTGGCGCGCTGGCCGTCACCGACGACGGCTGTTGCGTCGCCGACGACGGGATTTTCAGGAAGGCGCTGCGCGAATCGGCGCGGGCGGGGCTGCTGCTGATAGACCATTGCGAGGACTCCAAAATTTCCGGCAAGGGCGTGATGAACGAAAGCTTCATGTCCACCAAGCTCGGCATGCGCGGGATGCCGCGCCAGGCGGAATACGAAATGGTCCGCCGCGACATCGAGTACGCGCGCGGGCTCGACGCGCTGGTGCATATCGCGCACGTCTCCTGCAAGGAATCGTGCGACCTCATCCGCAAAGCCAAAAAGGCCGGCGTGCGCGTCACCGCCGAGGCCGCGCCGCACCATTTCACGCTCACCGACGAAGCCTGCGCCAATTACGACACCCGCACCAAGATGAACCCGCCGCTGCGCGCCGATTACGACGTGAAGGCCATAAAGGAGGCGCTGGCCGACGGCACGCTCGACGCCATCGCCACCGACCATGCCCCGCACGGACTGCACGACAAGTATGTGGAATTCGACGCCGCCTCATTCGGCGTAATCGGGCTGGAAACGGCGCTGAGCATCTCGGTGATGGAACTTGTAAACAAAGGCGTGCTGGACTGGCCACGGCTTATAGAGCTGTTGTCCTCCGCGCCCGCCAAAATACTCGGCATTCCCGCCGGCACGCTCTCGAAAGGCGCACCCGCCGACGTTACGGTGCTGGACCCGAAGGCGGAGTTGCTGTATACGGCGGAGGAGGTAGCCTCGCGCAGCAAGAACTCGCCGTTCATAGACTGGAAGCTGACCGGGCTGGCGATGGAAGTTTTCGTTTCCGGCAAGCGCCTCGTCAGCGGCGGGCAACTGGTCTGACCATGCGAAACTGGAACTGCAGGCTCCTCTCAAACCGCAAAATCGCCGACGGGGTCTGGCTGGCGGCATTCGACGCGCCCAAAATAGCCGCCGCCGCTAAACCGGGCCAGTTCGTGCATGTGCGCGTGCCCGGCGGCGAGCATATATTGCGCAGGCCGTTTAGCATCCATCGCGTGGACGGCAATACCATAAAGGTGCTCTACCGCGTTGTCGGCGCGGCGACATTCGCCCTGTCCGCGCTTAAAGCGGGAACGATGCTCGACATTCTGGGGCCGCTCGGCCACGGTTTTCCCGCGATAAACTCCGGCAGGGTGATTCTGCTCGCCGGCGGGATGGGCGTCGCGCCGCTGGTTTTTCTGGCGCAAAAGCTGGGCAAAAAACGCGGGTTGACCGTCATACTCGGCGCGAAATCCTCGTCGGGGGTTTTATGCGCCGCCGCGTTCAGGGAGACGGGGGCCAGAGTGATTGCCTGCACCGAGGACGGCTCAAAAGGCAAACAGTGTCTTGCAACCGTCCTGCTGGAAAACGAGCTGGCGCAAGCCGGCGGCAAGACGACCGTCTGCGCCTGCGGGCCGAACCTGATGCTAAAGCGCGCGGCGGCGGTATGCGCTCAATTCAAAACGCCGTGCTATGTTTCGCTGGAGGAACGCATGGCCTGCGGCATCGGCGTGTGCCTGTGCTGTCCTGTGCCGACTGTCGCGGGCTACAAAAGCGCCTGCAAGGACGGGCCGGTGTTCAACGCGCTGGAGGTGGCATGGTCCAACTTGAAATAAGCATTGGCGGGCTGCGCCTCAAAAATCCGGTGATGACCGCGTCGGGCACCTTCGGCCACGGGACGGAATTCGCGGAATTGTACGATATAAACCGGCTGGGCGCGGTGGTCACTAAAACTATAACCCCGCTGCCGCGCGCGGGCAACCCGCCGCCGCGCATGGCGGAAACTCCGTCGGGGATGCTTAACGCGGTGGGACTGCAAAACGGCGGGCTGGAGGAGTTCCTCAAAAACAAAGCGCCTTTTTTGCGCAGGCTCAAAACCGCCGTCGTGGTCAGCATCTCGGCGGGCGGCCCGGCGGAATTCGCCGACATGGCGCTGGCTGTCGAAACCAGCGGCTGCGCCGACGCGCTGGAGCTGAACCTGTCCTGCCCCAACGTGCTGCACGGCGCGGTTAAGAACATGATTTCGCAGGATTGCGGCGCGATAGAGGCTGTCGTCTCAGCCGTCAGGAAAAAGTGCGGGCTGGCGGCGATAGCGAAGCTCTCGCCCAACGTGACCGACATAACCAAAACCGCGCTGGCCGCGCAAAACGCCGGCGCGGACGCTGTGTGCCTCATCAACACGCTGCCCGCCATGTCGGTGGACTTGAAGACGCGCAAGCCGCGCCTTGCCAACATCACCGGCGGACTTAGCGGCCCGGCGATAAAACCCGTCGCGCTCAAACTGGTATGGGACGCGGTCCGCGCGCTTGATATCCCGGTAATAGCCTGCGGCGGCATAACCACGGCGGAGGACGCGCTGGAATTCATCCTCTGCGGCGCCACGGCGGTGGAAGTCGGCACCGCGAACCTGACAAACCCGTTCGCCGCGCCGGAAATACTTTCCGGCATGGAGAGATGGCTGCGCGAAAACAAAATCGCCTCACTCGACGAATTAAGGGGGAAACTTATCGCATGAAACCGGAAGAAAGGCTGATAGTCGCGCTGGATTATGAAACCGAAACTCCCGCGCTTGAACTGACGCGCAGACTGGAAGGCCGCGTGAAAATATTCAAAATCGGCAGCCAGTTGTTCACTGCCTGCGGCCCGTCGGTCGTGGAAAAAGTCCGCAGGACCGGCGCGGAGGTTTTTCTGGACATGAAGTTCCACGATATCCCAAACACGGTGGCAGGCGCGGCGGTGTCGGCGGCGAACCTCGGCGTTTTTATGATGACGATGCACGCCTCCGGCGGGCCGGAAATGCTGCGTAAGGTGCGCGAAGCGGTGGGGAAAACTTCCGGCAGGCGGCCCCTCCTGCTGGCGATAACCGTGCTGACCAGCATGAACGCGGAACTGCTTGCGGCTGTGGGTTTTAAGAATGATGTGAAAACCACGGTGTTAAGCCTCGCCGCGCTGGCGAAAGAAAACGGCATGGACGGCGTTGTTTCCTCGCCGGAGGAAACAGCTTTGCTGCGCGCCGGACTTGGCCCGCAATTTAAGCTTGTCACGCCGGGGATACGCCCGCAGGGCAGCGCGTCCGGCGACCAGAAGCGCATTGCCGCGCCCGCTTCCGCCATTGCCGCAGGAGCGGATTATCTGGTGGTGGGCAGGCCGATTACCGCCGCGCCGGACCCGGTCGCGGCTTGCGAAGCTATACTTGCTGAAATCAAGGAGGCGGTAAAATGAACCAACAGGAAGCATTGAAAATATTCACCGACAATAGCGCGATTCTCAACGGGCATTTTCTGCTTTCCAGCGGACTGCACAGCGACAGGTACATGCAATGCGCGCTGGTGCTGCAAAACCCCGCCGCCGCCGCTCAGCTTTGCAAGGAACTGGCGGCGCGGTTCAAGGACGACAAGATAGATTTCGTAATCGGCCCCGCGCTGGGCGGCATTCTGGTTTCCTACGAGATGGCGCGCCATCTTGGCGTGCGCTCGCTGTTTGCCGAACGCGAAAACGGCGTGATGAGCTTAAGGCGCGGATTTTCGATAAGGCCGGGCGAGCGCTGCGTTATCACCGAGGACGTCATCACCACCGGCAAGTCCACCAACGAAGTTTTGCAGGTGGTCAAAGACTGCGGCGGCGTTTTCGCCGGCGCGGCCTCGCTGGTGGACCGTTCCGGCGGAAAAACCAATTTCGGCGTGAAATTCGAGAGCGCGCTGAAAGTGGAAATCCAGACGTGGAAAGCCGAGGAATGCCCGCTGTGCAAAAAAGGCCTCCCGCTGGTAAAACCGGGGTCCAGAACGAAGCCGAAAGTCTAAATTTTAAGCCGCGCGATTTTGGCGGCGAGGCCGGTGTTGGTTTCAGGGCGGAGCGATTTCAGCTCCGCCTTTGTTTTTGGCGCAACGTCCAGCCCGTCCACGAAAACCGCGAATCCGGCGAGGGAAAGCTTTTTGCCGCGCGTCAGCGCTTTCATTTTTTCGTAGCCGCCGGTTACGCCTTCGCGGCGCAGTATGGTTTGCGCGCCCTCGGCGATAACCTCCGGCGAAGCGCGCAGCATCTCCAGCGCGGCGGCGGCGTTCACCCGGATTTTTGAAAGCCCGCGCAATAACGCCTTGCAGGCGATGAGATTATAGGCGAACGCGGAGCCGGCGCTGCGCAGCGTTGTGGAGTCCGACAAATCGCGCTGAAGGCGCGACACCGGCAGCTTCGCCGAGAAGAACGTGAACAGCGCGTTGGCCGCGCCAAAATTTCCCTCCGCGTTTTCAAAATCAATCGGGTTCACCTTCTGCGGCATGGTGGATGAGCCTATTTCGCCGGCTACGGTGTTCTGGATAATCAGCCCGTCGCTGATATAGCGCCACATATCCTGCGAGAAATCAACCAGTACCATGTCCGCGCGGCGCAGGCAGTCGAAAATTTCGACGAGGCCGTCGTGCGGCTCGATTTGAGTGGTGAAGATGTTGGCTTCCAGTTTTATTTTGCGGCCCGCGTTCAACTGCGCGATAAATTTGCGCGTGAAAGCCAGCCAGTCCGTTTGCGGCAGCGCGGCGTGATGAGCGTTATAGTTGCCGACCGCGCCGTTTAATTTGGCGGGGAGGGACATGGCCTTCAATTGCCGGATTTGGCGTTCGAGGCGGGCGGAAAAAACCTTGAACTCCTTGCCGAACGTCGTCGGCACGGCGGGCTGGCCGTGGGTGCGGGCAAGCAGCGGGTCCGCCGCGTGGGCGAGGGCCAGTTTTTCGATTTGCGCGCGGAGATTTTCCAGCGCGGGTATTATCTCGAAAGCCAGCGCGTCGCCTACCATCAGCGCATAAGAAAGATTGTTCGTGTCCTCGGATGTAAGCGCGAAATGAGTCCATTCGGCGATATGCGAAAGTCCGGCGGCCTTGAGTTTAAGCCGGATGAAATACTCTACGGCTTTAACGTCGTGATTCGTGGCGGGAATACCGGCATGGCCCTGCGTTTCTATTTTTTTGACAAGCGCGGCGTCCGCGTCGGAAACTTCGGCTATCGCCAGCAGCTTAGCTTTTTGCACGGCGGAGAGCGGTTTCAGCGCGCCTTTGACGCCACTAAGGGCAATCAGGTATTCGACTTCAACTTTAACGCGATACTTAATCAGCGCCTTTTCGCTAAACCGCGCCGCCAGCGGCTCCGCGCTGTTGCGGTAACGCCCGTCTATCGGACTAATGCAGTCTATAAGCTCCATATCCCCGCCTCCCGGCAGATTTTGCCCCTAAAGCAAAGCTAAACAAAAAACTCTAAGTAAGGTCAAAAGTTACGTTGCAGAATTAAGCCGGTGGATATTATTTTGAACAATGTCGCGATAACAAGAAGAAGGTGCATCTGAGAAGCACTTTAGTGCTTCGCGATAACAAAACATGGCTTCGTCGTTTTCGCCCTGTTCTTTGAATGCGTCCGCCTTCTCTTGAAGAGCAAGTCCTAGACTAGTACGCACATCTACATTATTCAATCCTAAATTTATTGCCTCTTTAAAAAAAGCTATAGCTTCGTTCAGCTTACCTAGTTCTTTAAACACGCGGCCCAGTAAATATCGCGATTCGGCATCCTTGGGCAATAAGTTATTCGCCTCACGATAGTGAGTTACAGCTTCTGTTGGTTTGCCTTGTTTTTCAAGTTCATAACCAAATTTTTTAAGTGCATGCCCCAAAAGTCTAGGGATTTCAATATCTTCCGGCAATAGACTCTTCGCCTTTCGATAGCTCCCTATAACATCTATCAGTTTTCCTTGTTTTTCAAGTTCACCCCCCAATTTCTTTAGCGCACATCCCAAAAGTTTGGAAACCTCGGGGACAACGTTCGGCAACAGGTTCATCGCCTCACGATAGGAAGCTATAGCATCTGCAAGTTTGTTTTGCCTTTCAAATTCATGACCTAGCTTTTTCAACGCATATCCCAAAAGCTCAGAAACTTCAGAAGCGTCCTGCAACCTTTCCTTCGCCTCACGGTAGCAAGTTATAGCTCCTGTAAGTTTTCTTTCTTTCTCCAGTTTGCAACCAAGTTTTTTCAGCACATGGCCCAAAAGTCTGGAAATTTCAATAACATCATTGGGCAAAAGGACTAGTCCCTTACGATAATCAGCTATCGCCAATTCTAGTTTGCCATGTTCTTCAAGTTCACAACAGTGCGTTTCAAGTCTGATTTTAGACTCAAATACATTTGGGACAATAGTGATATCATAATCTCCGCCGCCACCACCATCCTCATTATCAATATAATAATTGGGAGACATTATTCCCCCTCTTTTCCCCTTTGCATGGATTTCGGAGACAGCATACTATCTTGTATGTCCTTGTACGGATTCATCATCCAATCCCGTTATCGAAATGCCCTGCTTGTTTGCCATTGCCAGTACTTCGTCTTTTTCTATAATCAGCGTGCGTCCGGCTTCTACGGCGAGCGTTTTGGCGCCGGTTTTTTGCATGGACTCTATGGTGCCTTTGCCGATTACGGGGAGGTCGAAGCGGAAATCCTGTTTTTGGCGCGCCACCTTCACCACAACCAAACCGCTTTTGCCTTTGGGGAATCCGTCGTCAAGCGCGCGGCGGTAGATGTCGCCGGCGCGCAGTATGCAGGCGTCGGTGCCTTCCATGCCTTCCAGCGCGACGACTGACATATCCGCCAGCACGGCGGTCAACCCTACGTCCATGCGGGAAAGTTCTTTAGCGATTTTCCAGCCCAGCGCGATATTGCTTAGCTGGATTTTGTCCGGTTTCGCTTTCGTAAGCGAACCGTTGGGGGCGAGCAAATGCTCCAGAAAAGTGGCGGAGCTTACCAGTTCGATGCCGTCTCGCTTCAACTCGTCGGCAATCGCGCCGAGGATAGTTTGCGCGCGCATGTCTTTTAGAAGCGCCAGCACCTTCGCGCCGCGCAAATCGGGCATGACGCCGCCGAAAATGGAGCTATGCCGCACCAGCCCCGACATGGCGGTTCTGGCGACGCCGTTTTTGGTGAAAAAATTTATCGGCCCCGAAATCTGGCCCAGCCTGAAATACTCCACCGAGGCGGCGATACCCTCCAGTTCCGGCGAGGTGACGCCTTTTATGCCCGCGACATAGACTTCGCAGCCGTTGCGGACGGCCTCTTTGGCGAAAAGCACGGGGAATTTGCCCGCGCCGGCTATAAGGCCTATCTTATTCATCCGCCTCGTCTTCCGCCGCGCCCGCCAGCCGCATTCTCGGACGCATGACGCCGCGCTTGGAAGTTTCGCAGAAAGAAACGAAAAGCTGCGCTTCGGGCGATAGCCGGGTTTCCTTTAGTTTCGCTATCGCATCCGTGAGCCGCAGCCCCGAAAAGAACAGCGTCTTGTAAGCGTCCTTCACGTTTTTGATATTTTCACGCGCGACGCCGTTGCGCCGCATCCCGATGGCGTTTAGGCCGACGAGCTTTGCCCGGTCGCCCTGAGCGCGGCAGTAGGGCGGCACGTCGAGGTTCGCCATCGCGCCGCCTGTGACCATGGCGAGCGTACCAACGCGCGTGAACTGATGTACGGCGGCGAGGCCCGATATAAGCGCCTTGTCCCCCACCTCGCAATGCCCCGCCAGCGCGGCGCTGTTGACCATAATCACGCCGTCGCCCACCAGCCCGTCGTGGGCGACGTGGGAGTTCGCCATGAACATGCAGTTGCTGCCGATTTTGGTAATCCATTCCGGCTTGCTGGCGCGGTGCAGCGAGACGCCTTCGCGGATAAAATTATTGTCGCCGATGATTATTCCGGTTCTTTCGCCCTTGTAGCAAAAATCCTGCGCGGGGGTGCCGATGCAGGCGAGGCCGGTTATCTGGTTGTTTTTGCCTATCTCTGCGAATTCGATTATGCAATGCGGCCCGACGCGGGTTCCCGCGCCGATTTTAACGCCTTCGCCGATTACGGTATATGGGCCTATTTCCGCGCCGTCGGCGAGCTCCGCCGAGGGATGTACGACCGCGGTCTGATGTATTTTGGCAGTCATGTCAGCGTGCGTCTCCTTCGGACAATATGAAAGTCATGTCCGCCTCGGCGGCGAGCTTGCCGCCGGCGTAAACCTCGCCGTGCGCGCGGCCAGCTTTGGCGAGGCGGGTTATTTCCACCGCCATTTTCAAAACGTCGCCGGGAATCACCATCTGTCGGAATTTGGCGTTATCTATCGCCAGAAAAAAAGCGTTTCTGCCCCGGAACTGCTCCAGGCTCATCACCATCGAGGCGCAGGTTTGCGCCATAGCCTCCAGCATAAGCACGCCGGGCATGATGGGATTGCCGGGGAAATGCCCCTGAAAAAACGGCTCGTTGACCGTTACGCATTTGACGCCGACGCCGTATTTTCTCTCCACAACTATTTCCACGCGGTCCACCAGCAGGAAGGGCGGACGGTGAGGGATGGCGGCGAGGATATCCGTTATTTTCATGATGCGAACCGGCGTGGCGGCAAGCAGAAACTCGAGATTTTTATTTTCTGTTTCGCTCATAGCACCTCTTAAATAGATTGCAGCAATTGCCGCGCGAATTTCACGTTATGCGCGTGTCCGCCGCATGTCGCGGATATTTTCATCCGCTCAAGGCGTTTGCCGGCCAGCATGAAATCGCCAATCATGTCCAGCAGCTTGTGGCGCACCGCTTCGTCGGAAAACCGCAATCCATCCTTTGCCAGAAAGCCCGTTTTCGTGATGATGACCGCGTTTTCAAGCGAGCCGCCTTTTGCCAGCCCGGCTTTGCGCAAGGCTTCTATTTCTTCCTCGAAACCGAAAGTGCGCGCGGGCGCGATTTCTTTAATGTACGCCTCGCGGGTGAAAACCAGCGAAAATTCCTGCCTGCTCACCAGCGGATGCGGCGAAATGAATGTGCAGGAATATTCAAGCCGTCCCGCCGGCTCTGCGCGGTAATATGCCTGCCCGTCGCGGTACTCGACGGGGTTTTTGACGGCGAACGGTTGAACCGCCCGCGCCTCATAACTCGCCGTGCCCGCGGTTTCCAGCGCGCGGACAAACCCGATGGCGGAGCCGTCCAGCGCGGGCGGCTCGGGGCCGTCCATGAAAATATCGGCGTCGTCCACTTCAAAAGCCGCCAATGCGGACAGCACATGCTCGACGGTGAAAACCTCGCAGCCGCCGCCCGACAAATTGGTGCCGCGCACCGTGGAGCGGACATTTTCCAGCCGCGCTGACACGGGAACGCTGTCTTTTATATCCGTACGGAAAAAACGTATTCCGGCGGATTCGCGCGACGGACGCAGTTCGAGCGAGCAGCGCGCTCCGGTATGCAGCCCCGTCCCTTCAAGCCGTGCGGCGGTTCGCAGCGTGGTCCGCATCGGTTATTTCGCCTCGGACTGCTTTTTGAGCTTCTTGAAAAAGTCGTACATCTCGGGCAGCTTGTTTATAATCGCCAGTATTTTGAACGCCTGCCTGTGCGGGCGGGCCGGCACGCCAAACAGTACGCTTTTCTCCGGCACGTCGTGCATCACGCCGGAGCCGGCGGTTATGACGGAATAGCTGCCGATATTTACATGGTCCACCACGCCCACCTGTCCGGCGATGACCACGCCGTCGCCCAGAGTGCACGAACCGGCGATTCCCGCCTGCGCGACGATTATGCAGTCCTTGCCGATGCGCACGTTGTGCGCAATTTGCACCTGATTGTCTATTTTGGTGCCCGCGCCGATGCGCGTTTCTGTCAGAGCGGCGCGGTCTATGGCGGTGAGAGCGCCGATTTCGACATCGTTTTCAATTACCACGCGGCCCAGTTGGGGAATTTTTTCGTGGCGGCCTTCATGCTGGATATAGCCGAAGCCGTCGGCCCCGATTACGGAATTGGGATGGATTATAACCCTGTCGCCCGCCGTGCAGTTTTCGCGCAGCACGACGCCGGGATAAAAAAGGCAGTTTCTGCCCACGACGGCGTTTTCGCCGATGAAACAGTTGGGATAAAGGACTGTCCCTTCGCCGACGCGGGCGTTTTTTTCCACCACGCAATGCGCCCCGACGGACGCGCCCGCGCCGATTTGCGCCGAAACGTCCACCACGGCGGAGGGATGAATCCCAGGCGCGCGTTTGGGCGACAGTTCCTCCGCGAATTTGCGCATCACGAGCGTGAAAGCCAGCTGCGGATTGGCGGCGTAAACCACGCCGCCTTTGCAGGCGCGCGGCGCGCCTTTGGCGGCAAGCGGCAGGATGACGCAGGAGGCCTTCACGTCGTCAAGCCGGATTTTGCCGGATAAATCGGAAATATACGCGAGTTCGCCTTCGCCCGCTTTTTCAGCCGGCGCGAGGCCGGTTATTTCCAGCGCGGGGTTGCCGTCCGGCTCTCCGCCGGTGATGGCGGCTACTTCGGAAAGTGTCAGTTTCATGGCGCTCCGCGCTCCTGCTCTTCGCAACTGAGCTTGTCGAGCAGCTTCGAGGTCAGGTCAACCGCGTTCTGGCCGTAAAGCGTGCTTTTCTTGTCCACGACCACGCTCAGATGCTCCGCGATGGCGAGTTCGCGCAGCGCGAAATATATTTTACCGAGAATAATCTCGGAACGCTTGCCTTCGAGGTCCACAAGCTCTTTTTCGGTTTTTTTCCGGTAATCCTTGAGCAGCGCCTCGCGGGCGGAGATATCGCTCCGCGCGGTTGAAATCGCGCCGTCAAGCCCTTCCAGCGTGTCTGTGTCGGCGGACAAGGGCAGCGCGCACTCCGCGCCGGAAGAGACCGCCACCGCCTGCGCGCCGGCGTCAAACAAATTTTGTCCTGATACTGTTGCAGTCCCGGCGGCGACGGCGGTTTTATAAACCGGCGAGGCGGTTTCCGTCGTCACGACAGCCGCCGTGGAAACCGGCACCGGGACCGCGGCGCTTGAAACCGCAGGACCCTGGGCCGGCGCAATCGCCGGCATTGCGGAAATGTACGCGCCGGACACGGAAGCGGTCGAAACAGGCGCCCCGGCTGACGCCGCCGTGGAAACCGCCGGCGCAGCCTCCGCTTCCTTAGCCCTGCGGACGAACTCTTTTCTCTTTTCGGAAAGCACGGCCAGTTTTTGCCGGAGCGCGGACAACTCCTCGCGTTTCAGCCCGAGGAAAGCCTTTTTGTCTTTCAGCAGCAGGCTGAATTCCTCGCGGGCTTTGACGGTTTCGGGATGCTCCTTGAAAACGCGCTCCATGTCCACAAAGCCCACGCTGCCGGAAGCGCCCCGGTTTTCCTCAAGGCTGATTTCAAGCGCGCCCGCGCCGGCGGCGCAGGCGGCTGTTAAAAACAGGGCGATGATTGCGTGTTTCATGTCAGAATAGGTTCCCAATGGTGAAGTAGAGCTGCGACACCTGCTCGCCGGACTTGTGGTTGAAGCCGTACCCCCAGTCGAGCCGTATCGGGAAGGCGGGGGTGGTGAAGCGTATCCCGAACCCCGCGCCGGTTTTAAGCTGGTTTGTGGAGGAGCCCACCTGCATGCTCACGTCGTTGAGATTGTTCCAGTCGTTGCCCATGTCGAAGAAGAAGGCGCCTTGTATGATGGTGCGCTTTCTCTCGCGCGCGATGGGAAAACGCAGCTCCGTGTTGAAGACGTAGAACACCGTGCCGCCGTTGGGCGGGCCGACCTGGCCGTTGTTGTCGTAGCCGCGTATGGTGTCTTGCCCGCCGAGGAAATACCTTTCATACACCGGCACGTCCGCGGTGTCGCCGTAGCGGCCCAGCAGGCCGAACCGGTTGGAGAACGCCCACACGAGCGGGTAATCCCCTATGGAGAACAGCTTGTAGTTGAAGCTGGACGCCAGCGAGCCTTTGTACAGGTTCACCTGCCCGAGCAGCGGCCCGCCGGAGAGTTCGCCGCTTACCGAGTTGCGCCAGCCGCGGGTGGGGTCCCAGATATTGTCGCGCGTGTCCACGGCGAGCTCCGCCGAGATTTTGGAAGTGGTGCTGGTGCCTTCCATGATGAGGCCCTGGTATATGTCCTGCACGTTGCTTACGTTCACCTGCTCGTAGGAATAGGCGAGATTGAGTTGGTATTTGTCGTCCTCGAAGCGGGGGCCGAGCCGCAGTCTGCCGCCAACGCGGTGGTCCGTGTAGGCGTTGGTGGAGGTGCCGTAGGGGCGCAGGCGGCGCGTGTCGTAAACGTCGACGCCGAAGCTTATCGGCTTGTCCTTCACCCAGGGCGTGGTCCAGCTCACGGAATAATCCAGCACGCGCGCGCCGAACTGCCAGCGCAGCGCCAGTTTCTGCGCCCTGCCGAAGAGGTTCATGTGCTGCACGGAAACGTCGCCGAAAAGCCCGTCCACCGACGAGACGGACGCGCCCAGCGTGAGCATCCCCGGTTTTCCCTCCGCCACGTCGAAAGCCAGGTCCACCTTGTCGGGGTCCGCCGTGGGGGAGATGTCTATCGCCACGTCGTCGAGGAAGCCGAGGTTCATCAGTTTTTCCTGGCTGCGGCGGATTTTAGAGGAGCGGAAAATGTCGCCCTCTCTCACCGTTATCTCGCGGCGCAGCACGTAGGTCCTGGTGGCTTTGTTGCCGCCCACGTCAACGTGGTCTATATAGACGATATTGTTTTCGACGATGTCGAAGGTGACGTCAAGCGCGCCGGTGGCGGCGTTGAAATTCTTCTGCGGCTTGACGGAGGCTTTGAGGTAGCCGATATCTGCGTATTTTTCCTGAAGGGCGCGTATGGTGTCGTCAAAATGTTCCTGCTTGAAGATTTTGCCTTTTTTATACTCGATTGCGCGCGCCAGGTCGGTGCTTTTGAGCACCAGATTGCCGCTGAAAGCGGTTTCGCCGAAGAGCGATTTGGGGCCCTCGGCGACGGTGTGGCGGATATATACCTCGCTCTGGTCGGCGTTGAAGGTCACCGAGGATTCCGTGATTTTGAAGTCGTAATAACCGTCGTTGAGATAGAACGTCTCGACGCTTTTTTTGTCCTCCGCCATGTCGGAGGGCGTGTAAATCCTGCCGGGGCGGTTTTTGGTTTCCTTTATGAGCTTTTTCTGCGGATAGCCCGCCGCGCCGTCGAACACGGCGGTTTTGACGCGCGCCTGCGCGCCTTCCGACACAGTGATTTTGACGTTCACCGTGCCTTTTTTGGGGCCGGGCTCGGCGGCGAAATCGGCTTTCGCGTTTATGTAACCTTTCTCGGAGTATTTGTCCTTGATTTTGCGGATATCCTCGATGAGTTTCACCTCGTCGTAGGAGTCGCCTTCCTTGAGCGTCATTTCGTCAAGCAGCGTGCCTTTGGAGACTTTCTTGCGGCCAGTGAAGCTGATATCCTCGACCAGCGGACGCTCGGTGAGGCGGTAAATGACTTTATGGCAGGGATAGCTTGCGGTATCATGTCTGGCGCTCATGGTGTCCTCCATGCGGGTTATGTCCACCAGCGCTTTGGAAAAATTGCCGAGGCCCACCAGCGCCTGAATGTCTTTATTGATATCGCCCTGCTCGTAAAACTCGCCTTTTCTGGCTTTGACGTGCTTGGTTATCACCTTCTCCTTGACGTTGACGAGGCCCTCGGACTCTACACGGCAAACCATCCACGGCCCGTCGCCGATGGAAACGGTGTCGGCGTCCGCGGGTTTCGCCGCGGCGGCGCTTGTGGAGACAGCCAGAGCCCGCTGCTCCGCTGTCTGCTGCGTGGAAACGATTACCGGCTGTTCGGAAACGGCCCCGGTGGAAACCGGCGCGGCGGGCGCAGGGACGGCGTACGGAACTGAGGCGGACGGCGGCGCGGCATTGCCGCCTCCCGCAACCGGAGAGGCGGGGCCCTGGGCCAAAACGGGAACAGACAGCATCAGCAGCGAAACAGCGGCGAAAATGTTCATTTAGCGGGGTATCCTAGTCATGCGGGAAGCGGTAACATCCGTTTTGGATAGCGGCCAGTTAACGACTGCTACCATTATATACAAATATCAGGAGCAAGTGACGGCCACCTGCAAAACCACGTGCAAAGCGAGCCGCCCTGAGCCCCTCGCTATAGCTTACGGCAAAAACCGGGAAAAAGTTACAACTTTCATGGCAACAAAGCCTGGAGTTGTTGAAATAAGGGTTCGTTTTCCATTTTTACCACGTTGTTGCCGGCAAAGAACTTTGTCAGCCATGCTGTGTCCTCCAGTTGACGTCAGTGTGAAAATGCTGCCATCCGGCGAATTCGGACTGCGTGTCAGTCAGCGCGTCCGATACGCCCAGGCGGCGCAGCAGCATTTGCAATTCGCGGTTGAAAACCTTTTTATCCAGCGAGTCGTTGCGCAATCGCCAGCGCGCGGCTTCCAAATCGTCGGGCCGGACCACGGTGAAGCGGTTTTCCTCAAGCCAGCGCGGGTCCGCCGAATCGTTGCGGACGAAGACAAGGCTGTAGGCGTCCCAGTAAACCAGAGACCAGTCCTGTTTCGGCATGAAAAAGTGGTAATACGGCCTCGACAGAATTGATGTTCTGCCGGTTTTCAACGAATGCGCTTTTTCAGGATGAAAAAAACCGCGCCGGCGCTTCATCACGGCGAGCTGTACTCCGTTGCCGCGCATGGCGGATTGCCAGCTTATGTTATCGCTTTCGGCTTTGCGCATCAGCTCAAGGTTGCCGTGGAAAATATACCGCCCGTCCTGAAAAGTCTTGAACGCGGGATAAAGCCGGTAGCTGATGTAGCCGCCCCATTCCCACGGATTGTAAAGCCGCAGCGGGGCCAGCCTGCCGCGGTTTGTTTCAAGGTAGCGGCACGCGCCCTCGGCAATAACCGAATGCCTCCAGGGACTTCTCCCCAGCGCCGCGCGCGCCCATACGGAAAGATGAAGCACCGTCGCCATAAAAACAACCGCCGCAGCGCATTTCAGCAGCTTTTCCGCACGCGCCGAAAGCTTCGTATCCCGCAGCGCATAAACAGTGCAGGGCACGGCGACAAGAGCGTAAAACATCGTATACCGCGAATATTGCGACGAGGCCAGCCCGAAATAAAGCATCGCCAAAAGATGCGCGTAAGGAATATCGCGATACTTGAGCGACCGCCAAATCATCACGCCAAAACCCAGAAACACCAGAAACCAGTAGGGCCGCTGGACTATATTGGCGAAAGCCGGCACCTGCCACTCGACGATATACTCCTGCAGCTTCGCCATGTCCCGGTAATGGCTGAAAGTCACCGTGTACACACCGATGCCGTAAGGGTTGAGCAGCGGCCCCATCGCGCCGCCCGCGAGTATCGCCGCGAACATGGCGGTCTTGCCGAAATTATCCGCGCGCGGCTTGCCGTATACCGCCGGCAGCATCACCCGCGCCAGTTCCCCCGCCGCGAAAAACACCACCAGCATCGCGCCGTAAAAGCAGCCCGCGTGAAAATTTCCCCACAGTCCGAATCCGGCAAGCGAGACTGCAAACAGTTTCCACGGCGAGATTTTTATTTTATCGAGGCGCATCAGTTCGAGGAAATAGAATTCGGCGGTGAAAAATAGCAGAGTGAAATTTTCGGGGCGGATATCGAGATTGGGCAGCAGCGCCGCCGCCCACAACGGCAGCGCAGCGTAAAGCAAGCCGCCCGCGTTATAAAGCCTCAACTGCTTTATAAGAATCCACAGCGCGACGGAAAACAGCGCGACTTTAAGCGCGTAAAGCGCCCGCAATCCTGCGGCGGAGTAAAGGAGATAATAAAAAATCTGCGTCAGCCACTCGAAATCCACCCACGGCGTTCCGGCGCGGCTCCAGCTTAAAAAATCGGCGCGCGGCAGGGCGTGGTTTTGGATAATCCAGCGGCCCGCGGCGAAATGCCAGAAAAAATCGGGGTTTTCAACGGTGGTAAAGAAGGTTGCCACGGCGCACAAAACACCGAGCGCAAGCAAGGCATACTGCGCCAGAACTTGCGCCCGGTTTAGATTGTTGCCGGATTGAGCCACCAGAGAACTATGGTCTGACGGCGAGGCCGCTTCTGATGCACGCTGTGCACACATACGCGGACTGCACTTTCCCGTCAAGGCGGACTTTCTGTTTTTGCAGATTCGGGCGGAAGACCCGCTTGGTCGCCTTATGAGAATGGCTGTACGACTTGCCCGTCACCGGGCCTTTTCCACAGATTTTGCACTTGTATGCCATGATGGTTAATTATAGGAAATTAAACGCGGTTTCTCAAATTTTTGGTTAAAACGACACAGTTTATCCATCAACCCGCCGCGGCGCACGCAACCTGTCCGCAGTAAATTTTGTAAAGTACAAAAATGAGCCGCCAGATGAAACGTAAAACCGGAAAGAAACTTAGCATGGGGGAAAAGGCGGTATTAGCCATGCGCGAAGCCGTAGCAGAGCTGATTCTTGAGCATCGCAAGACAAACACGCCGCTTGTAATCTGGAAAAACAACAAGGTGGTAAAAGTTTCCCCTTTCAAAATGAATTTACCGTGAGTTGAATATGCTGTTCTGGAATTCCCGGAAATTACGGCGAACGTTCCGTCAGAAAAGTTTTTTCAGATACCATTCATGGCAGCTAAAATGGCCCGTCTGTCCAAGAGGAGCGCGCAGTTTCCTGAAACCGCTCTTTCTGTAAAGGTGCTGCGCCTGGCGCATCTGTCCAAGCGTTTCAAGATAGCAATATTTATAGCCTTTATTTTTCGCGGCGTACAGACATTCATCGAGCAGTTTCCGCCCGAATCCCAACCCGCGGGCTTGAGGCAGGAAATACATCTTTTTGAATTCGCAAGTATCAGGCGCTCCGCCCCTGAGCGGAGCTATGCCCGCGCCACCGACTACTTGCCCGTCAAGCAACAGCACAAAATAGGCGGAATCATGTTTGCTATACGCGGAGTGCATGTCCGAGAGTTCCGCATCGTTGGCTGAACAGCCGGGTCCTTTAACACCGAATTCGATCATCACCCTGCGCATGACTGCTTCCATGCCGGAATTATCTGCGGCGGTTATAAGACGCATGCTGAACCGGCTTTCCCGCGCGGCACGAGCCAGCGCTTTGGCATAAAGTGAAATGCCGCGTAGCACCTGACTTCGCTGCCGCAAACTCAGCACGGAAAGCGCGTTTTCCACCTGCCGGTTGGCGGAGTCATGAATTTTGCCGACCAATCGGCGGCCTTCCAACGTAAGCGAAAGCGGTTTGCGGCGTCCGTCTGAACCGCAATTGCCGGCTGTCGCGAGTCCTCTTTTAAGCAAATCAGTCGTCAATCTGCTTGTGGTTGACTTATCCAGCCGCAACAGCGACGAAAGCTCAAGCGTGCCGAGCGGACCCGCCTGCTCCATTTCCAGCAGTGCATGGCACTGGGAATGCGTCACGCCGAGGCCGAAAACGCTGTTTTCCATGAATCCAAGCTCCCGCACCATTTCGCGCGACGCACGGCGCACCGCGCCGGTCAACTCCTTTGTGTCAGGCATTTTACTCTCCATCCATCAATGATTGTCACAAGCAACTATATAGTTGTATGTTACAACCATATCTTAAGTATGTCAATGTTTTCATCATCATTTATTTTTCGCGTAAATTGCCGTGGTGGAGCGCGGAGGCACAATTTGTACAATTTGGTGTGGCGACAAACCCGCTGTCAGTCCAATATATAAAAGGCGTGGGGCCCAGGCGCGCCGAATTGCTGGGCAGGCTCGGCATCGAGACCGCCGACGAGCTTTTGCGCTATTATCCGCGCGACTGGCAGGACCGCCGCGCGGGCACGCTGCTGTCGCTTTTCCGGCAGGATTCTTACTCCGTATTTCGCGGGAAGGTTCTCACGGCGGGGCAGATATACACGCGCTCTTCCGTCGGCATCTTCAAGGCGATGCTGTCCGGCGCGGACGGAGCTCGGGTCAACGCCGTCTGGTTCAAGCACGGCGGGATGCGCTACGACCCGTTCGCCGCGCTTAAAAAAGAATTCACTCCGGGGCGCGACGTCTGGGTAATCGGCAGGCCGTCAAACACTGCGGGCAGCGAAATTCAGGTGGACGAGTGCTATTTCGCGGACAACCCCGAAAGCGCGCCGCACGTCAACCGCCTTACGCCGATTTATCCGCTCACCGAGGGGCTTTCAAACCCGTTTCTGCGTTCGATAATGTGGAAAGCGCTCGATGCGGCGCAAAAAACCGGCACGATCGAGATAATCCCCTCCGCGCTGCGGGCAAAACGCGCGCTGCTGTCCGCCGGACAGGCGGTTAAAGGCATCCATTTCCCAGATTCCGCCGCCGAGCTTGAGGCGGCGCGCCAGCGCATAGTTTACGAGGAATTCCTGCTTCTAGCCGCCGCGTGGGAGATGAAAAAGCTCGGCGCGAAAACCGAGAACAAGCGTTTCACCTACGAAATAAAACGCTCGCTGCTCACTCCTTTCAAGGAAAAACTGGGGTTTGAATTCACCCCGCCGCAAAAGCGCGTAATCAACGATATTTTCAGCGATATGCGCGCCCCGCGCCCGATGACGCGGCTGTTGCAGGGCGACGTGGGCTCCGGCAAAACCGTGGTGGCGCTGAGCGCGTTGCTGCTGGCGGCGGAAAACGGTTTTCAGGGCGCGTTCATGGCGCCCACTGAAATCCTCGCCGCGCAACATTTTTATACCATGAGCCGTTTTCTGGACGGATTGAAGGTGCGTTTTGAACTGCTGACATCCAGGGTAAAAGCCGCCGCGCGCAGGAAAACGCTGGAGCGGCTGCAAAACGGGGAACTGGATATCGTCGTCGGCACGCACGCGCTGCTGGAAGAGGATGTGCGCTTTAAATCATTGCGCCTGGTGGTGATAGACGAGCAGCACCGCTTCGGCGTGAAGCAGCGCGCGCAACTGCGCCGCAAGGCGGAGTTCGCCGATTTGCTGATTATGACCGCCACGCCCATACCGCGCACGCTCGCGCTGGCGCTTTACGGCGATTTGGACGTGTCCACCATAGATTCCCTCCCGCCTGGCCGCCAGCCGGTGGAAACCGCGCGCTCCGGCGAGGCGGAGGCTTTTCAACTCGTGCGCGAAGAAGCGCGAAAGGGCCGGCAGGCTTATATCGTCCATCCATTTATTGAGGAAAGCGAGGACGAGGACATAAAATCCGTGAGCGAGCAATTCGAGCGGCTGTCGAAAATAGTTTTTCCGGAGTTCCGCGTGGGCGTGATTCACGGCAAGCTGGGCGGCAGGGAAAAATCCGCCGCGATGGAAAAGTTCGTATCCGGCGAGACGCAAATACTGGTGGCGACTCCGGTAATCGAAGTCGGCATAGACGTTAAAAACGCCACCGTGATGGTGGTGCAGAACGCCGAACGTTTTGGTCTGGCCAGCCTGCACCAGCTGCGCGGAAGGGTGGGGCGCGGCGCTGAAAAATCGCATTGCGTGCTGGTGAGCGATTCCCCCGGCGCGACGGCGGGCGAACGGCTCGCCGCGCTGTGCGCCACCAACGACGGTTTCGTTCTGGGCGAGAAGGATATGGAGCTGCGCGGCCCCGGCGAGTTCATGGGCACGCGCCAGCACGGCGAGCTGGATTTGCGCGCGGGCGACCTTGTGGCGGACAAAAAAGTGCTCGCCTGGGCGGTGGAAGACAGGGAGCGGCTTTTCGCCGCGGACCCGAAACTCGCCGCGCCGCAGCACCGCGCGTTCCGCGGACGGCTGATGGAGCTTTACAGCAAAAAATGGCATCTTATTGATATGGCATGAGGAGCGTTATGAACACGAAAGATTTCAATAGAATTATGGCGGAAAGAATAGTGATAATGGACGGTTCGATGGGTATCCAGCTTTCCAGGCTCGGCCTCAGGGCGGAGGATTTCGGCGGTGCGCAATACGAAGGCTGCAACGATTACTTGTGCCTCGTTAACCCGAAAGTCGTCGCCGCCGTGCACGAGTCGTACCTGAAGGCGGGCGCGGACGTGGTGGAAACCTGCACGCTCAACGCTAGCAGCGTCGCGCTGGCGGAATACGGTCTTCAGAGAAAAGCGCGCGAAATAAATAAAGCCGCCGCGCAACTGGCGCGCGCGGAGGCGGACAAATTTTCCACGGCGGACAAACCGCGTTTTGTCGCGGGCTCGGTCGGCCCCACCACCAAATCGCTTTCCGTAACCGGCGGAATCACGTTCGCGGAGCTGCATGCCGCCTATATTGAGCAGATGCTCGGCCTCGCCGACGGCGGAACGGATTTTTACATAATCGAGACCGCGCCCGATTTGCTCAACATAAAAGCCGCCGTGGAAGCGGCGCTTGAGACGGCGCAAAAAGCCGGCAGGGATATCCCCGTAATAGTGTCTGCCACCTTCGGTACGGACGGCAAAATGCTCAGCGGTCAGGACGCCGAGGCGTTCTGCGTTTCCTTCGCGCATTATCCGCTTTTGGCGCTGGGAATGAATTGCTCCACCGGCCCCGGCGAGATGGCGGAAAACCTGCGCATCATCTCCGGCCTCTCGAAATTTCCGGTCATCTGCATGCCCAACGCCGGACTTCCCGACGAACAGGGCGCCTACAAGCTTTCCGCGCGGGATTTCGGAGAGAAAATGTCGGAATTCGCGCGCGCGGGATATCTGAACCTCGCGGGCGGCTGCTGCGGCACCAATCCTTCGCATATCGCTGAGCTGGTTTCAGCGCTGAAAGCCGTAAAACCGCGCATCGCCGCGCCGAAAAAAAGATTCGCCGTCTGCGGACTGGAAGCCGTTTTTTCCGACGAGGCCAAGCCGCCGCTGCTGGTGGGCGAACGGGCCAATGTCATAGGGAGCCGCGAGTTCAAAAACCTGATTTCCGCCGAAAAATGGGACGAGGCCGCCGCCGTCGCGCGGCGGCAGGCCAGGGGCGGCGCGCATGTAATTGACATCTGCCTTTCAAACCCGGAGCGCGAGGAAATAGCCGACATAAAAACGCTGGTGCCGCTGATAACGCGCGCGGTGCGCGCGCCGCTGATGATAGACACCACAAACCCCGCCGCCGCCGAGACCGCGCTGGCGCTTATGCCGGGAAAATCAATCTGGAATTCGATAAATCTGGAATCCGGCCCGGAAAAACTGCTTGCCGGGGCGCGGCTCAACCGCAAATACGGCTGCGCGCTCGTCATCGGCTGCATAGACGAAAGCGGAAAAGATTCGATGGCGGTGACGCGCGGGCGCAAGCTGGAAATAGCGAAACGCGCTTTCTCGCTGCTCAAAGAAGCGGGCGTGCCCGAAGAGGACATGATTTTCGACGCGCTGGTTTTTCCCGCCGCCTCCGGGCAGGAAAAATACAGGGGCGCGGCGCTGGAAACGGTGAAAGCCGTGGAGCTTTTCAAAAAAGAGTTCCCCCTGTCCGAAAGCGTGCTCGGCGTGAGCAACGTCTCGTTTGGCCTGCCGCCCGCCGCGCGCGAAGCGCTCAACTCGATTCTGCTGCATCACGCCGTGCGAGCGGGGCTCGGCATGGCGATAGTGAACGTGGAAAAGCTGCGCCGCTATCCTTCCCTTTCAGACGAGGAGCGCAGTCTGGGCGAAAAACTGCTTTTCTCGCCGGACGCCGACACCGCAGCACTTTTCGCCGCGATGTACCGCGACAAGACGGCAAAGTCCGCCGCCAAACCCGCCACTCCGCGCGAAAAGTTGCGCGCCGCCGTAATCAACGGCTCGCCGGAAGGCGTGCCGGAGGCGGCGGGAGCGCTGGCGCGGGAAATGTCTCCCGCTGAAATCATCAACGGCCCGCTGTCGGAGGGAATGGCGGAAGTCGGCAAGCTGTTTTCGCGCGGAGAACTGATTGTGACCGAAGTTTTGCAAAGCGCGGAAACCATGAAGCTTGCCGTCGCCGCGCTGGAGCCGTATCTCGCCAAAGACCGGCCCGCGCCGCGCGGAAAGCTGCTGCTGGCCACCGTGCGCGGCGACGTGCACGACATCGGCAAAAATCTTGTGCGCATGATTTTCGAGAGCAACGGTTTCGCGGTGGAGGATTTGGGCGTGAAAGTGTCCAATCAGGCGATAATAGAGGCGGCGCGCCGCGTGAAGCCGGACATTATCGGCCTTTCTGGGCTGCTGACCAAATCCGCCGAGGCGATGATAACCGTCGCCGCCGACCTGTCCGCCGACGGCATTGATACGCCGCTGCTGGCGGGAGGCGCGGCCCTGTCGGAGAAATTCGTCAGCCTGCGGCTGGCCCCCGCCTACAAAGGCAGGGTTTATTTCGCGCGCGACGCGATGAGCGGGCTGGCTTCGGCGCTTGAGTTGGTGCGGGCAAAAGCATGAATGAGGCCGTGGAAAAAAATCTTTATCCCGGCGAAATTCCCATACCGCCGGATTTCGAGCGGCATATCGTGGCGGATTACAGTTTCGGCGCAGTCAGGCGGCATATAAACCGCCGCACCCTTTACAATCTGCATCTGGGCATAACGCAAAACATTGACGAGTTGGAAGCGCGGGGTGACAAGGCTTTTCTCTCGCTGAAAGACCGCGTTGGCAACCTGCTTTCGGACGCCGTCGCAAACGGAGTTTTCAAGGCGGCCTGCGTTTACCGTTTTTGTCCGGCTCAAAGCGACGGGGACTCCATAATCGTCTACAACAGCGGCGATAAAATGTTCGAGCCCCGGACGTTCTCTTTTCCGCGACAGCCAGGCGGCGAAAGACTCTGCCTCGCGGATTTTGTCTCGCCCGCTTCCCTCGGGCGCATGGACTATGTCGCCCTGTTCGCCTGCACCTGCGGCGGCGGGTTCACCAAAGAGGCCGCGCGGCTGCGCGAGAAGGGCAAACTGGCCGATTCGCATATTCTAAACGTGCTTGCCGTCACCTGCGCGGAAGCTCTCGCCGAGTCGCTGCATTGCGATTTGCGGCTGGAATGGGGTTTTCCCGACGCCCCGGAAACCTCCGACGGGGACAAATTAGCGGGCCGCTACCGGGGCAAGCGCTACAGCCCGGGCTATCCCGCCTTCCCGTCGCTGGAGGCGCAAAGGGATATTTTCGCGCTGCTCCGCCCCGAGGACATCGGCCTTGCCCTGACCGAAAATTTCATGATGGAGCCCGAAGCCAGCGTCAGCGCGCTTGCGCTGCATAACCCCAAAGCGAAGCTTTTCGCGATGCCACGCGAGGAAATAAAATGAAACACAGAAGAGCGGTATATCCCGGCAGTTTCGACCCCGTGACAAACGGCCATGTGGACATCATCCGCCGCGCCAGCGCGCTCTTTGACGAACTCGTCGTAGCGGTGCTGCTCAACCGCGGCAAGACGCCGCTTTTCTCGACGGAGGAGCGGCTTGACATGCTGCGCAAATCAGTGGCCGGATGGCGCAACGTGCGCGTGGACAGTTTTTCAGGGCTGATGGTTGACTACATGCGCAAAAACGACATGGCGGTGGCGATAAGAGGCTTGCGCGCGGTGTCCGACCTGGAATACGAATTCCAGTTGGCGCACACCAACCGGACGCTTTACCCCGAAATGGAAACGGTGTTTCTGATGCCGGGCGAAAACTACGTTTACCTCACCTCCACCACCGTGCGCGAGGTGGCCTCGCTGGGCGGCGAGCTGGGCACGCAGGTGCCCAGGCATGTTTCGCTGGCGCTGCGGAAAAAATTCTCAGAAAAAAAGTGATTCGGCGGGGCGGTTCAGGACCAGGCCATGAAAAAACCGAAAATCATTTTCCTGCGCGCCGACGATATCTGCCGACCCGACCTGAAGTTTAAAAAGGTGTTCGATTTCCTGGCGGAAAACGAAATTCCCGCCAACTACGCCGCCATACCCGGCAAAACAACTTCGGCGCTGAGCGATTTCGTGCGCAAACGCAGCGCGCCCGCAAAACTGGTCAATTTCATACAACACGGCTGGAAGCACGTAAATCACTGCGCGGAACCCGGCGGAGCGCGTTATGAGTTCGGCCCCGCACGCGTAAAAAAGCAGCAGAAACATGACATTTCGCGCGGTTTCGACCGGATGCGCGCAATATTCAGGGAACTGTTCGCCCCGGCTTTCGCGCCGCCGTTCCATGCTTACGACGAAACGACGGTGCTATTGTGCGCGGAGATGAAATTCGGCGTTTTCGCCGCCGGAAAAAAACTTTTTCCGCTGCCGGACAGCAAAATGATTTACCTGCCGTTCACCGTCGCGCTAAGCGAGTATGGCAGCGATTTGCGTCCCCGACCCCTTCCGCTTGAGCGCATGATTGCCGCGACGGAACTGCGGCTGCGGGAAAGTTCCGTGGCGGGCGTGCGCTTCCACCATGACGCTTTTTTCGGCAGCCATCTGGATGATTTCATGCGCTACTGCCGTTTTATGAAAAAACTGGAAACCGCCGGCATCGTGAAGTTCGCGCTGATTTCAGACGTTATCGCCAGAAATTCCTACTGAGCTTCACACAATTCCTTAACATGTTGGCTGGCCGGCTTTGCAGCGAAACAAGGCGCAATGAGCGCCGCATACTCCCTGTATGCGGCGCTCATTGCAACGCGGTTGCAGCCCAAAGCCGGCCTGCCCCGAAGGGGAGGCTCACCTTTGGCCGCAGGCGTCGTTGCTCCTCCTTGACTTGCCCAGAGGGCAGGCCGGCGTCGTCGCGCCTAGCCTGCGGACAAATCTGAGCCTCCAACATGTTAAGGAATTGTGTGAAGCTCAGTAGACTGCCGCCGGTTGCAGCATTTTGTCGCGCAATTCTTTGGGGACTGATTGCGACTCGAAGTTCCTGTTCACGCTCACCATCACGGTTTTGGCACGAGTGGTAATCCGCCCATCCTGATTGCGGATTGTGTATTCGAACTCGGTTTTTATCTCGGACATTGACAGCACTTTCGTCTCGATATCCAGCACGTCGCCGTAGAAAGCCGGAAATTTATAGTCCACTTCCTGCCGGTAGACCACGAACAGTATCCCCATGTCCATAAGCTGCTTGACGGACAGGCCGCGCTGCTCCATGTACTCGGTGCGCGCCTCTTCCAGATATTTCAGGTAATTGCCGTAGTAAACCACGCCGCCGCAATCGGTGTCGTGGTAATAGATGCGTTTTTTCATAATTACTCTCCTATGATTTTTATGAGGACCCGCTTGTCGCGCATGCCGTCGAACTCGCCGTAAAAAATCCGCTCCCAGGGACCGAAATCCAGCCGACCGCCGGTTACGGCGACGACGACCTCGCGGCCCATTATCGTGCGCTTTAGATGGGCGTCGCCGTTATCCTCGCCGGTAAGGTTATGGCGGTAGCGGTCAACGCCGTAGGGAGCAAGTTTTTCAACCCACTCCAGAAAATCCTGATGGAGTCCGCTTTCGTTGTCGTTTATGAAAACGCTTGAGGTGATGTGCATTGAGTTGACCAGGCAAAGCCCTTCCTTGACTCCGCTTTTGCGCGCGGCCTGCTCGACGCGGTCTGTTATGTTGACTATTTCATGCCGGCTGCGCGTATGCAGCGTGAGATATTGCGTATGCGCCTTCATCAGTCCTCCTTTTGAAGCATACCTGCTCCTGTATGCGGGACCGCAAGATACCGAAATTGTAGCATGTTGTTTTATCAAACGGCATTTCCAAATTCTAATGCAACGGCGCAGGCGGGCGTTTTGGTATAATCATATTCCATCCGGCAGTTAAGCGGAGGGGTGTGTGAGTGGTCGAAACAGCAGGTCTCGAAAACCTGTAGGGGGGCAACCTCCTCGTGGGTTCGAATCCCACCCCCTCCGCCATTTTGTAAGGTTTGCAAGTGCTGGCAAAAATTACCTTTGAAGCGAGATTTCGAATGACTATAGACATTCATACAATTCTTAAACCTCGCTCTCCAGCTTTGCCGTTGTGGGCATACATGGAGTTACTATGAGAGACATAGATGCTTCCTTGGATATCCTTTGTGACCCGCATGACCGCAGTCCCTTATCACTATGCTTGGAAAATACCAGCGGATACTGCGCACTTGTGAACGCAACGTGTCAGCGACGTTATGAAATCCAAAAGGGAATTCCCAATTTTTCACCTTCAGAATTGTTGACAGGCTTCAATCTAAAATACCAAAAAATGTACAACAGGATGGCTCCGGTTTATGATATGCCGACCAGAATTATGAACACTTTTTTTAAAACAACTCTAGATAAAATGGAATCAGAGTCATTACAGGATATCAAAGTTAAACCAGGCAATCGCGTGCTGGAAGTTTCAATCGGAACGGGTGGGAATTTTCGCACACTACCAGAAGATATTTCTGTCTTTGGTATAGACATCTCAATGGGTATGTTAGGCCAGGCTCAAAGAAACTTCAGGAATTGGGGGCGTAAAGCGTGCCTTTTTCAAGGCGAAGCAGAAAATCTTCCATTTAAGGATTGCAGTTTTGATGTTGTTTTCCACGTGGGCGGGATAAACTTTTTTAACAACAAACGGAAAGCTATTGAGGAGATGGCAAGAGTCACCAAGCCGGGAACAAAGGTGGTAATCATTGATGAAATGGAAATATACATAAAAAATATTTATGAAAAAATTCCCTATTTTGGCCGTTATTTCCAAAACAGGTCAGATACGGTCACTCCTCCCGAAAAATTGGTCCCGGCGGGAATGAAAGATGTTCTACTCAAGAACCTCTGGGATGGCAAGATGTACTGTCTTTCCTTTGTAAAACCCTAACCGCACTACGGGAACAAAGCACTTATTTAGTAATAACGCATCATGAACCGTAAACATTACGTCCGAGACAACAAGAAGTTTGCGCGAAGCGAGGCCAATTAAAAATATGAGAAATTATGCACCATTCCAAGAGAACGACATTGTAAAGTTCTTGATATTATACAGTCTGCCCCGTAGCTTTGATAAAATCCCGCGAAAGCGGGATTTTTTCTTTCAAAGCGGAGGAGGAGGAGCAGGCCAACTGCTTGGCCTGCGGTGGGATTCGAATTCCATTTCCTCTGAGCCGTGAAAGGATGTGGAAATGCTCTGATTCAATGAAAGATTGTGTATCACCTATCACTACTCCGTTAAGTATATGTGGCTATTTGCAAGGGTGATTTTGAGTCGGGCGTATGGGTTGTTTATTCCGCTGCGCGCCTCCAAATAGGCGCATATACTTAACGGAGTAGTGCTATATGCATCTCGTGAATAGATTCAAAATACCCCTGCTGATTGCTCTAGCATTTATGCTTCATGTATGTCTGTTGGCGTATGGCATTAATAAATTCTTTTATACCGATGCCTCATTTCAGCTCAGCAGCCATCATTACAATATATACTTTTGCATCTATGCATTCGCTGCCACACTTCGCCCCGTATTGATGATTCTATTGTCCTGGTATCTATGCAGGGAAAGCGGCTTAAGGGAAAGCTCCTTTCTGTCAGTGCCAAAGATGCCATGGAAAGATATTCTGCTGGGAATAGTTGCTGTCGCCGTTTTTAGATTTTATGCCACACCTTTCATGATTTGGATTACCGGCAAAAGTTCTGTTCCCGGTTTCCCCGGCATAACTATTCTCTTGTCTGAAACAATGCGGAATTTGCATATTTACACTGAGGCCTTCTTCTGTGTCTCTGATGTGATAATAGGACCAATTGGCGAGGAAGTTTTATACCGCGGATACATTCATACATTAATAAAAAAACATTTCGGCTTTTTGCCTGCAATCGTAATTGTTTCGGGGCTATTTTCGCTGTCGCATTGGCCAGTTCTCGGAATGTCGTGGTGGAATTTTTCGCAGCAGTTTATTATGGGAATTATCTTAGGCATATTACGGGAAAGTTCAGGCGGAATCCTGGCACCGATAGCAACACATCAAGTCAAAAATCTTTTGGTTGTTTTATTTCGCATAAAGGTTCTGTAAAATATGAAATTATAACCATGAAAAAGCAGCCGCAAAAGTTCTTGATATCATACAGTCCATCCCGCCATTATTTTGTGCAAAAGTCGATGTCAGAAGTCTACAACTGTGGGGGTTGAAATGAAGCTTTTGATACTTGCTCTCTGTGTTGTGCTTGCCTTTAGCGGAGTGCGCGCACAGACACCTGCCTGGCAGCCATCGCCTGGACATGCGCAAATCCTGATATGGCCGGCGGCCGCGCCTGATGCCCAGCCTGTAGCAGGGCCGGAGGCGGTAGCTGCCGTCAATAAGATGGTCGCGGGCAAGCCGTGGCTTTGGGTAAACAATGTCTCACAGCCTACAATTACTGTCTATTCGCCGAAGGGAAAGAATACTGGCGCCGCGGTAGTTGTGTTCCCCGGAGGCGGCTATGATGGTCTGGCTATCGACCTTGAAGGCACGGAGGTCTGCGATTGGCTGACGGCCAAAGGTATCTCGTGCATTTTGTTGAAATACCGCGTTCCTCGTTCGGGGCCGCAGTGGAATGCGAAATGCAAGTGCCAACGGGAACCGAAAGCTCCGACGGCATTGGAGGATGCGCAGAGAACGGTGGGACTGGTGCGCTTTCACGCGGCGGAGTGGCATATCAATCCGCACAAAATCGGAGTGTTAGGGTTTTCGGCAGGCGGACATCTCGTGGCAGCGATGAGTACGCATTTTGAGAAACGTTTGTACCCCTCCGTGGATGCGGCCGACAAAGAAAGCTGCCGCCCGGATTTTGCAGTGGCTCTTTATCCGGGGCATTTGTGGACTGGAGGTAACACTTTAAAGTTGAATCCTGATATTGCTGCTCATATCACCAGCCAGACGCCGCCTACGTTTTTGCTGCAAGCGGAGAATGACTACGTGGACAATGTAAACCAATCGCTGGTTTACTACATTGGGTTGAAGAACGCAGGGGTTCCCGTGGAGATGCATTTGTATGCGCAAGGCGGGCATGCGTTCGGGCTGCGGCGCACTACGCTTCCGATAACGCAATGGCCTCAGTTGATGGAAACATGGCTGGGCACTATCGGGATAATTTCGGAGTAGGCAATATGGGGTGGGACGCCTTGCCATGAAAACGGGGCGGTGAAAGTTCTTGCTGTTATCCAGTTTATCCAGCCAGTTTACAAAAAGCCGTCAAAAGTGTACCAATTAACAATGCTGAAAGAAGTCGCTGCAATCATTTTCGTTACTATGCTTTCCCCGATGTGCTACGGGAAGGAGGGTGAACCCTTGACTACCAATAAGGTTGTTCAAGTCATTAACGCAGGGCATGATTTCAAAAACTTATGGCAAAAAGCTCAAGGCAAACCTTTTGAGGACCAAACCCGACTATGGAATGAGAATATTGAGTCCAAGTATCAAAACTGTAGCTGGCGCGATTCGTTTTTTTGACAAACTAATTCTAAAGTTATACCCTTTTGTTCCGGTTGGGGTTTCCTTGCAACGCTTACTTCATCTGGTCTATGAAATGTTCCGCATGTTTCTTTCCATGTGGGGGTGGATAACTGGGTAAACAGCTATTTTTGGAGAAAGGTATTCTGCATGAAAATTGAAATATTTCTTGCTGTGGTATTGGTTGGCGGACTATTCGTTCCAAGTGCCAAGGCTGGTACTGCTTCTGCCGGTATTTCGGAAAAACTACCCATTGCTGCGCCGTCTGCAAAAGGCGTATGTCAGGACGATGTTTCCGCGTTTTGCAAGGACGTGAAACCGGGCGGCATCAGCGTATGCCTTCAGGATAATCTGGATAAACTTTCAGACGGATGCAAAGCGCAAATAATTCAGCGCATTCCCTGCCGCGCCGAGCAGGACAAAGTATGCCCCGGCCTTACCGGCGGGAAGCTGGCGAAATGCGTGAAAGCCAACAAGGATAAATTCTCTGCCAATTGCAAAACCGGCGGCGGGTTCAGGGCGGGAACATACCGCCAGTTCATAAAAACCTGCATTCCAGACGCCAAAAGACTGTGCAAAGCGGTAATCCCCGGCGACCCGTTGATGTTGCCGTGCCTGCGCGCGCATCAGTCCGAACTTTCCGCCGCCTGCAAAGCGGTTATTCCCCGGGAGGAGCTTAAATGAAACTGTTTTTCGCAAGCCTTGTTTTGAGCGCAGCAACTTGCGGCGCGCTGGCGCAGACCTCCGCCATCATGATACCCGCGGTCTCCACCTCCGCCGCCACGACCGCCGAACAGAAAGCGCGCGCCGCAAAAAACCTCGCGGCGATGAAGGCGATGGTGTCCGGCATTCGCAAATCCAAGCTGGCCGCATCCGCTAAAACCGCCGGAACGGCGGTCAAGACCTCCAAGACGGTAACCACTATCAGCAAGTCCGCTGTCCGCCGTAAATAAAATGCAATCTTTTTTTGTTGCCGGCCTGCTGAGCCTGATGTCCCTCTCTGCGGCAATTGCGCAGACATCCGTGCCGCAAGACGCCGCTGCCCAAACCGGTCCGGCGCAGAAAATGCGCGATTATTACAAGGCTGATGCGGCAGAGTTCGAAGCGCTTCAGGAAAAGCAATCGGTTGACTTGAAGCGAATCCTCACCCGGATGCAAACTCTGGAAGCTGACCAGAAAAAACTTCGCACCGCCAACCGTCAGGCGTTACATGTTATGCGCGCAAACCGCTTTGGAAGCGGAGGCGGCGCGGCAGCAATCACCCCGTCGAGCGCGCCCGTAGGCGCGTTGTTTACCGTCACCGGCTCCGGCTTCGGCGATTCCGCCAGCACCAACACCGTCGTGCTGATTGGCGGAACAACAGCGAGCATGACCCTCTGGACGGAGTCCCGAATCCAGGGCACGCTGCCTTATCTGACCACCGGGCAGTACCCTGTAGTAGTCAGGCGTTATGCCGGGAACACTATCGCGCAGACCTATATAACCATCGTCGCGCCGACGATAACCGCGGCAAGCCCGCAGACCGCCGAGGCAGGCGGCGCATTCACGCTGACCGGCACGGCATTCGGCGGCTACAGCGGCGGCCAGCTCAACGGCAAACCCGCCGCGCGCGTTATGGTTGACGGTTCCGCCGTTTGCGCGTTAAGCTCGTGGACGGACAGCCAAATCCGGGGCATCATCCCCGACGATACCGCCGCGGGGCCGCATACATTCACGGTCGTGCGCGAAGGCTCGGGCGGCGCGCAGGCTTCAAACGCCGCCGGTTTCACGACAGGCGGCAACGTCTCCGCCGCGCGAGCGTTAGCCTCCGCAAGCAACAGCTACGACCCGACCGCCGGATTGCTATTGCCCGCAAGCTGGGGCGGCGCCGTCGAGTCCGCCAGCCGCGCGGCGGTGAGCGTCCCCGCAAATGCGTTGGCAAGCGACACCGTAATCTCAATCGCAACCGCCGCCATTTCGCAGGACGCCGCCGCGCTGATGTTTCAAAGCGAAAACAAAATCTACATCAAACCCGTAGGCCAGCCTGTAACCTTCGGCCCGGCGGACCTGACGCTGGCCTCCCCCGCCACGCTCACCATCCCGTTCGACCGCGCACAAATCCCGTACGGCAAAACCGAGCGCGACCTGGCGGTATACAAATGGGATGACGCCGCGCAATCCTGGCAAAAGGTTGCCTCCACGCTCAAAAACGGGCGGCTGGTTGCGCAGGCGCAGCAGCTATCGCTTTATCAGGCGATGGCGCAGGGCGTCAATCAGGCGGCAAGCGAGGTGTTTGCGCTGCGCCAGTTCTACGTCTACCCGAACCCGGCCAAAAACGGCAACAGCCCGAAACTGCATCTCGAATGCGGCGTAGGCGACGGTTACGACGTGCGCATCTACGACGTTGCCGGCGAGTTGCGCCACAGTGCGCATTTTGACGGACCGCCACAGTTGGGCACGGAATATAATTACGAGTACGTCTGGGACATGAACGGCGCGGGTTCCGGCGTCTACACCGCCGTGATGGAAGCGCACAAGGCGGGCGAAGGCAACATCCGCGCGAAAAAGAAATTTGCAATCGTAAGGTGAGACGATGAAAAACTATACGCGACTGGCACTGCTTGCAGTAATTCCGGTTTTATGCGCCCCCGTTTATGCGGCGACCACAGGCTCGGCGTTCCTTAAAATCGCGCCCGGCGCGCGCGAGCAGGGCATGGCCAACGCGGTTACGGCAGCGGGCGGCAGTTTGCAATCGCTATACGCCAACCCCGCCGGAATGGCAACCGTGGAAGACACGGAAGCCGCTGTTTCCCACGTCGAACTAGCGCAGGAAAACAAGCTCGAAAACATAACCTTCGGCCACGCAGCGTTCGGCGGACGGCTGGCTTACGGATTAACCTACGTCCATTACGACGACCTCGACGGACGCGATTTAACCGGCGCGCAAACCGGCAATTTCACCGCCTACGACGCGGCGCTGCAACTGGCGTACGCGCGCAGCTTCGGCAAACTGGCGGTAGGCGGCGCGCTGAAAGCCGTGCGCAACAAGATAGAAACCGAATGCGGCGACGGCTCCGGCTTCGACGCCGGCGCGATTTACAGTTTCGATAAATTCAAGCTGGGCGCGGCAATAGTGAACGCCGGCAAATCCGGCAAAGTAGGCTCGCTCGACGAAAACCTCCCCGCCACAGCCGCCATAGGCGCGGCAACGACAATAAAAACCGTAACCGTCTCAGCCGACTACAAACGCAACCTCCCCGAAAACCGGACAACGCTTGCGGCAGGCGCGGAAGCAAAACTAATCCCCCTGTTCACAATCCGCGCCGGCTACAGCAGGGACATCACAAACAAGGACACCGTCCCGTCAGACAACATGCTCGGCCTGAGCGCCGGCTTCGGCCTCGCGCTCGGCAAGTTGAACCTCGATTACGCCTACACCTCACAAGGCGAACTGGGCAACAACCACAGATTCACCCTGGGAGCGAAGTTTTAGAGGATAACGTGATATGGACAAACGAATGAAATCAATTTTTTACGCAGTCTCGTTATGCGCCGCCCTGTCCGGCGCGGCGGAGGGCTGGGATATAATGCGGGCCCGGACGCTATGGCGTAAAATAACCGGATACGCTAAAATGTATAGGGGACAGTAATCCGCCGGACAACATCAAGGGAGCGAATATGAATAACTTAGCAAAGTTGTGCAAATCGCTGTTTGCGGCAATTGCCGCGTTATCGGTTTTGATATTGCGTGGCGGGGATATATCCGCGCAGGAGCAAAGCACCTCCACCGTTAGCGTTTCGACAAATACTGCCGAAGCGGAAGAAGCGTTGCAGGAAGAGCAGCAGACTAAAGAGCGCAAGGTGTTGGAGCAGATACACGCGGTGCGAAAAGAAATCCTGGACATGAAGGTTAAGCACCAGAAAGAACTGGATGAACTGACAGAAAAACAACGGGCGCGTCGTGCCGCAAGATGCGCGGCGGAGGGAAAGAACACTGAGGAATGCGCGCCTGCGCAAATCAGCACACATGTGCGTACAGACCGTGCGCTCGGGACGGGGATATCCGCAAAAGAACGGATTGCTGAAGTTAAAAAATTTCACATCGGTTTTGATCGCAAAATGCAGATAAATCCGATAAAACAAACTGATGGTATAAAAACCGGATGGGTGGTTGCGTATGGGCATCTTATACAGCCGCCGTATAAATTTGAGTATAAAGCGACAAAACTGTATGTGAATGGCGTACAGGTGGAACCTTTGTTGACTTGGGAACGGGACTATAAAAAAAACAGGCATGAATCAACTGCTTTGGAATTGCAAAATGCGGATATACTTACAAATTTGGAGCACCAAACCAAAGCAATATATCTGAAAAAGCACGGCAAGGTTCCAGAAGAAGAATTGCGCACTGAAATCCTTGAAATGTTTAAAACGCATCCACTTATCAAGGATGCTAAGTGGCAAGAAATGGGAACAGCCTTGCTTTACACACAAAAAGGCGCTCCTTACGATTTTATGAATGGCGTCTTGTTTGGGATGAACCCCCGTCTCGTTGAAAAGCGTCCCTCTTTAGAAGAGTTTCATAGAAGCACACTGGATTTATATGAAAGAGACCTTAAAGAAGGTGCATGTCTTTTTTGGGGTACGGAAAGGGAAGGTATAGATGGACAATCATGCAGGGATATGAAAGCAAATGTAAACAAAATCGTGAACGAGTCCGGCCTTTCAAAAGATGAGAAAGCGGAAAAACTTTGCGACGCTTTCAGCAACTGGATACGGGAAACACCATTTGACATACTTGAGAATTACAACGCCGAGGAATGGAAATGAAACTGGTTGTTGCCTTTCTTTTTTCACTCTTGGCACCACCTGTTCTCGCGTCTACGCTGCCGGAGGTTCCACATTCACGCGATATTCAAATATTTTCACCTGCCACATTTGATTTTGGTCAATCTGTGGAAAACATTTTTGAATATCAAGGACCGATTATGATTGGTTACAAGACTGTTCGAAATGGCGTATTCAAACAGAATTATATCCCCACCCACTCTAATCCAGCCACGGTCGGTTTGGTACAATTCCGCCAAGTGCTTGAACATGCTTCAGGCCTTTTGGTTATCAACTCACATGGGGACAATGGGTTACTGTTGTTAGAAGCATTCAGCAATGATAGCACCGGAAGAGACGATGCATATACCAAACTAAGCTCATATACCATTTCAGGTACATTAAACATGGGAGAGGCCGGTGTTTATCAAGGAGAAGACCAAATAACTTCCGACGGCCAAACAATACCTGGTTATTGGGGAATTTATGTTTATTCATCTTACATCAACCGTATTTTTGCCTCATCCAATGCCATGCATTCCATTGTTTACAACGCTTCCTGCTATTCATTTTCGCTAGCATCGGCATTCCCCAATTCAAACACACGGGCCTATTTGGGTTATCAGGACAGCGTTACCGGCAGGACCGCCAGAATTGCTGCCGACACTATTTTTAACACTATGGCCGGCAGGGGATATATCAACGGCATCGTCAAGAACGCTTCATTGGGGGCATCGTTTGTAAAATTTATTAACGAAAATGCTTCCGATACAGCCGGATTCTCTATTAATCCCTCAGCCGCGACTGACATGCGTCTCTACAACGCTCCCCGCCTGGTTAAAGCTGAAATTACGCAGGGGGTGGCCAGTGTTTACAGTTTTTCCACCTCCGTCAGCACTTATCCGTATACCGATTATCTGATTGATTATCTCACCGACCGTGCCGGCGGGGTAGCGCCTGAACCCGCCGACAAGGACGAGCCTTTGCATGTTCTGCTGAAGTTCTCGGAACCGATGAACCGGAACAGCCTTGCGCTTTCGCTGAAGCAAGGCAGCGTTTTGGTGCCGCTCCAACTGCCGTCCGACGGCTTCGGCGCGTCGGACGACACCTGGAGCGGCTCCATTCCCATACCTGCGAACGCGCCGGAAGGCGAGGTTGCGCTGCAAATCGCGGCGCTGCGGCTGCCCGCGTCCGCCGACGACACCGTAAAAGAAATGGACCCCGACGGCGACGGCGCGAGCGAGGGGCCCGACAGTTCGGTTGTGTTCCGGATTGCCACGCTGCCGCCGTATCTTCGTGCGGTGACTGTAACGCAGGACGGAAACACGGTTTATCAGGCGCATTGGACGGCAGGGGCAAACAACACGCGCGCTCTGACAATTGACACAAACGGCTACGCGGACCCGGCTAAAGACCTTGCGTTCAAGCTGGAATTCAGCAAGCCGGTGTCAACAGTAACGGCGGCGCTGCAGGACGGGTACGACATCGAGCCGGACGCTTTGACGGCGGGCGACGATGCGTCGGTTTGGCGCGGGCTCCTGCGGCGCGACAGCTACACTGAACTGGGCGCGCCGGACGGAGCGTATCACCTCATGGTATCTGCGGCAGACAACGCAAACCGCGCGCTTGACGCCAACCCCGCCACAGCGGCGCGCGGCGGAGGGCTGGGATATAATGCGGGCCCGGACGCTATGGCGTAAAATAACCGGATACGCTAAAATGTATAGGGGACAGTAATCCGCCGGACAACATCAAGGGAGCAAATATGAACAACTTAACGAAGTTACTGTTTGCGGTAATTTTCACGCTGGCGTTTTTGGCGCTGCGTGGCGGGGATATATCCGCGCAGGAACAAAGCACCTCCACCGTTAGCGTTTCGACAAATACCGCCGAAGCGGAAGAAGCGTTGCAGGAAGAGCAGCAGGCGAAAGAGCGCAAGGTGCTGGAGCAGATACACGCGGTGCGAAAAGAAATCCTGGACATGAAGGTTAAGCACCAGAAGGAACTGGACGAACTGACGGAAAAGCAGCGCGCCCGCCGCGCCGCAAGATGCGCGGCGGAGGGAAAGAATACGGAGGAATGTGCGCAAGTAAAGCAGGTAAAAACTGATTGGCGAAAATTGTCACCGCTTGAAAGATCAAAGAGATTAGCCTCTCTCAAAAGTTCTCGCAAGATTGAGATAAAACCGCAAAAACAGTCTGATGGCATTAAAACAGGGCTTGTGGTTGCCTATGGACATCTCATTCCCCCACCATACAATGTTGACTATATTGACCATCGCCTTTTTATCAATGGAGTGCAGGTGCAACCTTCTTTGATTGAACAACGCAACTCTCGCGAGCACCCATTTAGGCTTTCGCCAGAAAAGCGAGCTATTCAGGACAAAGCCGGCGAATTTATAAATGCGGCTGTGAAAGTATATAGGGGTGAAAAAACCGAGGATATGGCGGCTGTTAAGAAACAAATACTCGACATGTTTGCCAAACATCCCGATATGATACTCAATCCCGAGTGGCGTGGGGAAACGCTTTGCTATGCCACTCCAGTATTCCGTGGCACTTCGTGTATATATCTTGGTCCCCCACGAAATTCCCTAATAAAGGTACGGGAGCAGGGCACGGAGGAGAAGAAAAAAATCGAGGAGTTCTTCAGGAAAGAGCAAGTCTCTTCCGTGGAAACGATTTTGCGCGCAGGAAAAATGATTTATATTCCTGCTGTTGACTCAGGTGTGCTTGCGAAAGATGTGTGCCTGATGATAAGTAAGATTATGCAAAATTCAAACCTTGACAATGCGAAAAAGGCGGAAGCTCTTTTCAATATAGTACGAAGCTATAGTTTTGCACTGGATTTAATTGAAAACTACACCCCTGCGGAATGGTCTATGTGCAAATAAGGAACAGATGATACCGCATACCGCAATCCTTTTCGCGTTACTTTTATTTTCTGGTTGTTTGCGGACAGTATTCGCCGCCATACCTCCGGAGATACCAAGCTTGCGCACCGTTCAGATATTCAGCCCTGTTGCTTTCGACTTTTCCGAAGACATGGGACGCAATGTATTCAAGATAGGCAGCGTCCACGCTTTGGGATATGACTCATACAATTCATGCATCGTATATCAGCAACCAACATATGGCGCAGTACCTTCTTGTGGCTTGAGACAGTTCATCTCAATGCTCGAAGAGCCCGCGGGTATCCTTGAATTGGAAACGCATAGTTCTTTTCCTGAAGATATGGGCGGCGGTGTATTTATGGTTGAAGTATATCGTGCCGACACTTCCACCACCCCCGACCATCAATGTGATTTTGCGGAAGATCAGCGGCAACTCTATATTGACGATGAACAGATACAGGAAGACGAGATGGAAGTACATCAAGACGGCAACTATTGCGTTTTGCGCGCAAAGCCAATTTTTGTCACCCGAAAACTAACGGCGCCACATGGAATAGTTCATGCAATGTTCTGTAAGTCAGCGCAACAGTGGCCCGTGTGGGTTGACCAGCATATGGTGCGGAATTATGTTTCCTATGCGGATGCTGTTCCGAAGGTAACAAACCTGTTGGGATCCCTGTTTTACAGTAACGGACGTGTCCGAACTCAATATATATTCGAGAATATGTCTGGAACGAGAAACGATGTCGGTAATTACGGGAATCAGACAATATCTAATAGTGTCGCTGCTGCCAATTCCAAGATTTTAGTATCTTCCCCAATCGGACTATATAGCGATACAACTTCTCCCGATGCGTCCAAAATGCGTCTCTACAACGCTCCCCGCCTGGTTAAAGCTGAAATTACGCAGGGGGTGGCCAGTGTTTACAGTTTTTCCACCTCCGTCAGCACTTATCCGTATACCGATTATCTGATTGATTATCTCACCGACCGTGCCGGCGGGGTAGCGCCTGAACCCGCCGACAAGGACGAGCCTTTGCATGTTCTGCTGAAGTTCTCGGAACCGATGAACCGGAACAGCCTTGCGCTTTCGCTGAAGCAAGGCAGCGTTTTGGTGCCGCTCCAACTGCCGTCCGACGGCTTCGGCGCGTCGGACGACACCTGGAGCGGCTCCATTCCCATACCTGCGAACGCGCCGGAAGGCGAGGTTGCGCTGCAAATCGCGGCGCTGCGGCTGCCCGCGTCCGCCGACGACACCGTAAAAGAAATGGACCCCGACGGCGACGGCGCGAGCGAGGGGCCCGACAGTTCGGTTGTGTTCCGGATTGCCACGCTGCCGCCGTATCTTCGTGCGGTGACTGTAACGCAGGACGGAAACACGGTTTATCAGGCGCATTGGACGGCAGGGGCAAACAACACGCGCGCTTCAAGCCCTCCTAGGGCATTCCACGCCGGTTATGACGCAACGTTACGCACACCTGTCCAACAGCCATTTGCGGGACAATATGGCCATATTCGCGCAAGGTTTGGCGATAAGCGCGCACGGGATGCGAATGAATGCGCTGCCTGCGCCGCAAAGCATTACACCAATACCCCCGGTAGTCCCGCCTGCCATCTGATGTCGGCTCAAAATATTCCTATCACGGGGTGCCGTCCCTTTGCGCCCCAAACGGCCCACGAACGCGCTGAATTGCTTTCCGCACCACGGATTACAGGCGTGCTTGATTTCACCGGAATTTAGCCAATCTTGCTCCCCGATGGACACCTATATGGACACCAACGCGCCCGGATATTTTGCCGATACTGCCCGTAAATGGTAATATCCTCAATACAATGCTGCCGGTGTGCCGAGGTAGCTCAACGGTAGAGCAACGGTTTTGTAAACCGTAGGTTGTGGGTTCAAATCCCATCCTCGGCTGCGCGCCGGAGCCGGAGCGTGGATGAAAAAGTTTTTTATTCCCCTGTTTTTCCTCACGGCCTCTTCGGCGGCCTTCGCCGCTCCTGATTTCAACTACGAAACTAATGTGCAGAAGAATCTCCTCACCGTGGAGCAGGCGCAGCCATCGCCGGACGTCGGCTGGAGGGTGTTTTTTTCTTCGGGCGGCAGCCAGATAACAAGCGCCGCCAGCTCCGACGGCGGGATTACCTTCAGCATGGAAAGCGGCGTGCGCATCGCCACCGGCCCGGTCATTGACGTCAGTTCCATAACCGCTTTCGGGATGAATTTCGACCCGAAACTTTCCTTCTCGACATATACCGCCGGCAATTACCGGGGCTACTACGTGGCCGTCAGTTCCTCGGGGTTTTATTCGATATTGAGCGCGCTTTCGCACGACCAACTGGCATGGACCAAGGATTACACGGGGCCGATGATACAGCTCAACAAAGGCTCTTCTTTTCTGAACAGTCCGCGTCCGCATCTGCGGGCAGACGGCTTGACGCTGCTTTACTTCGTCGGCGATTCCGCCGGCAGAGGCAACCCTGGCGATTACCGGATTTATTATTCCTCCAGCACGGACCACGGCTCCACATTCGGAACGCCCGACCTGCTGCTCAATACCACCGCCTATTCTATAGCGGTTTCCACCCTTACCGACGGCAGGATAAGGATGTACGCCTCCGCGCCGCTCGCGAACGGCACGGGGGGCACCACGGCTTCCACCATAATAAGCGCTGTAAGCGGAGCGCAGGCCGCGGGCATTTCATTCGCGCAGGAACCGGGCGTGCGCCTTTCCACGTCGGCAGCGAATTGGAAATTTTCCAGCCTGGCCGTGGCCCGCTCGTCGGACACCTACGGCTGGCGGCTTTACACGGGATTGACGCGGGGAGCCAGCACCTATATCTGGTCCGCCGTCGCAAACGTCCCGGCGCCGGCGGGGATTGACCCGAATCTGGTGTATCAGGGAGACGCGGCGGATTCGATTACGGTGGCGGGCGAGATTTTCTCCGTCGGCACGCCTTCCATTGCGCTCACAAACGGCTCCTATTCCATACCGCTCGCCGGCGCGGTGACGCGGCTGTCGGACCTGGCGCTCAGGGCAACCATAGACCTGTCCTCCGCGCCGGTGGGCGCTTACAGCCTCACGGTGGCGAACGCCGACGGCAGGACCGCCACCCTCGCCGGCGCGCTGTACGTGGACTATAAAGCGGGCATAGTCAAAGTGACGGACAATCTTTTCCGCCCGCTCAAAGGCGGCAGATGCAGGTTCGACATCACCGCGTTCAACAGCGGCCCGCTTTCACTGCGCGCCTATACAATAAACGGCCAGCCCGTCAGGAAAATATTCGAGGGTGATATTCTCTCCGGCACCACAACTGTTTACTGGCCGGGCGACACGGATTCCGGACAGACTGCCGCTTCCGGCCTCTACTTCGTGACGGTAAATGGCCCAAAAATTGACGATATCGAGAAAGTGGTGGTGATTAAATGAGGCGCGCGTTTTGCGTTCTGGCCATCGCCGTCTGCCTGCCGGTTTCCAACGCCGCGGCGGGGGCGGGACTGGACGGCGGCGCGTTCCTCAGCCGCCCCATGGGCGCGCGCGCGGCTGCGCTGGGGCAGTCGTTCACAGCCGTGCCGTCCGACTCCGCGGACGGGATAATTTATAATCCCGCCTCCAACGCATTCATCTCAAGCCCGACGGTTTCCGCCTCATACCTGCGCGGTTACGCGGGCGACGGCACCGGCCTTGTCGCCTTCGCCGCCAAAGCGGGGCCGGTGGCAATCACTCCGGCGGTGCTTTACTACAACGCCGGCGTTTTGAATCTGAACCTTTCAGACGGAACGCAAGGCTCGGTTACCGCCGAGGACGACAGGCTGGTTATGACGGCGGTTTCGGTGACGCTGTTCAATTCCCTCGCGCTGGGCGGCGCGTTCAAATACTGGAAATCGGAGCTGGCGCAAACCGCGTCCGCCAAAGGCGTCAGTTACGACGTCGGCGCGCTGGCGAGGCTGCCCTGCGGTTTCACCGCCGGCGCGGCGCTGCAGAACATGGGCGCGGACGTCAAGTTCGAGGACGTTGGCGACCCGCAGCCTAAAACCACGCGCGCCGGCCTGGCGTGGCATTTGACCGCTCCCGCGCACAACACTGATGCGTTTTTCGATTTGCCGGCGGTGGACGTGCTTTTCACCGGCGATTACGCCAAAACGGGACAGGAAGACGGGCATTACCAGTCCGGCCTGGAGACGAATATGAATCCGCTGGAAGATTTGCTGGTCTCGCTGCGCGGCGGCTACATGTTCGGCAGGGACGACCAGTCCGTGACCTTCGGCGCGGGACTGCGCCAGCGCGGCTGGGGGCTGGATTACGCCTTCGGCGGCTCGCGCCATCTGGTGCCGACGCATCAGGTAACGCTCTCACATCAATTCTGACAGGCGGCTCTGGTAATTTCCGGCGGTATGAGGAAAATGCGCGGCGGGCATAGCATCGCATCGCGTTTGCAATCCGTCCCTGGTTTTGCTAAGCTATTGTTGCGGGGTAGGGAAGCCCGGTATCCCACAAGGCCCATAACCTTGAGATCGCTGGTTCAAATCCAGCCCCCGCAATACTTTCGGTAGATACCTGAAAAGCCGCCGGCAAGCAACTGCCCGGCGGCTTTTCCATTAGACTTGTCCCCGAATAAAAAAATGCGGGCAGGCTCGCAGGCCTCTAAGAACCTTTCTAAAATCTTTTCGTCAGGATTTTGTATTCTTAAGGGATGGGATATCCAAGCGACATAACATCGGAGCAGTTTGAAGCGATAAGACCCATCCTTGAAAGCGCGCGCAAAAAGACCC
>JAQTYB010000070.1 GCA_028688475.1 Elusimicrobiales bacterium
TTCCATGCGGGTTTGTCGTGTCATTATCCGCCCCTCGCAGGCCACCAAACAGACCCGCTACAGGGTTAGATAGTAAATTGCACAACGATATGCCCTATGGTTAGATTTTAGCTTGCGCAATACGTATCATTTATCTTCCTGCGGTGAAGAGATATAATCTAGGCGGATTCAAGACTCAATGGCGGTGATGTCAGTGAACAGAATAAAAGAGCATATGATTCTGCCGGTGCCGGAACGCAAGCCGGTCTCTTTCACTTTCGACGGCAAAAAACTGGCGTCATATGAAGGCGAGGTTATCTCCTCGGCGCTGATAGCCAACGGAATACATATCTTCTCCCGGCATCACAAAGACGGTTCCCCGCAGGGTATTTTCTGCGCCAACGGCCAGTGCGCGCAATGCACCGTGATGGCCGGCGGCGCGCCGGTGAAGGCCTGCATGACGCCCGTCGCGCCGGGCCTGAAGGTGGAAACCGTCAAAGGACTGCCGCAAATCGGCGGCGCGGACGGCAAGCCCGTTTTTGAAGGCCCCGCGGAGCACGAGCCGGACGCGCTTATAATCGGCGGCGGACCGGCGGGGCTGGCGGCGGCGATAGAGCTTGGCAAACTCGGCCTCCAGGTCATTTTGCTAGACGACAAGCACCGCCTCGGCGGCAAGCTGGTGCTGCAAACCCACAAGTTTTTCGGCTCGGTGGAGGACTGCCACGCGGGCACGCGCGGCATAGACATAGCTTCAAAGCTCGAAGACGAGCTTGCGCAGTACCCGTCGGTGAAAGTATGGCTCAACACTTTCGCGGCGGCGGTTTTCTCCGACAAAAAAATCGGCGCCATAAAAGACGGGCGGTATCATCTGGTAAAACCGCGCGCCCTGCTGGTGGCGGCGGGAGCGCGGGAAAAATCGCTGCCGTTTTCCGGCAACACGCTGCCGGGTGTTTACGGCGCGGGCGCGTTCCAGACGCTCGTGAACCGCGACCTCGTCATACCCTGCAAACGGCTTTTCATCATGGGCGGAGGCAACGTGGGCCTCATCGCGGCATATCATGCCATTCAGGCGGGGATAGAAGTTGCCGGCCTCGTGGAAGCGCTGCCCGAAGCAGGCGGCTACAAGGTGCACGCGGACAAAATCGCCCGGCTTGGCGTGCCGCTGCTCACCTCGCACACGGTGCTTTCCGCCAACGGCAGGGAGAAGCTGGAGTCGGTGACGGTCGCGGCGGTTGACAGGCATTTCCAGCCGGTCAGGGGAACCGAAAAAACGTTCAAGGTTGACACCCTGCTGGTGGCGGTGGGGCTCAACCCGTGCAACGAGCTTTATTTGCAGGCCAAGGACTACGGCATGAACGTCCGCGCCGCGGGCGACGCCGAGGAAATCGCCGAGGCCTCCGCGGCGATGTTTGGCGGCCGGATAGCGGGCGCCGAAACAGCCGGAAGCCTCGGCTGCGGCTGCGGCGAGCCGCCGGCGCAATGGCGGGCAAAGCTTGACGTGCTCAAAAGCCGCCCCGGCAAAACTCACGCGCCCGCGCAAACCGCGCCCGAGGGCGGCATAAGGCCGGTTTTCCACTGCCGCCAGGAAATACCGTGCAACCCGTGCGTGTCCGTCTGCCCTAAAAAAGCTATAAAGCTGCGCGGGGAGAGCATCACTTCCCTTCCATATTTCGACGGCGAATGCGTCGGTTGCCTGCGCTGCGTGGCCATCTGCCCCGGCCTCGCCGTCACCGTGGTGGATTTCCGCGCGGATGAAAATTATCCGACCGTGTATCTGGCTTTTGAAATCAGCAGGGGCGCGCTCAAAAAAGGCGGTTTCGCGCGGGTTACCGGCTGCGAAGGCGCCGAACTCGGCAACGCGGAAATAGTGGACGTGCGCGAAATGAAGGCGCACAACACCGTCATAGCCGGCGTGAAAGTGGAAAAAGCCCTGGCCGCGAAGGTTGCCGGGCTCAGGCTTTACGATTGGGAAAAGGAGTCTCCCCTCGCCACCGAAATTCCGCCGGACGCCTCCGACAGCGTCATCATCTGCCGCTGCGAGCGGGTCACTCTCGGCGAAATCCGGCGCATGATACGCGCCGGCGCGCGGGATTTCAACGCGCTCAAAGCCGCGCTGCGTTGCTGCATGGGCTCCTGCGGCGGCAAAACCTGCCAGTCGCTGATACTCGCGGCGTTCAAGTCGGAAGGGGTAAATCCCGGAGACATCACGCTCAACACCCGCCGTCCGCTTGAAATAGAGATTCCGTTGTCGGCCTTCTGCAACGCCGGGCCGGGGACCGGGAAGGTAAAGCCGCCGCTGGATTCGGGGAATTTTTAGCAATGAAAGCGAACACTTTCGACGCGATAGTGATAGGTTCGGGTTCCGTGGGCGTGCCCGCCGCGATGTCGCTGGCGGAGAAAAAGCTGAAAGTGCTGGTGGTGGATTCGCTCGCCTCGACGGGACAGGGTTCCAACAAGGCGGCCATCGGCGGCGTGAGGGCCACGCACTCCGACGGCGCCAAAATCCGGCTCAGCCTGCGCAGCCTGGAGATATTCTCCACCTGGAAGGAAAAATACGGCGACGATATCGGCTGGCGCAAGGGCGGCTACCTCTTCCCCGCCTACACGGAAAGCGACGAGCGGCTGATGCGGGACCTGCTGAAAATCCAGAAATCTTTCGGGCTTAACATAGACTGGCTCGCTCCGGCTGACATAAAACGGGTGGTGCCCGGCATCAATCCCGAAAATCTGCGGGGCGGCACGTTTTCGCCGGACGACGGCAACGCCTCCACCCTGCTGTCCACCACCGCGTTCCACCGGCGCGCGCGGGAACTGGGGGTGGAATTCCGCTACCGCGAGTCCGTAACCGCCGTCACGGCGGAGAAAGGGAAAGTGAAGGGCGTCGCCACCTCGCGCGGGAAATATTCCGCGCCGCTGGTGGTGAACGCCGCCGGCATGAACGCCAAGGAGATAGCCGCCATGGCGCGGCTGGACGCGCCGGTGTCGCCCGACAGCCATGAGGCCGGCATCACCGAGCCGGTGGCGCGCCTGTTCGACCCGATGGTGGTGGACATCCGCGAGGAGGCCGGCTCCAAAAATTACTACTTCTGCCAGAATTCCGAGGGGCAAATCGTGTTCTGCATCACGCCTCATCCGCCCGCCTGGGGCAGCGACAGGGCGCCCACGTCGTGGTTTTTGCCCACGGTGTCGCGGCGCATGATAAACCTGCTGCCGCGGCTCGGCGCAATAAAGGTGCGCCGCGTCTGGCGCGGCCTCTACCCCATGACGCCGGACGGGTTTCCCATCGTCGAGGCCGCGGCGGAGCCGGAGGGATTCATACAGGCGGTGGGGATGTGCGGACAGGGATTCATGCTCGGCCCCGGAGTGGGCGAGCTGGTGGCGCGCATGGCGGCCGGTTCGCCCGCCGCCGGAGATAAAGACGTGCTGAAATCTTTTTCCGGAAAGCGCAGCTTCACCGGAATGGAGAAGTTCAAATGATCGGGCTGAAAGTGGAAGAAGGGCTGCTTATAAAAACCACGCCGGAAAGGATATTCGCGCTCTATTCCGATATAGACAACTGGGCTTCCTGGAATCCGGCAGTGCCGCAGAAAATGGCCCCGCCGGAGGGAGAGCGCAGGACGCTGGAGCTGACGACCGACCCGTCCGCCGCCATACAAATAACCCGGCTGATACCCAACCAGGCTTTCACGGTGGAAACGGAAATCCTGATGTGCATCATAAGCCAGGAATATGAGCTGTTCGCTTCCCCGCTGGGAACGTACACCACGCACCGTGTGGTTTTCACCGGCTGGCTGTCGCCGCTGTATTTTCTGCTGCTCAACATGAAAATGCGCAAAATGCTCAAAGAAAGCCTTCAGGGGCTCAAACGCGCCGCGGAATATTAAGGGGGTCTTATGGCTTTGAAAAAGAACATCAACCACGCCGACAGGATAATACGCATTCTGGCGGGCGCCGCTATACTTTCGCTGGGGATAATTTACAATTCCTGGCTGGGACTGCTGGGGTTTCTGCCGATTATCCTGGCTTTCGCCGGCTGGTGTCCGATATATACGCTGCTCGGCGTGGACCGCTGCCCGCTGCCGCCGTCGCCCGACGACAGCGAAAAGCGGTGACACCCCTTCGGAGCGCGGTTTTATATATAATTTGAAAGCGCGATGAGAATTTCGCGGATTCCCCGTGGCAATCCGCCGCGAAGCGTTTCAAAGGAGGAGTATGTCGGATTCCATCATTTCCATTCTTTCCCAGGTGCAGGCAATTTTCACCGCGCCTCTCGTCGAAATCTGGAACGGCTTTCTGGCCGTGGTGCCCAATATCATGGTCGCCGTGGTATTCCTGGTGGTCGGCGTCGTGCTGGCGCGGCTGCTCACGACGATTACCGGAAAGCTGCTGCACAAAATCCGGCTCGACGATATCACCTCCCACATCGGCATAAACGAAATATTCGCGCGCGCCGGTTTCGGCAAGTCGCCGGTTTACGTGATAACTTTCGCGCTCTACTGGTCGGTGATGGTGGTGTTCATCCTGCTGGCCACGAACGCGCTCAACCTGCTGGCGGTGAGCCAGCTTTTGCAGCGCTTCGCGCTTTTCATGCCGAGGCTTGTCATAGCGGTGATAATACTTTTCGCGGGGCTGCTGCTGGCGCCGCTGGTTTACCAGGTGGTCTCCAACGCCGCCGCCACGAACAACCTCAAAGGCGGCAGCACGCTGGCCAAATCCGTGGAGGCGGTGGTTATCGTATTCTCCGTGCTGATAGCGCTGGAGCAAATCGGCGTGGCGATGAACCTGATAATATCCACCGTGCAGACACTGATGATGTCTTTGGGGCTGGCGTTCGCCATCGCCTTCGGCCTGGGCGCCAAAGACCTTGCGGGCGAGTTTTTGCGGGGATTTTTCAAACGCGAGAAATAACCGCGACTCACCGGCTATTGTAATTCCCCCGTTTTCTGATAAACTTAGATTGCCCGCCAATGGGGCGGGCGCGCCTATGTCATCCGATAATTTCAGGCGGACGGCTCTTTCAGCGTCGCTTTCCGCCGCGTTGTGCGCGGCGGCGCTGGCCTTTGCGCGCCCCGCGGCGGCTGCGGACCCGTCGGGACTGCGTTACAGTTCCGTGGAAGAAAGCCAGGTGGTGGCCGTGTGGAATACAAACGGCAATTCCGCCGACACGCTTTACAATATCCAGTTCTCGACCGGCAACTTTTCCACGGTTTACAAAGACCTCACGGGAGCGTTCAACGGAGTCGTTGTCGCGGGCGGCTTTCTTCCCAATACCGTCTATAACGCCAGGGTGCGGCTGGCGGCAAGCGCGTCGTTTTCCGCCGTCGCTTCAAGCAGCACGCTTGCCCGTCAGGTAGACGGATTCACGCTGGATTCAGGCTCCGCAACGCTGACCGCAGTCTGGACGCCGCTTGCGTCCTCGCCGCAGGAGCAGTCCTGCGAAGGCTATCTGCTGAGCGTTTCCACCGACCCGTTTTTCACGACGGCGGCGCACTCCGCCCAGACCGCCGACTCCGCGGCGTCCGCTATGTCCGTGGCCGGACTCGACAACAACACCACCTACTATTGCAGACTGGGCACGCTTAACTGGTCCGCCCAGCCTGATAACACTGACACTGTCTCGTTTGCAACGCTCACCGCTCCGCCGTCGGGTTTCAAGCTCGACGCGGTTTACGTCTCCAGCGCGGCGGTCTCCTGGACGGCGTTCCCGCCGGCGCCGCCGAGCGCGACCGCGCATGGCTACGGAGTGGACGCTTCCTCCACAGGCTTTGCCGCCGGCACAGCCGTCGTCGCCGTCTCGACAAACGGCTACGCGAACAATTCGCTCACAGCGGGCGAGCTGCTGGGCAACACCACCTGGTCGTTGAGGCTGGCGGCGCTCAACCGGCTGGGCGAACCCGATTACGGCGCCGTGGAACTGACAACCGTAACGCTGTCTTACCCCGTGGACCGCAACACTGTGCACATCTCCGCGCTGGCGCATGAACTGAGCTTCTCCTGGACGCCGATGCCGTCCGCGCCGGATTATTTTTCATGCAGCGGCTATCAACTGTATGTTTCCTCCACGAATTTCGACGGCGCGGGCGCGCTGCCGGGCGCTTTCGCCGCCGGCGCTGCGGCGGGTTCGTTATCCCTGCAAAACCTGCCGGCCAACACGACCTACTACGCCAGACTCGGCACGCTAAACCGCGACGGCAGGCCGAATTTCATCAGTATCGGTCCGGTCATGACGCCGCCGGGCCCTGCGCCGGAAAATCCCCGCCCGGTTTCCATCGCCACGGCAAGCATCGCAATCGCGTGGAGCACGACATCCTGCGAAGGCTACGTGGCGGAGGCCTCCGCTTCGCCTTATTTCGACGGCGTGATTTATTCAAGCGCCGCCGCCAATCCGGCGTCGGCGCAGCTTGTGATAACCGGACTCGCGCCGGATACCGTCTATTACCTGCGCGCGGGAACGGTTTACAACGGCGCCACCGTATACGCGCCGGCGGTTCCCGCCGCCGCGGCCACGCTTGCCAACCCGGTCTCAAGTCCGCATATTGACGCCGTCTGGTTTTCCAGCGCGGTGTTCTCCTGGACCGCGCCCGCGGCCTGTTCGGGCTACACTGTGGACTTGTCAACGAAGGCGGATTTCAGCGGGATACTCTACAGCTCCGTCACGGCCAACCCGCTGCTGACTTCGCTGGCCCCGCGGACGGACGCCTCAGGGCTTTATCCGCTGCTGCCAAACACCAGCTATTACGCGCGCATCGGCTCGCTTAACCCTGACCTTGCGGCCAATTTCACGCTGCTGGGCGCGCCGACGGTCACAATGGTAAATCCCGTCATCGCGCAGCCTTATACCTCGGTCAACGAAAATGACTTGCGGGTGAACTGGGATGTCAATTCCAACCCCGCGGATACTGCGTATCGCGTGCAGCTGTCCACCGGCGAAAATTTCTCGGTTCTGACGGTTTCCACCGTTACCACGGGCCCGGCGTTGGACGCCTCAGGGCTTGTCGCGAATACGGTCTATTACGCGCGCGCATTTTCCTATTCCCGCGCGGGCGGGCAGCAGGGGCCTGTCCTGTTCGGAGCGATAGAGACGCTTCCCCGTCCGCCGATTCCGGCGGCTTACACTACCATCGGCGTGAGCTCCGTTACCGCGAACTGGGACGTCAACCTAAATCCCGCCGGGACATTTTACGATGTGCGGATTTCCACCAGCCCGGGTTTTGAAATCCGGGCGTCCTCGGTGACCGTCTCCTCGGCGGCCCTGATTTACGGGCTCAACGCCAACACGGTCTACTACGGGCGCGCCGCCGGAATAAACGGAATGGGGCTTTACTCGTCCTTCGTCAATCTGGGGCAGTTCCTCACCAATCCCGCCGTGCCCGCCGACATGTCGCCGTCTTCCGCCAATTTCTCGGACGTGAGAAACGACCAGATTACCGTCAACTGGGACGCAAACACCAACTCCGCCTCCACGCTCTACGCGGTGCGGATTTCCACCGCCGCCGGTTTTTCCGTCCAGTATTCTTCGGCGGCCACGGGGCAGACAGCCGCGACCTTCGGCCCCCTGCCGGAGGGCGTGACCTGGTACGCCAGCGTCAACGCCCTGGGCTCCGGCGGCGTGCTGTCGGACTGGCGCCTGCTGGGCTCCACGGCAACCAGGGTGCAGACCGCTACCGCCATCCCCTACGGCTCCGCCGCGGATATCGTGCTGGCGACCTCCTACGGCGATATAAAATTATCCGTGCCGGCCTACGCTTTCGTCGGCGCGGTCAGGGCCGGGGTGAGCCGCCTCTACAACCCGCCCTCCGCGCCCTGCCCCGCGCTGGCGCTCACGCCCACCGGCGTGGCCGTCAACATCTCGCTCACGCCGTCCGTGGCCCCGGCGCGCCAGCTTACCCTGACCGTGCCCTACCGCCCCTCAGACATAGCGGGGCTCGACGCCGCGCGGCTAGTGCTGGCCTGGTATGATCCCGCGGGCAACATCTGGGCGCCGCTGCCCTCGGTTTCCGATACGGCCAATAACACGGTTACGGGCTTTCTCGCCCGCACGGGCATATTCCAGATAATGCAGACCTCGCCCGCGGCCTCGCTGGCGGACGCGAGAATTTTTCCGAACCCGTTCTCGCCCTCGCTGGGGCACCAGTTCGTGCAGTTCACCAACATGCCCCCCCGCGCGCGCGTCAGGATATACACGCTGACGGCCAGCCTCGTGCGCGAGCTCAACGCCGACACGGGCGGCGTGGCGGTTTGGGACGGGACGAACAGTTTCGGCGCCAGGGCTGCAAGCGGCGTCTATATAGCGCTTTTGCAGACCGGCGACGGCTCGCAAAAGCGGGTGGTGAAAATTGCGGTCGAAAGGTAGATTTGCGAATTTTTTTGCCGCGCCGCGCGCGCTCAGCCTTGCCGCGGCGGCCCTCCTGCCGGCCCTTTTGCCGGGGCTTTGCGCCGGCGCGAGCTTCTCCCGCGAGGCGGCGGGAACGTCTTCGGGGGAGTTTCTGACCATAGTGGTTTCGGCGCGCTGCTCCTCGATGGGCGAAGCCTGCAGCGGCCTCGCAAACGACGCCATCGCGCTTTACTGGAATCCGGCGGGGCTCATAGACGTGGCGGGCCGCTCGCTGGTCTTCATGCACGCGCCCTATCTGGCGGACACCGTTTTCGACTACGCGGCGTACGCGCAGAACGTCCCGGATGTCGGCAGCTGGGGAGTGAGCGTCCAGTATATGAACATGGGCGATATCGCCGGCACCAACGCTTCGGGGCAGGACACCGGCAGCTTCCGGCCCTACGACGTGGCCGTCACGCTGGGTTTTGCCACGTATATCTCCGGCCTGAACAAATACCCGGAGGAGCGCTTCGTGCTGGGGGCGGGCGCCAAGATAGTGTCCTCCAAAATCACCCAGCGCGACAGCACCATAGCCGCCGACGCGGGCCTTCTCACGCCGTATATGTTCGACAATAAATTCAGGCTCTCGCTGACGGTCTCGAACATGATGGGCTCGCTGCGCTATTATCAGGAAAGTTTTCCGCTGCCGCTTACTTTAAGGGCGGGTTCGCGCGCGCTGATTGCGAAAAGCTGGGATGTCACCGCCGATTTCGTGGCGGTGCAGGACAGCTATCCCTTCATCGCCATGGGCACCGAAATACGCGCGCCGATAGGAAAGACGACGCGCCTCGCGCTGCGCGGCGGTTTCAACACGCGCTCCGTTTCCGATTATGAGGGCTTCAGGAACGTCTCGATGGGACTGGGGCTTGGCGGCTCGTTTCTGGCGGTGGATTACGCCTTCACCCCTTTCGGCGACCTCGGCAACGCGCAGCGCCTATCCTGCTCGCTGAGTTTCTGAACAAGCAAAAACAGCCGCGCGGAATGCACGGCTGTTTCGTTTCATGATTAGACTTGTCCCCAAATAATTTTATGGGCAAAAATCACAGCTTTTGGCTTGCAGCTTCGCGGCCTTCGGCTCACACACCCCGTCGGAGTGTGCTCGCCTCAGTCCGCTTCGCTGCAAGCCAAAACCCTGTCTTTTTGCCTCATAACCTTATTCGGGGACAAGTCTATTATCTTCGCCGTTACGCGCGGCGGTTGCGGCGTTTTATGTCTTTGGGCTCAAGCACCAGCTGCTCGCCATTCAACAGTCCGGCCACGCCTTCGCGGGTTTTGTATTTTTCGTCCTTGCAGATGGCGCAGCCGCGCGGGTCGGAGTAGAAATTCTCCGGCTGGGTGTAGGTGGTGATTACGCCCTCGTAGTTGCGCAGCACCACTTTCCTGTCGGACATCGAAATAAGATAATGCGGCATGACCGGGATTTTGCCGCCGCCGCCCGGCGCGTCCACCACGTAGGTCGGCACCGCCATGCCGGTGGTGTGGCCGCGCAGGCTTTCCATAATCTCGATGCCTTTGGGGACCGACGTGCGGAAATGGGAAATGCCTTTGGATAAATCGCACTGGTAGATGTAATACGGCTTCACGCGCGCCGTCAGCAATTGCTGCACCAGTTTTTTCATGACGGGCGCCTGGTCGTTTACGCCTTTGAGCAGCACGCTCTGGTTGCCAAGCGCAATGCCCGCGTCCGCCAGTTTTGCGCAGGCCGCGCGCGCCTCAACTGTCAGTTCCTTCGGGTGGTTGAAGTGCGTGTTGACGTAGATGGGGTGGTATTTTTTGAGCATCGCCGCCAGCGAATCGGTTATGCGCATCGGCATCACCACGGGGGTGCGCGTGCCTATGCGGATTATCTCGACATGTTCGATGGCGCGCAGGCGGGAAATGATTTTTTCCAGCTCGGAGTCGGTGAGGATAAGCGGGTCTCCGCCGGAAATGAGCACGTCGCGCACGACTTTGTTTTTCTGGATATACGCCACAGCCTTGTCCAGATTCGCTTTTGCCAGATGGCAATCCTCAAACCCCACCAGACGGCGGCGCGTGCAATGGCGGCAGTTCATGGAGCAGATGTTGGTGACCAGAAGCAGCACGCGGTCCGGGTAGCGGTGGGTGAGGCCGGGGACGGGGGAATCAACATCCTCGTGGAGCGGGTCGTCGAGGTCCGAACTGTCGTCGCGCAGTTCGGCGAGGCGCGGCACGGCTTGCAGCCGGACGGGGCAATTCTTGTCCCGCGGGTCCATCAGCGCGGCGTAGTAGGGCGTTATCGCCATGCGGAACTTTTTGAGGCAGTTGCGCAGGTCTGATTTTTCCCTGTCGTCGAGCTTTATAACGCGCGAAAGCGTTTCGATGTCCTTTATGTCGTGGGCGAGCTGCCACTGCCAGTCGTTCCAGTCAGACTCCGGTACGTCTTTGAAAAGCGGGACGCGTTTGTAATCCATCTTGGAATATTTTGGCATGGCGGCTCTCCTTTTAAGCGGCGTAGGTTTCCTCGTAGATTTTGCGGATTTTCGGCGATTCGCGCAGCAGGTTTATGGTGATTTCGGCGTGGTCTTTCGTGTAGCCGTTGCCGATAATCATGTTGACATCCCTGCCGATGCCTTCCGCGCCGAGCGCGGCCTTGGTAAACGAGGTCGCCATCGTGAAGAAATAGACGGTGCCGTTGTCCCGGCACATCATGATGGAGCTCATCTCCGTGTTGGGCACGTTGACACAGTTGATTATCAAATCGGCCAGTTTGCCGCCGGTCTCTTTCATTATGGCGTCATAGCAGGCCAGCGCGTCGGTGGCGCTGAGCTTGAGGTTCACGTCGCAAAAACCATATTCCTTCAGTTTTTTGAACCCGCTGTCGGAACTGGTGATGCCGATTACCTTGCCGGTGCAACCAGCGCGCTTCTTTGCTTCGTAGGAGCACAGCACGCCGGATTTGCCCGCCGCGCCGATGATGACCGCCGTGTCGCCGGGCCGCACGAGTTTTGCGGTCTGCGCGGGCGCGCCCGCCACGTCGAGGACGGCAAGGGCGAGCTGTTCCGGCAAGTCCGCCGGCAGTCTGGCGTAAATCGCGCTGGCGAATAGTATGGCGCGCGCCCTGACATGCACCTGGTCGGTTTCCTTGTTGACCTTTTTTATCTCCTCTATTTTAAGCGGGGTCAGGGAGAGGGAGACGAGGCTGGCGATTTTGTCGCCTTCCTTCAACGGGATTTTGCCCGCCAGCGCGGGGCCGATTTTATGCACGCGGCCTATGAACATGCCGCCGGAGCCCGTCACCGGGTTCTGCTGCTTGCCGCGTTCGGCGACGATGCTTAATATTTTCTGCTTGATTTTTTCGACGTCGCCGCCGGCCTCGTTTTCAATCTGGGTGAAGCTGGCGGAGTCCACGTTGAGAATTTCGACATCCACCATTATCTCGTTGTCCCACATAACGCTCATGTCGTTGTTGACCTTGAGCGCGGGCTGGGGCAGCGTGCCTTTTGGCTCTATGACGCGGTGCGCGCCGAACGGGTTCCCGCCCTTGATGACTCTTATTTCGGTTTCGGTTTTGACAGCCATGATTTTAACCCTCCATGACGAATTTGTGCCCAATTCCCATTTCTGTTACGAACGTTGCTTTTGTCTTGAGTGCAAACCACCTGCGCATAGCCTCGGCCCACTATGCATCACTCGTTCCAACGGAAACGGGCCTTCTTCCGAGTGGAATACGCGGTCATGGTAACCTTTTGAGCCTATCACTCTCGCCAGAGGGCTTTGAATGTTCCTGCCCGTTTTTAAGCGGGACAACAGCGAGCCGAAATCATGGCGCGGGCGCCAACCCAAATCCTCCCGTGCGCGCGCGTTTATGTAAACGCGCTCAATGCCCGGAAACATTTTCCAGCCGCGCCGCGCGTACTCTGCCTCGTAGCCTGGAAAATACCGCGCCACAACCAGCGGCGCGTTCGTGCGCAAATCCGGCAAATCCTTGAGAGAGAACGGAGTCGTCGCGCTGGTGATGTAACGGGCAAAGCCTATTGAGGAAATGCGCCTCATCGCAAGCAGTTGCGCGGTTACAACGTCCTCTATGTCTACCCGCCGGTAAAGATACTCATTCATTTTAGCGTTGCCGTCGTCGTAGGCTTTCCGCATTTCCGCGCGGTCGTCCTCCTCCGGGAAGAACCGCGATGTTCTCAGCACAATGCAGTCCAGCCCGTGATTGCGGTGAAACAGTTCGCAGAGATTCTCGGCGGCAAGCTTGGTTACGCCATAGATATTTTTCGGCACAGGAACCACTTCTTCAGTAATCCAAACCGCGGGTGCGCCAGGCGGAGGCGTCAGCGCGTCGCCGAAAGCGCTGGTCGTGCTTGTATAAACGAAAGCCCGAACTCTGACCGATGCGGCTTCCTCCAGAAGATTCAGCGTGCCCGTAATATTGGTATCAATGAAGTCCTGCTTGGAATGTGTGCCGACGTGTGGCTTGTGCAAGGTCGCCGTATGCAGCACCGTGTCCACCCCCCGCATGCACCGTCTGACAAAAACGCGGTCTGCTATAGACCCTGTTTTGTTTGTGTAAGCAGATTTCTTTGTGTCCAAGCCGACGACTTCGTGCTTGGTCTTGCAGAGTGTGCGCATCAGCGCTTCGCCCAAATGACCTGCGCTGCCCGTCACAAGTATTTTCATGCCAAGATTACGAACCTTCCCTCAGGTTGAAAAGTTTCCGCACGTCGCCCGGCGACGCCGGCTCCAGACCCGCTTCACGGCTCATCCTGGCGGCGCGCTCGACAAGCTGCGCGTTGCTTTTCGCCAGAACACCCTTCGAGTAGTACACGTTGTCTTCAAACCCCACGCGGATAAATCCGCCCAGCGCCAGCGCGCCGTGCACTGCGGGCAGCGAGGCGCGGCCTATGCCCATCACGGTCCAGTGCGCCCCGGCGGGGAGTTTTTTGACGAACAAATCGAGCACGTCAACCTCGTATTTCACGCCGCCGGGCACGTTGAGCACGAGGCCATAATGGTACGGCGGCTTTATAAGCCCTTCTTTTATAAGCAGGTGCGAGGCGTAGACGTGGGAGAGGTCGAAGCATTCCAGCGTCGGCTGCACCCTGTGCTTTGCGAAAGCGGCGGCGAATTCGCGCATCACGGGCAGCGTGTTGATGATATAATCGTTGCCGAAGTTGACAGTGCCGCAGTCGAGCGAAGCCAGATCGGGGCCGACGGTGACGGGCTGAAGCCGTTCCTCCGGCGTCATGCCGACAGCC
>JAQTYB010000071.1 GCA_028688475.1 Elusimicrobiales bacterium
GGCCGGCTTTGGGCTGCAACTGCGTTGCAATGAGCGGCGCATACAGGCAGTATGCGCCGCTCATTGCGCCTTGTTTCGCTGCAAAGCCGGCCAGCCAACATGTTAAGGAATTGTGTGAAGCTCAGTAAGGCCCAATCATTCAAGAACTAAAGTGCCTTGACGCGGCTATATTTACATATTAACCTGTTATGTAGGCGAAAGTTTGCCGGCGGTCTGTTGACTGGACTTGCCCCTTCATAATCCTGATTCGGGGGCAAGTCGGCTGGTTCGTTCTGTTTTGGCGTACTATATGCGCGTTCCCAAATTAGCCAAAAACGCTATTCTTTTCATGCTTGCGCTGGCCGCGGCGGTGGCGGGATTTGCCGCCGCGCCGTCGCAGCAGTGCATAAGCGATGCGTACGCGCGCATACGCAACTGCCGCTGGGGCAAGATGGGACGCAGCGCCTGCGTTTATATCGCGGCGAACCGTCCCTCCTGCGCGCAGGACTCCTCTCCCGAGTCGCAGTTCGTGCAGTCGCTCGAGACATACTATGATTCGCTGCATAAAAACGGCGAGGACGAGCACGACCAGCACACTCCTCATAACGACGACGCCAATAACCCGCCGTCCGACAACCAGAACACGGGCAACGGCGGGCACCACGCGGCGCAGACAGACCAGCATATACAACACCTGATGGACGACATTCTCAAGGGCAAGTTCGCCAACGACACGCTCCGCGAGTTTTTCAGCCACATGCGCGACAGGGGGTTCACGCATGAGCAACTGGACCAAATCCGGCACTTCGCCGAAGCGAACCGGAACCACTTCAAAAACCCGGGACCGCACGAGGAACAGCCGTACGCCGACGAGCCGCAAACGGCCAAGCCTCAGGCGTCCGCGCATACAGCCCGCCCGTCGCCTCATACCGCCGTAACCGTTCCGCAGGCGGCCAGGACGGATTATCTGCCGAAAAAAGGGATATCGCAGGACTCGCTTGAGCATAATCTGGGAATAACCCGCAATGCCGAGGCCGAGGCGGCGTTCAAAGGCGCCGTAATCGTGGATGGCCGCTATTCTCAGCCGGCGCGCGGCGTCCGCCCGGCCCAGGCGCCGCGCGCCGCGCAGACCGAATTGTCCGCCGGCAGCGTCCGTCTGGTGCAGGCGCCGAGCGCCGAGCCCGGCGAGGCCGGGCAGTACGCTGTCAATTCCGACGATTACCGCCAGTCTATGGCCTACGCTTCGCAGGCGAACGTGAAAATGTCGCTTAAAGACTACGCGGGCGCCGCGCGCGAAGCTTCCAACTCCATCTCTAAAAATCCCGCCAACCACGGCGCCTGGCTTATCCGCGCCGCAGCCGGCAACTATCTGGGAAAATACGCCGACGCCATAGCGGACTCCTCCTTCGTGATTAAAAACGACCCGCTGAACGCCGACGCCTACAATATCCGCGCCTGGGCCTACGCGCAAACGGGAAATTTCGCCGCCGCCAGGTCCGACGCCTCGCGCGCCATACAGCTCAATCCCGGCCTGGCGTCGGCGTTCTACAACCGCTCCGTCATTTGCGAGAAGACGGGCGATTACCGCCAGATGCTCGAAGACCTGCGCGAGGCTTCCCGGCTGGAAAAATCCTACGCGTCCCGCTTTCGCGATGCGGTGGCCAAATACCGCTCCCAGGTTCCCGGGTTCGAATACAAAGGCGCGGCTTTTCCCGACACCGAAACCGCCAGGACCCAGGCGCAGCCCGCGCCGCCGGCGGACCCGGCCCGCCGTTTTGGCTGGCGGAAAGCATATATCCTCATCGGCAGCCTCGCCGTCGGGGTGTTCATACTCATGCAGTTGCTGAGGGCTCTGCGCGTCGGTGAAAAAACCGCCGCCGCGCCCCCCGGCGGGCTCATGAACAACCAGTTTCTCATGGTGCGCCAGGTGGGCGAAGGCGGAATGGGCATCGTCTACGAAGGCTACGACAGGGCGCTCAAGCGCAAGGTGGCCATCAAGCGCCTGCGCGCGGACCTCGACATGTCGGACGCGGCGAAGGAGCAGTTGCTCAACGAAGCGCGCACCGTGGCGGCGCTGCACCACCCCAACATAGTGGAAATCTACACGGTTTTCGAGGAGAACGGCGATTTGTTCCTGGTGTTCGAATACGTGGAGGGCCAGACCCTCGACCAGCGGCTTGAAAAGGAAGGCCGCCTGCCGCTTAAGGAAGCCAAGTCCATTTTCCGGTCCATCTGCCGCGCGCTGGACTACGCGCACGAAAACCATATAATCCACCGCGACCTCAAGCCGGGCAACATAATGATTTCAAAAGCCGGCGTCGTGAAAGTCATGGATTTCGGCGTGGCGCGCCAGTTGGTGGGCGGCCTCGCGCCGCGCACCGTCTCCGGCACGCCGGCTTATATGCCGCCGGAGCAGCTGCGGGGCGTCGTCCGGCGGGAGTCGGATATTTATTCCCTCGGCGTCTGCCTGTATGAAACCGTCACCGGACACGTGCCGTGGGAATTGGCGGGAACGGACCCCGCGCAGGGCAGCATCATAGCGCCGTCGCAACTGGTGCCGTCGCTTCCCGCCGAGCTGGACGCGCTGCTGGAGCGCGCCATAACCGCCGACATCAGCTCCCGCATTTCCGCCGCGGGGGAATTCTGGCGCCTGCTGGACGCCGTTCCTCTCTGAACGCGGCCCCGCCCGTCCGGCGGAATTTGATATCATTGGCTTTATGAGCAATATACGAGTGAGATTCGCACCCTCCCCAACGGGAAACCTGCATATCGGCAGCGCGCGCACCGCCCTTTTCAACTGGCTTTTCGCGCGCAGGATGAAAGGCGTTTTCATTCTCAGAATCGAAGACACCGACGAGCTCCGCTCCACGGACGAGTCAACGCGGGCCATTTTCAGCGCTCTGCGCTGGCTGGGGCTCGACTGGGACGAGGGCCCTGTTCCCGAAGGCGGCGAACTGGGCGCATACGGCCCCTACTTTCAGGGCAAGCGGGCTGGCATGGGGGTTTATAGAAAATACTCGGACCAGCTTATGGCGCAGGGCATGGCCTACCGCTGCTATTGCACGCCAGCCGAGCTCGACGAGCAGCGAAAGCGCGCCCAGCTCGAGAAGCGTCCGCCGAAATACGAGGGCACCTGCCGCCATCTTACCGAGGCGCAATGCCGCGACCTGGAGGCGCAGGGAAGGAAGCCCGTCATCCGGTTTCGCATGCCAGATGAAGGCGTCACCGCCTGGAACGACCTCATCCGCGGCGAGGTCAAATTCGAGAATAAACTGCTGTACGATTTCATCATGGTCAAGGCGTCGGGCTATCCGACCTATAACTTCGCCTGCGTGATAGACGACCACCTTATGGAGATGAGCCACATCATCCGGGGCGACGACCATATCTCCAACACGCCGCTGCAACTGCTGGTTTACAAGGCGCTGGGCTGGACCCCGCCGGAGATAGCGCACCTTTCGATGATACACGGTCCCGACGGCACCAAGCTGTCCAAGCGCCACGGCGCCACCGACGTGCAGGCTTACGAGGCCGAGGGCTACCTTCCCGCCGTGATACGCAATTATCTGGCGCTGCTGGGCTGGTCCACGCCGGACAGCCAGCAGCTTTTCACGGGCCCCGACCTCATAGAGAAATTCGACATCGCCGGCTGCCAGAAAAATCCCGCGATGTTCGACCCCGTGAAATTCAAATGGATGAACGGCGAGTATATCCGCAAGCTTACGCCGGACGAACTGCTGGATATGGCCGCGCCGTTTCTCAAAAAAGCCGGCGTCGGACAGAACGCGGACAGGGAAACTCTCAAAAAAATTGTCGCGCTGGAGCAGGAGAAATACAAGCTGCTCGGCGAAATTCCGTCGCTGGTGGACTTCTTTTTCAAAGACGAGGCGGAGTTCGACCCCAGGGCGGTGGAGAAAGTTTTCAAAAAGCCGGAGGCGAAGAAAGTGCTCGCGGACATGCGCGAGCGCTATCTCAAGCTCGCGGATTTCAACGATGTCTCTCTGGAAAAAGAGGCGCGCGATTACGCGGCGTCCGCCTCCCTGAAAGCCGGACAGGTATTTCATCCGCTGCGCGTGGCCGTAAGCGGCCGCACGGAGGGACCGACGCTGTTCAAGATGATAGAGTATCTGGGCAGGGACGCCGTCTCAAAACGCCTTGAAAGGGCGGCGGCGCTTTGCGGCTAGAAATCTTAAAGTTTGCGGTGAAAAATGCGGTACTGGATTTACAATTCGGGCGAGATAGAAGGCCCGCTGGAGGTCGCTGAACTCGGAACCAAAACCGGTTTCGGGCCGGCGAGCCTTGTTTCCCCTGAAACCGCGTCCGGGGAGGCCGACGGGGACTGGCTGCTGGCCGATTCCGTGCCTGAAATAGCCGGCGCGCTTTTTGGCGGTCCGTCGCCGCAAAAGCAATCAATCCAATCCGAAACCGCCGTCCAGGATGCGGCGTCCGCGCAAAACGACGCCGCCGGACCGGAAGACGGGGAGACGGACGGCGAATTGGCCGCGCTCCTCAAAAAAGCGGAGGAATCCGCGCAGTTGAAATCCGGCGAAAACGCCGGACAGGCGCGTCCGCGTCAAGCCGTCTCCGTAAAGACAGTTGATGGCGGCCTTCCGGACGCGCCGCCGCCGCCCGCCGCCGAGCCGGACGCGCTGGCCGACGCCGAACTGAATTCATTTCTTAAAAATTTCGGTTTCACCGACGAGGACATTGCCAGGGCGGCGGCCTGTCAGGACTTTCCTCCGCAATCCGCCTCCCCGGAGGAGCGCGGACAGTCCGGCTCAGGCAAACGTTCGCGTTCGCCGGGAGCGAAAAGCCGCGGCGCGAAAAAAGAGCCGAAATTTCTGGGCGAGGCCGCGCCGGCGTGGATAAAGGATTTGGAGCTGAATGAAAAAATCCAATCCATCGCCGCCGACACGGCGCGGCTGGGCGCGTTTCTGGAAGAGGCGGAGGACATCGGCGCGGAAACCGCGCCGCAGGGGCCGGGCATTGCCGCGGGCGTCCCCGGTTATTATCCCGGGCAGCGGCAGGCGGCAGGTCCTGAAGAATTTCCCCAGGCAGACGGAAGGCACGAAGTTCCGGCGCCTTCGGGCGCCGCGGCGCTGGCGGGACTGGGCGAACTGGAAGAACTCGTCGTGCCGCCCGGCATGCTGCCCGATGGAATATCAGTGCCGGCTCCTTTCAGCGCGGGGAAGATGCCCGTTGCGCGGGAGCGGCAATTCCGTGAAAACGCCGGCTTGCCGTCCGGCGATACTTCGGACGCGGTGCCGGCGCCCGCAGAAAACGCGCCGGTGCCCGCGCCGTCCGACGCTCAGTTTTCCCGCTTTCAGCCGACTGTCATCCAATCCGCCGCGCCGGAGCCGTCCGTTCCCGGCTCCCTGGCGGAAAAACCGCCGGAAGGCACGCCTCCCGGCATCACCGCCACGGGGATAGCGGAAATCAACCAGCTCCGGAACGCGGATTATGTCCGCCCCGATTCCATCTCGACCCAGACAAATCCCGGCGACGTCGTCACGAAGCCGATGCCGGCGAATATCAAGACCACGATAGATATCGGCACCATAGCGCCATCCCAGACCGGCGCGTCAAACAAGCAAACCGCTCCCATGCCGCGCGACGCAATGATGAGCACCACAATAACTCAGTCCGCCGGCTCCGGACAAACGGCGGACGGCCAGCCGCCGCCGTCCTCCACCGGTGTGCAGCCTGCGCAGCAGCGTTCAGGGCAGGCCGGCGCGGCGCAAGCGTCCGGCGCGAACCGGGATAACCCGCCGCAGTTCCATAAGTTCACCAGCGCCGCCGCTCCGTCGTCGGGCGGCGCGCAGGTATCCAGGCGGACGCAGTCGGGCGCGGACGCGGCTCCCGGCGCCGGAAACAAAACCACCAATCCGGCGGCTCACGAGATACCCGATATCGCGGCGCTTTACACTTCGGGCGAGTCCAAGGTGAGCGTCTTCCCGCCGTCCACGAAACCGGGCAACCGCACGATTCAGACCAGCGTGATGCTGGGCTCGGCAAACACCGCCGACGCCACACGGGAGAGCAAAAAGCGCGGGCCTGGCTCCCGCATGGTGATACTCATTTTGGTTATCGCGCTGGCGGCGGTTGCCGGGGGAGGCATGTACTTTTTCCTCAAGGACGACAAGGCGGGGCTCAAACAAGCCTCCGAAAACGCAAAGAAACCCGCGCCCGCTCCGGCGGAGCCTCCGCCGCAGCCTCCGGCTGCGCCTCCGCAGCCGACGCCGCAGCAGTCGGCGGCGATTGCCGTGGACATAGCCAAAAATCACGACCTGGGCGGAGGGCGGGGCACCATAGCGCAATGGCTGCGCAACGCATACGCGGCAAACGACGGACAGGAGGACTGGTCCGCCACCGCGCTGCATAACGATATATATGTGGCGCAGTACCGCTTCCGCCGCCCGCACGCGGAGCCTGTCGTCTATCAGTTCGAGGTGGACGCCGCCGCAGGCAGGATAAACCGCGGCATCAATAACGCGGCCATCGAACTGCTGCAGGGCCCGCCGCCCCCGGCGCCAAAACCGGTGAAGAAAAAACCCGTCCGCCGCAAGAAGCCGGCCCGCAGACCGCAGTTGCCGCTGCCCAAAGACCCCACGCGGCTGCAGGACCGACTTCTCAGCCCGCCAAGCGGGCCGGTGAAGCTGCCCGATGAGCCGGACCCCGATTTCGAGCCTTGACGCGCGTCCCGCCAAATCCGCCTGACTGGGGTATTGGTTTTTGGTACAATATGCCGATACGCGCGGCACGCATCGCAATGGACCGGCAGATTCGCTTTCCGATGCAATAGACTTGTTCCCGAATAAGGTTTATGAGGCAAAAAGACAGGATTTTGGCCTGCAACGCAGCGGACAGAGGCGAGCACACTCCGACGGAGGTGTGTAAGCCGAGGGCCGCGAAGTTGCAGGACAAAAGCCGTGATTTCTGCCCAAAAAATTATTCGGGAGCAAGTCTGATAACCATTCCGCGCGGTATTTCCACTTGATGACTGAACGGACCAGCGCTAAAACGCTTAAAAATACGGGCGTGCTTATTCTCGCAGCCGGACTCGGCACGCGGATGAAATCCGCGTTGCCGAAGGTGCTGCATCCCGCCGCGGGCAGGCCGCTGCTGGGCCATGTCATGCGCGCGGCGGATGCGCTCGGCCCGGCGGGGATTTGCGTCGTCGCGGGGCATAAAGCCGCGCTGGTGCGGGAAGCTGTTTGCTCTGCCGCCGCGAAATGGGGAATAAAATCGGCTTTTGAGATAATAGAGCAGCGTGAGCTTACCGGCTCGGGCCGCGCGGTTATCGAAGCGAGGGAATTTGTCGCCAAACACAAAAAAGTGCTGGTGCTTTGCGGCGATGCGCCGCTTGTCCGCGCCGGCACGCTGGCCAAAATGGCCGAGACTTTTGCGCAGGGCGCGGCGGCGGTGGTGCTTACCGCCGAGGTGCCCGACGCCTGCGGCTACGGCAGGATTGTGCGCGGCGCCGGCGCGGAAATAGAAAGGATAGTGGAAGAAGCCAATGCGGGACTGTATCGGTCCATGCGAGAGATAAACTCCGGCGTTTACCTTTTTGACTCTACCGCACTGCTGAGCGCGCTTGCGCATCTGAAACCGAACCCGCCGAAAAACGAGTATTACCTTACGGACGCGGTCGAGCATATCCGCGCCGCCGGCGGCAAAACGCTGGCCTGCCTCGCGGAGGATTATACCGAGGTGCTGGGCATCAACTCCCGCAAACAGCTTGCGGAGGCCGAAAAAACGCTGCGCCGCCGCAAACTTGACGAACTGATGGATTCCGGCGTGACCATAACCGACCCTGAGACGGTTTATATTGACGACACGGTTTCGATAGCGGCGGACACGATGATTTATCCCGGCACTCATATTTACGGCGCCACGGCAATCGCCTCCGGCTGCGCCATCGGCCCGAACGTCCTGATACGGGATTGCGAGATAGGCGGGGGCTGCAACGTGCTGCTCGGCTCTTTGATAAGCGAGAGCGTCATCGCCGAAGGCTGCAACATCGGGCCGTATTCGCATATCCGCCCGCAATGCGCGGTGGAGGCGGGCGCGAGAATCGGCAATTTCAGCGAGCTTAAAAAATCTAAAATCGGCGCGGGTTCAAAAGTGCCGCATCTCAGCTATATCGGAGACACCGACATGGGCCCCGGCGTCAACATCGGCGCGGGAACAATCACCTGCAACTACGACGGCGCGCATAAGCACAAAACCGTCATCGGCGAAAAAGTTTTTGTAGGCTCGAACGTTAATCTTGTCGCACCGGTGAATGTGGGCGCGGGCGCTAAAATAGGCGCGGGCTCCACCATTACCGACGATGTTCCCGCTGGCGCGCTGGCGATAGCGCGCGCCCGCCAGATAACAAAAGAGCGCAAACACTGAGGATACCGCCCGTGGACATAAGAAACATAGGCAACCTGAAGCTGTTTTCCGGCAACGCGAACCTGCCGCTTGCCGCCGGCATAGCCAAGTTGCTGCGCACCCGGCTCGGCAACATAAGGGTGGAGCGCTTCGCCGACGGCGAGACGAACGTGCAGGTGCTCGAAAACGTGCGCGGCTGCGACTGTTACGTCATAGAGCCGGCCTGCCCGCCGGTAAACCATAACGTGATGGAGCTGCTTATCGTCATAGACGCGCTCAAGCGCGCCAGCGCGCAGAAAATCACGGCGGTCATCCCCTATTACGGCTATGGCCGCGCAGACCGCAAAACCTGCCCCCGCGTGCCCATCACGGCCAAGCTGCTGGCCAATCTGGTCACCGTGGCGGGAGCGACCCGCGTCATGGCCATAGACCTGCACGCCGGGCAGATACAGGGATTTTTCGACATACCGGTGGACCATTTGCAGGGAGCGCCGGCTTTCGTTGACTATTTCAAGAAGCACCAGTACAAAAATCTGGTCGTGGTGTCGCCCGACGTGGGCGGCGTGGAGCGCGCGCGCACCGTGGCCCGCAAGCTAGACGCGGGGCTGGTCATCATAGACAAACGCCGCCCCCGGCCCAACGAGGCGCACGTTTACAACGTCATAGGCCAGGTGAACGGAACCACCGCGCTCATCATAGACGATATCGTGGATACCGCCGGCACGCTCGTGGCCGTGGCCAAAGCGGTGCGCGAGCGCGGCGCGCGGCGCGTAATAGCGGCCTGCACGCACGGCGTGCTCTCCGACGACGCGGTGGCCAAGATAAACCGCTCGGAGATAGAGCTTATGCTCATCACCGACACCATCCCGGTCACCAAGGACCTCGCGCCCAAGATAAAAGTGCTTTCAGTGGCGCATATACTGGCGGAGGCGATAAAGCGCAACCACAACGGCATGTCCATCAGCGAACTTTTCAACTAAAAGGCGATTTGATTCGTCAGGAGGAAACTGCAATGCAAGAAATCAGCGTATCGGCTGAAGTAAGAAAAGGCACCGGCGGAAAGGGCGTGCTTAGCACGCTGCGCCTGTCCAAAAAAGTTCCCGGCGTTATATACGGCGGGGAGAAAGGCCCCGTCTCCATCTCGGTCAACGAGAAGGATATGCTCCGGCTTATGAAGTCCGGCGGCAACGCCATCATCAACATCGCCACCCCGGAAGGGACCGACAAGGTGATTATGAAGCAGGTGCAGCGGCATGTGGTCTCGCTGGACCACATTCACGTGGATTTTTTGCGCATCTCGATGAAGCGCAAGCTGGAAATCGTAGTGCCCGTCCATCTGCACGGAGAATGCAAGGCCATGAAGGAAAACTCCTCGCTGCTGATGGAGCACTCGGTGCGCGAGTTCACAGTGCGTTGCCTGCCGTCCGACATACCGGCTGAAATCGGCATAGACGTCACCGAGCTCAAGCTTGGCGACGTCATCAGCGCGGGCTCCATCGCCCTGCCGCCGGGAGTGGAGCTTGTGGGCTCGGCCGCGACCATGGTGGTCCATCTGGTGCTGCCCAAGGAAGAAGTCGTCGAGACCGCGGCTCCCGAAGCCGCCGCCGGCACTCAGCCTGAAATCGTCGCCGCCAAGGGCAAGAAGGACGAGGAAGGCGCCGAGGGCGCGGCTCCCGCCAAAGAGGGCGCGAAAGCCGCCGCCGGAAAGGAAGGCGCGAAGGCTCCCGCCAAGGAAGGCAAGGCGGAGAAGAAATAGTTGCAGGACGCAATACGGATTATCGCAGGCCTGGGAAATCCGGGGCCCCGTTACGCCGATACCCGCCACAACGCCGGCTTCATGCTGGCGGACGCCGTGGCGGAGCAGTTCGGCGCGGGGCCCTGGAAGGCCTGGCGGGGGTTGGGCGATTATACGCGCATCAGCCATGCCGGCAGGGAGTGCTGGCTGGTCAAGCCCATGACCTTTATGAACGATTCCGGCAGGATGGTGAGGGCGTTTTCGGATTATTACGGCATAAAACCCGCGGAAATTCTGGTGTGCTACGACGACCTGTCGCTGGATTTGGGCGCGGTGCGTATACGCCAATCGGGTTCGGGCGGCGGGCATCAGGGGATGGAAAACGTCGTTGCCGCCACGGGGACGGCGGCGATACCGAGGCTGAGGCTGGGCATCGGTCCCCAGCCGGTGATAACGCGCGGCGGCGGCGCGGTGCGGATGAGAAGCGAGGATTTCGTGCTCGCGCCGTTTCCAAAAGCCGCGCGGCCGGAGCTGGAGACGATGATATCCAACGCGCGCGACGCCGCGGCGCTGGCTGTCGGCGAAGGCGTCGAGGCCGCGATGAACAGATACAACACCAGAGCCTGTTAGCCTGAAAGTTTAAGGTTAATGGATTACAAGGGGGGGGATATGCATTCTACTACCGACGCGTTTTTCGGGCTGGTCTGCGTGCTGCTGGGACTTGGCTATGTTTTCAGGCCCGATATAATCGAGCGCATCAACGCGCTGATAAAAAATACGATTCTCAACGACGCCCGCATCGCGCTTGAGCGCAGAAAATGGGGCGTCTTTCTTATCCTCGCCGGAATATTTTTTCTTTACCGCGCTTTCGGGCCGGCTGCGGGATAGGGATTAGACTTTCAGGCGCAAAACAAAACCAGCGCGGCAACTGTTGTTGACGCGCCGGATTTTTAAAAAGCCGTTTTTCAGCTTTTCTTCGCGCTTAAGGCCAGTTTGGCGAGGCGGGATTTTTTGCGCGCGGCGGTTTTCCAGTGGACTACGCCTTTCTTGGCGGCCTTGTCCCACGCAGACGACATTTTGCCGTAGGTCTGGACCGTTTTGGCGCTGTCACCGGATTTTACCGCTTCGGCTAAATCCTTGGTCACCTGCTTGAGAACCTTGCGCACGCCCCTGTTATGCTGGGCTCTGCGCTCGGCCTGGCGGCTGGCTTTTATGGCGCTGGTATGTCTGCCTGTTTTAAGTTTTGCCATAGTTGAATTTCCCTCTGACGATAAAGTCTATCTTTTTTGCCTGCGGCAAGTCAAAATTCTTTTGGCCTTTTGGTTCCAAGACCGCGGCGATGTCACGCCGCTTTCGGGGTTTCGGGCAGGGACGGTTCTTCCGGTTTCGGCGCGGCGTCCGGCTTTAGCGTGGGAAACAGCACCACCTCGCGTATGGACGGCTTGCCGGAGAGCAGCATTACTATCCTGTCTATCCCCACGCCGATGCCGCCGGTGGGCGGCATTCCCGATTCCATCGCCTCGATGAAATCGCGGTCTATGATGTCGGCTTCCTCGTTATTTTCGGCGGACTGCTGGCGCATCTGCTCGCTCAGGCGGCCCAACTGGTCTTCCGGGTCGTTCAACTCAGTGTAGGCGTTGGCTATTTCGCCGCCGCCGGCGAAAAACTCGAAGCGTTCCACCAGCGACTCGTCCCCCGGCTTGCATTTGGCGAGCGGTGTCACCGCCGTGGGATAATCCAGCACGAACGCCGGCTGTATGAGCATGGGCAGCAGCTTGGCGTCGAAAACGCGGTCGAACAGCTTGGCCGACGGTGTGTTTTCGTCATGCTCGACATGCAGCCGCTTGCATAATTCAAGCAGCTTGGGCCGGTGGAAGGATTTGCCTTCCAGCACTTCATGTATGTCCGCGCCGGTTTTATCCTTCCAGATTTCAGGCAGATAAAGGCGGTTGAACGGGGCTTTCAGCGAAACTTTGTGATTATTGTACTCCACCTCGCAGGCGCCTATGGTTTCCGTGCAGGCTTCCACCATGCTTTCCAGCAGGCGGGCCATGTCGTCGTAATCCGCGTAGGCCTGATACGCCTCCAGCATGGTGAACTCCGGGTTGTGCCGGGTGTCAATGCCCTCGTTGCGGAAAACCTTGCCGATTTCGTACACGCGTTCGAGCCCGCCGATGACGAGGCGTTTGAGATAAAGCTCCAGCGCGATGCGCAGGTAAAGCGGCATCTTTAGCGCGTTGTGATAGCTGGTGAACGGCGTCGCCGCCGCCCCGCCGGCGCTGGGGGTAAGCGTGGGCGTTTCGACTTCCAGAAACCCCTCGTTATCGAGCGTGTTGCGGATGGCGCGCACTATTTTCGAGCGGGTGGTGAAGATGCGGCGCACTTCCTCGTTGGCCAGCAGGTCGAGGTGCCGCGCGCGGAAGCGGATTTCCGTGTCCTGGAGCCCGTGCCATTTTTCCGGCATGGGGCGTATGGCTTTGGACAGCAGCGTCAGTTTTTCGACCGCTACCGTATTTTCGCCGGTGTGGGTGACGAAAAGCGAGCCTTCCACGCCGACGAAATCTCCCACATGGATATGCTTCTTGAAAAATTCGTAAGGTGCTTCGCCCAGCGCGTCTTTTTTGACGTAAACCTGCGTCTTGCCGGTCATGTCCTGGATGTGGGCGAAAGCCGCCTTGCCCATCAGGCGCAATTGCACCACGCGCCCCGCGCAAAGTATCCGGCTGCCGGCGGCGGAGGAGCGCGCCTCGGAGACGGTATGCGTCGCCGCGAAACGCGGCGGATACGGGTCCGTTCCGGCGGAGCGTATCGCGCGCAACTCGCCGTAGCGGTTGGCGATGATTTCAGACAGCGTCGAGTGCGGTTCCATTATTGGGGCGCGACCACCTTGTCCACGAGTTCCTTGAGCGTCTTGGGCTCGAAAGGCTTTTCTATGAAGCCCGCGATGCTGGCGAACCGGAAAAGCTCCCTCGTCTGGCCCTTGGCCGTCATGATGATGACCGGGACCTTGCGCGTGGCGTAATTTTCCTGCAACTGCGTCACGAGGGTGTAGCCGTCCATCACCGGCATCATCACGTCGGTGATAACCACGTCGGGCATCTGTTCCGCGGCGTTGATTAAATCCAGCGCTTCCTGCCCGTTGTGCGCCTCCATCACGGCGTAGCCGAATTTTTCAAATATGAAACGCAGCAGGGTGGACAGGTCCTGTTCGTCTTCGACAATGATTATTTTCGCAGCCACGGTTGCACCCCGCAAACCAAAAAATGACGCATGACGCCGCAGCGCCAGGCAAGACACCGTAATTCTACAAGATTGCGCGGTTTTAGCACAAGCTGAACTGAGTCCCCCAATCCTCAGGCAAGCGGGCGCAGTAACTTCCAAGAAACATAAAATAGCCTCACGGTCCCGACGAAGGACTATCCGCCTTTGGGCGGACGTGAAAAGCTGTAACTTTTCACCCGTGAGGTGA
>JAQTYB010000139.1 GCA_028688475.1 Elusimicrobiales bacterium
CCGGGCACCCCCCTCTACAGCCATCCCAGTGGGGGAGCACTCAAGTGCTCCCCCCTACCTGCGCCCGCTTCGCTGCAAGCCAAAATCCTGTCTTTTTGCCTCATAACCTTATTCGGGGACAAGTCTAATGCTGGTCCGGCTGGAAACAAAAAATTTCGCCATTATAGACAGACTTTCGCTTGAATTCGGCGAAGGTCTCGCCGTTTTCACCGGCGAGACCGGGGCCGGAAAATCCATCCTCATAGAAGCGCTCGGTTTCGCGCTGGGCGACCGCGCCGTCGCGGATTCCATCCGCCCCGGCGCGCAAAAACTGGAGGTGTCGGCGGAGTTCACGGCCTCGTCGCTGGACAAGCCGCTGCGGGCGCGATTCTCCATAACCGGCAAAACTTTCCAGATACGGCGCGAACTCGACGTGCGCGGCAAAAGCCGCGCTTTCATAAACGGCCGGCCGGTTACGGTGGCGGAGCTTTCCGCCGCCGGGGAAGGCCTTGTGGATTTCCACGGCCAGCACGAACACCAGACACTCGTCAAAAACTCCGCGCAACTGGCGCTGCTGGACCGCTTCGGCGCAACGCAGGAACTGGCGGATAAAACCGGCGCGGCGTACCGCGAGCGGCAGGCCGTAACGGCGAAGCTGGAAGCCTCCCGGATGTCGCGCGAGGAAAAAGAGCGACTGCTGGACCTCTATAAATACCAGTCCGAAGAAATAGAGAAAGCCGCGCCCAGGCCGGGCGAGGACGCCGAAATAGAGGCCGTGCTGCCGCGCCTGAAGAATTCGGACAAGCTGCGCACTCTGGCCGAACGCGCCCACGAGCTTTTGTACTCCGGCGAAGGCGCCGCGGTGGAACGCCTCGGCGGCGCTGCAAAGGCCGCCGCGGAGTTGGCCGCGCTCGATTCCTCGCTTTCCCGCCCCGCTGAACTGATAGCGCAGGCGCTCGCCGCCGCGGAAGAAGCCGCCGGCGAGATTTCCGCGCTCAAAGACGATGACGCGAGCCCCGAGCGCCTCGACGAGCTGATATCCCGCCAGGAAAAACTTTCCGTTCTCAAAAAGAAATACGGCGCGACGCTGGAGGCGGTGCTGGAGCGCGCGCAGTCGCTGAAAAGCAAAATAGCCGATTTGGAAACCTCCGACGAGCGCGAGGAGGAGCTGAAAAAATCCGCCGAAAAACTGGGCAGGGAACTGTCCGCCCTCTGCGAAAAGCTTCACGACGCGCGCAGCGCCGCGGCGAAAAAACTTTCCGCCGCCGTTTTGAAGGAAATAAAGCCGCTGGGATTGGGCGAGGTGCGTTTTTTGGTCTCGGTGGAAATGGACGAGGCGGCCCCCGGCCCCGACGGCGCGGATGCCGTGGAATTCCTGTTTTCGCCGAATCCGGGCCAGCCGCTGCGCCCGCTTAAAAATATCGCCTCCGGCGGCGAGATGTCCCGCGTGATGCTGGGCGTCAAGACCGCGCTGGCTGCGGCGGACCGCGTGGAAACGCTGGTTTTCGACGAGGTGGACGCCGGCGTGGGCGGCACCGTGGGGCGGCTGGTGGGCGAAAAACTTGCCCGCATCGCCAAAACCAGACAGGTGCTTTGCGTAACGCATCTGCCGCAGGTGGCGGCCTGGGCGGGGCGGCATTTTGTGGTTTCCAAAACCTCCACCGCCACGGCTACCACCGCGGCAGCGCGATTGGCGCAGGACGCGGAGCGCGACACTGAAATCGCCCGCATGCTTGGCGGCGGCAAACAGGCCAGCGAGACCAGCCTCAGGCACGCCCGCGAACTCATAGAGGAATGCGCGGCTTGACCCCTTGCTTTATAAGAACAGCATAAGGAGAACTCTATGGAACAAACAACTGAACCTTCCGCAAAATGTTGCGCCGCGGCGCGAGCGAACAGGAAACTCCTGGCGGTTTTCTCGTGCGTGTTCGCCGCGTTCTGCTGGTTGTCCGTCGTGTACGCGCTGGCGGTCATCACGCTCAACTGGATGGCTATAGCGCATACGACGTCTCCAGACCCGGCGTCGGCAGTCCGCGCCGGCATCGCCGGAACGATTTACCAGTTGCTCACCGGTTCGGTGCTGGCCTGCGTGTTCATGTGGCTGTCCCAGATAACGAAACTGCTGCTGGAATCCGCGCCGCAAACTCCCGCGCCCTGACCGGATGAAAAAAATCCTACCCGTTCTGATTCTGCTTGCGGCGGCTGCGGCGGTTTTTGCCCAAACTCCGTCCGCCGGCACGGAGCGTTACGCCGTAGTTTTAAAAGACTCATCTTCCCTGAACGGGGAAATAAAAGACATCGCGCCGGACCACATCCTGCTGCAAACCGGCGCCGGCGAAATTTCCATCCCGCGCGAAAATATAGCCTCCATCAAGCCGCTTGAAGCGGCTCAACCTGCGCTCGCCGTGCCCGCCTCCGCGCCCGCGCAGGAACCGGCTGTTTCAACCCCGCCGGCGCAAAGCTATCCGCCGCAGCCAGCCATATCCGAGCAGCAGCCGCTTCCTCCGCCGCAGGCGCAGCCGGAACCGGCGATGCCGCCGCCCGCGCCCGTAAAACGCTTTGCCGGGAAAAGCGGCAGCCTCGAAGGGTTTTTTGAATTCTGGCCCGGCTATATGTTCAAATCCGGCGTCGTGGGCGGGGGATTTTTCGGCGAACTGGCATACATGGCGCCACTCTGGAAGCCGGACGCGGCGCATGCCCCCAAAATAGAAGCGGGCGCCTCGGCGGGCTACGCCAAAGCCGATACCGACTCTCCCGACTTGTCGGGCGGCTCCGTTTCCATTCTGCCGTTGCTTTTCAAAGTCCGCGCTTCTGTTCAATGCGCCGGCGCGCGCCCGTTCATACAGGCGGGCGTTGGTTATTATATCCTGGGCCGCCACGCGGATACGCCTCCCGACAGGACGGAAACCGCCGGCAACTCGCCGGGCGTATTCGCCGGAGCGGGAATAACAGGCCGCATCGCCGGACGGGCCACTGTCTCGCTTTCGCTGACCAGACATTTCCTGAAGGCGGACGCGAATGTGCGGACATATACCTCCGTCACGGATAGTTTCGGCCACACGACGACTCAAATTTCCGACAGGGCCGTGCCGCTGGACCTGTCGCCGCTGGTGCTGCAACTGGGCGTGCTGCTGGATTTCTGAAAACAGGGAAGGGTCTTACTGAGCTTCACACAATTCCTTAACATGTTGGAGGCTCAGATTTGTCCGCAGGCTAGGCGCGACGACGCCGGCCTGCCCTCTGGGCAAGTCAAGGAGGAGCAACGACGCCTGCGGCCAAAGGTG
>JAQTYB010000072.1 GCA_028688475.1 Elusimicrobiales bacterium
ACGCGGCGACCTTGCTCTCTTGCGGCCTTTGAGACCTTGATTTTGCCGGACTGCCGCGCGCGTCGCCATCAGCTTATCACCTGTATGATACACAGATTCGCTTGATATAAGATTCTAAACAGGCTCTGAGAAGCGGTTTTTGGCAAAAAGCGCGGCTGGTTGCCGGAACGGGGTTTTTTGCGTTCGCCGCTTCCAAAGGTCCTTTCTTGTGCCCGGATTCGCCTTCGTATCTGTACGGCGAGTTTTACAGGACGCCGTTTTATCCGCTTTTTCTGGCGGCGCTGCGGTTTGTCCTATCGGACGGGGTGGTTTTTATGCTGGCCGCCTCCGCGCTGCAATGCGGGTTCGTCATACTCGCGGCGCATATCGCGGCGCGCGCACTGCAGCGCGGTTATGCGCTTTCAGATACCGCCGGATTCGTGCTTTTTTTATTTTCTGCGGGCCGCTGTGCGGCATGTGGCGCTATGGCGCGATAGGCAACAGGATAGCCACGGAAGCGTTGAGTTACAGCGTTTTGCTTCTGACGCTGGCCGCGCTTGTCGCAGCGTGGCAAAGCCCTTCGCGGCGCAATCTTTTGTTCTTATGCGCACTTGCGGCCGGCAACACGCTTATCCGCCCGCATGCGGTGTTTGCATGGGCCGGAGTCGCGGCTCTGGGGCTTTTGCTGCTGCTTGCGAAAAAAAATGCACGCGCCGCCCTCTTCACCGCGGTGTTCGCGGTTTGCGCCATGCTGGGAGCGGGGATTTTCATCCGGAGTTACAATTATGTCCGCCACGGCGTTTTCGCGGGATCGCCGATTGGCTCACGCTGCGTGCTGTCAAACATAGTCTACGCCTGCAAACCGGAGCGTGACGTTTTTCCCGAACACAGCCTCGACTCGCAAAAACTGAAATCAATCTACGGCTATCTCGACACCGAAAAATTGTCCGGCAAATACTGCGGGCAATTCGCCAGACCTTACGCCGGTTATTATTCCAGCACAGACAACCTCATCATCTGGAAATACATACCGCTTGGTTTCGGTTGCCGGTATTCATGCAACCAACCGAGAGAAGCGCTGGCATGCGCTGCATTCACGGAGAGGGCCGTCAAGCGGTTGCTGCGCCCCTGCTGGCGGGCTTATGCGGTTCTCGCGGCGGCAAACTATATGACTGCCTCGACGCGTGGGACGTGCTGGCGCTGCTGGCGTTGGGCGCGTCTCTTGTCTCCGGCGCAGGTTCCTCTGTCGTGCTTTTATGCCTTGCGGTCGTCTGCATGGCGGGAATGAATTCTCTCGTAGTGGTGCTGACGACTGAAGTAAATTTCAGGTTTTTCTTCGCCATCCGCGTGCTTGAAACCGCCGCGCTGTATGTGCTGCTCTGTAAAGTCGGGAGTACGGCGCCGTCCGCCGCCGGTCCTTATGAAAACTCCGGCGCAGCTTCAACCCGGATTGTGCAATAGAGCGGCGAAATTACGCGCTATCTATTCAGCCGTGCAGCGAACCGTAAAGTTCCGCGAGAGCCGGCTGCCCGCCGTAAAGCCAGAGCCTGCGTTTTAGCCAGTTCAAGTTTCCCGTCTTGATCTTGAAACGGCGGATGTGGAAGGTATCCTTGCCGGAAATGTTCGCGCCGGGCCGGGTGGTGAAGGCCAGCTTGTAACCCGCCCTTTTCGCATAATCCAGAAAACGCGGTTCGAAATAGCCCCACGGCCAGCCGACGCCAAGCGGACGCGCGCCGGTTTTGTCGTCTATAACGGCGGCGGAGCGGCGGAGTTCGCCTTCCATGTCCGCCCACTTGGCGCGCTTGTCGAAATTATTATGAGTTTCGGTATGGGAGCCGGCCTCGAAAACGCCGGACTCCGTCATTATTTTCACCTCCCGCCAGGAAAGAAAACCATCCGGCCCGCGCTCGTTTTTGAGCGTATCAGGCGAAGCAGCGCCGTCGGCCAGCGTCTTGCGCGGCGGGTTGTCCGTCAGTCTGGAGGTGGTCACGAAAACAACGGCGCGGAAACCGTATTTTTTCAGCAGCGGGGCGGCGCAAATCCAGTTGTCGGCGTAGCCGTCGTCAAAAGTCAGCAACACGTTTTTGCCCGGAAGCGACCTTTCGCCGTTGAGAAAATCCGCGAATTCCCCCAGGTCGGGGGTGCGCCAGCCGTTTTCGCGGAAATATCTGAGATGGCGCTCGAAATCAGCAGGGGTCACCTCGCGGTCGGCGGCGACATGGTGATACATAAGCACAGGAACCGGATTCATAGTTTGACTCCCGAGATTTCGCAATACATTCGTTCCAGTCTGTCGCATACCGACGACAGATTGAAATTCGCTAATACGCGATTATAGCCGCGCTCCGCCATCTGACCGGCGAGCGCGGGATTTTTAAAATACTTCAAAATCGCGGCGGACAGCGCGGCGGCGTCGCGCGCGGGGACCATGAGGCCGGTCTCGCCGTCCAGCATCACATCGGGAATGCCGCCGATGTTCGTCGCAACAGCGGGCACGCCGGCGCTTTGCGCCTCGATAAGCGCGGTGGCTATCCCTTCCTGTAAGGACGGCATGGCGAAAATATGCAATCCGGCGAGAATATCGGACACGTCGCCGCGCTCGCCCAGAATCTCCACGTTTTTTGCGACGCCGTACTTTTCGGCGACGGCTTTGAGTTTGTCCGTGTCGCGTCCGGCGAAAACGAAAACGGTGCCGGGAAATTCCTTCAGTATGTCCCGCGCGGCTTCCAGCAAATAGTCATGGCCCTTAAACCACGCGTAATGCCCGATTAATCCTACGCGGAACGGCGGTTTCATGGCAAGAGCGGCGCGTCTGGCGCGGGCGTCTTCGTATCTGGACATTTCCACCGCCGAGGGGATGACGTCAATGCGCTCCGGCGCCACGCCGCCTTTTGCCAGCTCGGTCCTGGCCGCGTTGCACACCGCCACATACCGCGCGATTTTTTTCGAGCGGTATTTTATCGCGCTGAACGGATTGGTGCGTATCCTGAAAATCACGCGCCGCGTCACCACCAGCGGCGCGGACATGCCGAGATATTTGGCGATAAGGCACACCGCGTGCGCCTGAGGGTGATGGGCGTGCACAACAGCGGCATTGGTTTCGGCGGCGATTTTTTTTATTTTCAGCGCGGCGGGGATGTCGTAATCCTGCCTGATGCGGAGGGGACGGCAGTCGAACCCGGCCGCCCTGACCCGTTCGGCGGTAACGCCGCCTTCGGGCAGGATAAAAACGATACGGTGGCCCTTTTCGGAAAGGCCGCGCGCGGTAAGCAGCATCTGGTTGGTGCCGCCGCTCCAGCCGCTGGATTCGCTGACGAATAGAAGGTTCATTTTGTCACGGCAAACGTGTCCGGTTTCCCCTTGAGCAGCGCCATCTGCCGCGCGGCGTTGCGCACGTAAAACTCGTCTTTGGAGTGCAGATAGATGTCCTCGTAAATTTCGTAAGCGCGCCGGTTGCGGCCTATTTTTTTATTGAAAAACGCGGCCTGCTGCTTGAGCATGGCGGGGCAGTCGGGTGAACTGACGGCTTTATCCAAAACGTCCGCCACGCGCGCCGGGTCGCCAGCTTTGGAATAGCCTATCGCCGCGATATAGGAGTCGTATTTCCATTCCGCGGGACGGTATTGTTTGGCGTAGAACAAAACGTCCAGCGCCTCCGCAGGACGGTTGACGTTGAAGGCCAGCGCGCCCGCCGCGTAAAGCGCGGCGTAGGAAAAATACGGGTCCAGGCTCAGCAGATGCATAGCGCGTGTTTTCAATTCGGCGTAGACGCCGCCTTCGAAATGGTCGTTATCCGGCGCTTCCGCCAGGCCGTAAACGTAATATTCGGAAAAAACTTTCGCCTGTTTTCCGTCTTTGCCCTCTTGCCGGAGCCGGCCGCCGGACGGCTCTTCCGGTTGCGCGTAATACTGAAGCAGCCGGATGAAATTCACGTCCGCCGCCAGGCGGCGAAACCCCATGCTCAGCAGAGAGGCGTCTTCAAGCCCGCTTTCGGCGGTGGACTTTATCGCGTCCGCCTGCGGATAGTCCGGCCTGGGAGACAAGCGGGAAACGTAACCCGCCAGCGCCAGCATGGCGGCAGCGAACACAAACGCGGCGGTTTTGACGGGCATTATCAGAACTCTTTGCGCGAGAAGATGAACGAAGCCAGCGCGAGGCAGACCAGGCTGTAGACCGCGCTGTAGCCGATAATCATTCCCCACGCGGGCGCGGCGGCGCTGGCGGCGGCGTAAGCGTCGCGCAGGTTCAAAAGCCCCATGTCCGGGATAATCCAGATAAGCAGCTTGGACAGCAATGCCGCCGCCGGACTGAGCCGCGAGGAGATGAAGCGCAGTTCCTGCGTGAAATGCCCCAGCGTCCAGAAAATTCCCGCCATGCTGAGCGCGGAAAGCGCGGAGGTGGAGATAAGCGACACCAGCACCGTCAGCGCGCCCGCCACCGCCGCTTTGAGCCAGGAGGAAAATATTATGGCCGCGTATCCCGCGCCGGGCGCCGCGCCGCGGAATTTAAGCAGCAGTATATGCAGCGCCGCCATGCAGGCCATCGCGCATGCCGCGCCCAGCAATATTCCGGCGTATTTGCCGGCGATATAGGCGCGGCGCGGCACCGGGCGCGAAAGTATCAGATAAATGGTTTTGGTTTCCATGTCGCGCAGCACGGCGTAGGCGCAGCCCAGCACGACGGAGGCGAGGCCGGCGAGTTCTATAAGCCCCTGCCCGAAATCAAGCAGCACGCGGCGTTCCTGCTCCACGGCCATGGCGCCCAGCAGGAGCGCCGCGTACAGCAGCACCCCGCTGAAAATGACGACCAACTGGAAAAAACGGTTCTTCCACTGCTCGCGCAGCGCTTCAAGCGCTATTATCGAGGCAATCCGCGCGGTCCTCATTTTTCCCTCACGGTTCTGACAAAAATCTCTTCGAGCCCGCCGGGGGCGGATTTCCATTCGTTCTGCCCGACGAGCGCGGCCAGCCTGCCGGCCTTGAGTATGGCGACGCGGTGGCATATCTTCTCCACCTCGGAAATGCTGTGCGAGGACAGGAAAAGCGTTTTGCCCGCGCGGTTTAGCTCCAGAAAAAGCTCGCGGAAATCCCAGACGGCGAGCGGGTCGAGGCCGCTCACCGGCTCGTCTAGAATAAGCAGCCGCGGGTCATGCACCAGCGCCTGCGCAAGGCCGAGGCGTTCGAGCATTCCCTTGGAAAACTCCCCGGTCCGCTTTTTCGCGTGCGGCGCGAGGCCGGTTTTCTCCAGCATGGCGGCGGCGCGCTCTTTTATCAGTCCGCCGGGAACGCCGGAAAGGCGCGCGTAGAATTCCAGGCTTTCGACGGGAGTCAGGTACGGATAGAAATACGGCAGTTCGGGCAGGTAGCCCACGAGGCTCTTGGCCTCGTCGGTGCCGGCTTTGAGGCCCAGCACCGCGATTTCGCCGGCGGTGGGAAACAAAAGCCCCAGCGCCAGCTTCATGGCGGTGGTCTTGCCCGCGCCGTTGAGGCCGAGCAGCCCGAAAATCTCGCCGGAATTCACCGTCAGGTCCAGGCCGGAGAGGCCGGTGGTTTTTGTCACCCGGCCCAGATGCGAGCGGCTGTATATTTTGACGAGGCCGGAAAGCCTCAGCGCGGGGACGGTCATCTGATTTCCAGGTTTTTAATCGCCTGGTCGTAGCTGCGCCCAAGTTCGGCGTCTATCATGCTGACGGGTATTTTGCCGAGGGAAAGCAGCCTGCGGTGGAAATCGCGCAGGTCGAACTTGCGGTCGAGAATGCCGGCGTATTTGTCCCGCAGGCGCAGTATTTCGTCCATGCCCAGCAGATAGGAGACGCCTTCGGTGGGGTTGAGCGAAACGCGCAATATTTCGGCCTTCGCCTGGTTGCCGCTGAGACCGGCTTCCTTTTCAAGAAAATCAACCGCTTCCTCATACTCCATCTTGCGGATGTGCAGCCCCGCGTCCACGACAGCGCGCGCGTAGCGCACCAGTTCCCAGCGCAGATAGAGCAGCTTCGCCGCGTGGCTGGTGTAATAGCCGCGCTCCATGGCCAGGAACTGCGCGTATGCCGCCCAGCCGTTGGTGAGGCAGGGCTGGTCCGCCAGATGGCGGGGGCGGGAAACCTCCATCGTTTCGGAATCCTGCAAATGGCGGCCCGGATACACCTCCTGCGCCACAGTGAGCTCGATATACGGATAATTGAACGCGGAGCGCAGCATGGAGTCCTGCACGGCCTCGGACAGTTTTTTGGAAGGCAGATTGACGTAAAGCTCCGCCACGCGGACATGGTCGAGCGGATAGGGGGCGTTATAGAAGGCGAACGGCACCCGGCTGGCCATGTAAGACGGGGTTTCCACCGTGCGCATGCGCTCCTGCGGCACCGGCGTGAGGCGGAAGCGGTCGAAATGCTGATAGGCGCGCTCTATCTCCCGCTGAAAAACGCTTATGATATTTTCGCGAGCCGGATGGTCGTCGGAAAGCTTGTATATGGCTTCCTCGTAATCGCCCGCGGACACGTCGCGCCGGCCCAGAAACCGCCCCAGCTCGTCTAGAAACTCACGCTGCGTCCTGCGGAATTTCCTGCGTGCCAGTCGCAGCGCCTGCGGCGGCGTGACGTCCACATGATGCCAGCGCTCCAGATAGTAGCCGTAAGCCTCGTCGCCTATGCGGAAATCGCCGTCGGCCTGGAGCATGGCGCTTTCTTTCAGCCACGAGCGGTAATGCCTTATCGCCTCCCTGGCGCCCAGCACCGCCTGGTCCACCCTGTTGCGCAGCAACGGGTCGCCGCCGATGAGGCGCTTGAACAACGGCGTGAGGTCCGGGAACGATTTATCCGCGTCGTCGCATTCCTGTATCGCCTGCTCCACCCACAGCCGGGGAGGGTGGTAGAGGTTGCTTTCCGCCTGCTGGAGCTCCGCGGGCAATTGCTCAAGGCGCGCGAGCGCGTTTTTGGAGCGGATTTCGTAGGCGTCGAAATCCTTGGTGAGCACGCCGTATATCGCGTCGAGCGCGGAAAGATAGTCCTGCGGACGGGTGCGCAGCGGGCGCATCTGCTCGATATTGAAAATATCCATCTCCAGCTTCGTGCGGAAAAGAACGAAGTCTATGCCGTCTTCGGGGCTCATGGGCTCGCTGTCTATCTTGTCCATTTCGCGCAGGTAGTTTTTGAGGGCTTCCATGCGCAAACGCTCGCTTTCCAAATCGCGCGGAGTGAGGTGCATGTCCGATTCGTGTATGCCGAACCGTGTGGCCTCTTCGGGATTGAGCGTCTGGATGTTGGCTAGATAGCGGGCGAACTGCTGGGTAAGCTTGGCAGCCTCCACGGCGCCGCGCACCCGCTCGTCCGACATCTCGCCTTCGTATGAGCCGGCGGGCGCAGCGGCGGCGCACAGCGCGCCAAACACAATGAGCCTGGATAGTTTTTTCCTCATGTTCCCTGCAAGAGCGTTTTCAGGGCGCCGAAAGCTCGCTCCACGTCCGCGCCGCGGATATGGCCCATGTGCGCAACACGCAGGATTTTGCCTTTGAGCTCATGCTGCCCTTGCGCAATGATTATCCCGAATTTTTCGCGCAGTTTTTCGACTATTTGCGCCGCGTCGGCGCCTTGCGGCACATGAAACACGGTCAATCCGTTCGCCGGCTCCGCCGCAAACAACCTTAACCCCGCCTCTCCGGCGAGCCTGCGGGCGCGGGCGGCGGTTTTTGCCGAGCGCGCCCAGACTTTTTCCAGCCCTTCGCGGAAGATGATGTCCAGCGCGGCGATTTGCCCGAACACCAGCCCTGAACTGATGGTGAAGGCCGGCTGGCCTTTTTCGCACATGCGCCCGATGAGCGGCAAATCGAAATAATACGGAGGCCGGGCCCGCGCGGCCTGAAGCTGCGCGCGTTGAGAGAGTGTGATAAAGGAAAGTCCCGGCGCGTTCATAAGGCCTTTTTGCGATGCGCTGACTACGCAGTCAAGCCCCCAGCCGTCGGTCTGCACGGGCTCTATGGCGAGGGAGGAAACCGCGTCAAGCACGGCCCGCGCGGCGGAATGCCTGCGGACCAGCGCGGCTATCCGCTCCGCCGGGTTCGTCACGCCGGTGGAGGTTTCGGTATGGGTGAAATACACGACATCGAACTCGCGGCCCTTCGCCTTCAAAATTTCTTCGGCGCGGGCAAGGTCCACGGTTTCGCCGTTTTTGGCGCGGAGCAATTCGTAATCGAAACCGCCGCGCTTTAGCATCTCGGCCCAGCGGTCGCCGAAAACTCCGGTGGAAAGCACCAGCGCGCGCCCGCCCGGCGGCATGAGTCCGCAGACCGCGGCCTGCATGGCCCCCGTGCCGGAAGCGGCCAGCACATAAACGGGATTTTCGGTGCGGAACAATTGTTTGAGGCCCGCGCCCAGCCGGGCGAAAGCCTTCTCAAATTCCGGCGTGCGGTGGTGCACCAGCGGACGCGAAAGCGCTTTCAGCACCGCCGGAGGCAGCAGGGTGGGCCCCGGAGTCAGCATCAGGGCGGCGCGCGTTTTTGCCGGTTTTGCCTGAGTCATATTACCGCCGTTTTTTCAGCGCGGGAATGGCAAGTTCAAGCACTTCGCCGAATTCCGAAACCGGGACGAGCCTGAGCTGCCCGCGTATCTTTTCCGGCACGTCCTCAAGGTCCTTGACGTTGCCTTTGGGATATACCACCGTGTCCATCCCCTCGCGGAAAGCGGCGAGGAATTTTTCCTTTATCCCGCCCACCGGCAGCACGCGGCCCGTTATGGTGAGCTCGCCCGTCATGGCCACGTTCTTGCGCACCGGCTTGCCGCTTATCAGGCTGGCCAGCGCCGCGCCTATGGCTATGCCGGCGGAAGGGCCGTCCTTTGGCACCGCGCCTTCAGGCACATGCACGTGAAAGTCCGATTTGGAGTAGTCAACCTTGCCGAGCTTGCGCGCCTTGACGCAGGTGAGGGCCGCGTTGGCGGATTCTTTCATAACGTCGCCCAGCTTGCCGGTGAGGGTCAGCGCGCCCTTGCCCTGATGGCGGACGGCTTCTATGGAAAGCACTTCGCCGCCGTGCTCCGTCCAGGCCAGCCCGGTGGAGACGCCGACGGCGTTTTCCTCCGGCCTGACGTTCTGGAACTTCGGCACTCCGAGATATTTATGCACGTTGGCGGCGGTTACGGCTATTTTTCTGGAGCTTTCCACATAATCGCGCGCGGCCTTGCGGCAGATGGTGCCGATTTCGCGCTCGAGGTTGCGCACGCCGGCTTCGCGGGTGTACTCGCGCTCGGCGAACGCCACGGCGTCGCTTGAAATTTCCAGCTTTTTATCGTCGAGGCCGTGCATCTTCATCTGCTTTGGAATGAGGTATTCCCGCGCGATGGAAAGCTTCTCGTCGTGCGTGTAGCCGGAGAATTCGATTATCTCCAGCCGGTCGCGCAGCGTCTGCGGAATGCCGTCGAGGCTGTTGGCGGTGGTGATGAACATCACCTTCGAGATATCAAACCCCACGTCGAGATAATGGTCCGTGAAATCAGCGTTCTGCTCTGGGTCCAGAACTTCCAGCAAAGCCGCGGCGGGGTCGCCGCGCCAGTCCATGCCCATCTTGTCTATCTCGTCGAGCAAAAAGACGGGGTTGTTGCTTTTGGCTTTCGAGATGCTTTGTATTATGCGTCCCGGCAGCGAGCCGATGTAGGTGCGCCGGTGGCCGCGGATTTCAGCCTCGTCGCGCACGCCGCCCAGCGACATGCGCGTGAATTTGCGCTCTATCGCGCGGGCGATGGATTTGGCCAGCGAGGTCTTGCCCACGCCCGGCGGGCCGACAAAGCACAGCACAGGCCCGCGCAGCGCGTTGGTGAGTTTGGTGACGGCGATGAATTCCAGCACGCGCTCTTTTGGCTTATCCAGGCCGAAATGGTCCTCGTCGAGGATTTTGCGGGCGCGCCGCGTGTCCAATACATCTTTGGTGCAGACCTGCCACGGGAGGTTCACCAGCCAGTCGAGGTAAGTGCGCGAGACGGTGGCTTCCGGCGAGAAGGGGGCCATTTTGTCGAGCCGGTCGAGTTCTTTTTCGGCGGACTCTTTGGCCTGCGGGCTGAGACCCGCTTTCCCGGCTTTTTTGCGCAACTCGTCTATTTCCTTGTGGAAATCGTCTTTCTGGTGCAGCTCTTTCTGAATCGCCTTCATCTGCTCGGTCAGATAGTATTCCCTCTGGGATTTCTCTATCTGCGAGCGCACCTTGCCGTGGATTTTCTCCTCGAGCGCGATAATCTCTATCTCGGCGGTGAGCAGCTTGAGCAGTTTTTCCAGCCGCTCGTTGGCGTTGATGGTTTCCAGCAGCGTCTGGCGGTCCTCGGTCTTGATGATGATGTTGGAAGCGATGGTGTCGGCCAGCTTGGACGGGTCGTCAATCTGGCGCAGGAAGGAGACGCCCTCCACAGCGATGCGTTTCGATATTTTGGCGTATGACTCGAACGTATCCAGCGCCTGGCGCATGAGGGCGAGAGACTCGGTGTTTTTTTCCTTCTTCTCCTCCACGTACTCCACTTCGGCGAACCACGCGCCGTCGGCGAACCTGAGCGTTTTCACGCGCGCGCGCGCCAGGCCCTGCAAAAACACCTTTATGCTGCCGTCGGGCATTTTAAGCGACTGCGCGATTTCGCACACCACGCCGAACTGGTAGAGTTCATCGGGCTTGGGGTCGTCTGCGCGGGGGCTTTTCTGGGACAGCGCCAGCAGGTGTTTTGACGTGCGCAGCGCGTGCTCTATCGCGCGGACCGATTTTTCGCGGTCAACGGAGAGCGGCAGCGCCATTCCGGGAAACATGACTACGTCCCGTATGGCCACCGCCGAAATGGACGCGGGCAGAGACTTGGTCTCTGGAGACTGCTGTGCGGTTTCGGGGGTCATGCTTATTTTTTGCGGCTGCTGATAACCTCGTCAATGATGCCGTAGGACTTGGCTTCCTCGGCGGAAAGGTAGAAATTGCGCTCGCTGTCGGCGCGGACCTTGTCTATGCTCTGGCCGGTGTGCCTGGCGAGAATGGCCAGCAGGCGCGCCTTGTTCTCGGTGAGCTCCTTGCTTTCGATTTCGATATCCGTGACCTGCCCCGATATCCCGCCCCAGACGAGCGGCTGGTGTATCATGATGCGCGAGTGCGGCAGCGCGTAGCGCTTGCCCTTGGTGCCCGCGGCCAGCAGCACCGCGCCGAAAGACATCGCCATGCCCATGCAGATGGTGGTGACGGGCGATTTGATGAATTGCATTGTGTCGTACACCGCGAGGCCCGCCGTCACCATGCCGCCGGGCGAGTTGATGTAGAGGTTGATGTCTTTCCCCGGCTCCTCTGCGTCGAGATGGAGCAGCTGCGCTATGATGATGTTGGCGGAGGCGGTGTCAACCGCGCCGTCGTCGCCGCCGATGAAGACTATGCGGTCCTTGAGCAGGCGCGAAAAAATATCGTAGCCGACCATCGCGCCGTTGGTTTTTTCGATAACTGTGGGAACTATCATTTGGCCTCCGTTACTATCGCGTTTTTGCGGAGAAAATCTTCAACCTTGTGTTCGGTGAGCGTGGCGATGATATCGTTGCGACGCGCTTCGAAGAACTGGCGCGTCTTGAGACGCTCCTCGTCCGTGGCGGCGCGGGAGACGGCTTTTTCTATCTCGGCCTCCAAATCCTTCTCGCCGGCCTCAAGGTTTTCGGAATTCGCCACGGCGTGCATGATATAGCTAATGCGCATGTCCCGCTCGATGGCGGGGCGCAGCTTTTCGCCGAGTTTTTCAAGCTGCTCCTTGTTCATCTTTTCGCGCTCTTCGGGCAGCATCCGATCCATGAGCCGCTCCAGCGAAAGACCGATGTGGTGGTTGACCAGCGACTGCGGCAGGTCCACGGCGTTTTCCTTTATAAGATGGTCTTCCATCTGGCGCAGGGTTTCGCGGCGGCTGTCTTCCTCGGCCTGGCGCTCGAGCGCGTTTTTGACGTGCTCGCGGAATTTGGCCTCGCTTTCAAAACCCATCTCTTTGGCGAAGGCGTCGTTCACGTCCGGCAGCGATTTTTTCTTGATTTCGCCGACGGTGACTTTGAAGCGGAATTTCGCGCCGGCGGTTTCGGTCTCGAACTCGCGCGTTTCGCCTTTTTTCGCGCCTTTTATGGCTTCCACCAGACCTTTCACCGTCTGGTCGGAGGAGAGGTCCACCAGCTCGCCCTGGGCGGTGTGGGCGGGCTTGTCCGCGCCCGGTCTCCACGCTTCGTAATCCACAACCGCGAAATGATTTTCGGTCAGCGCCGCGCCGTCGGCCTCCGGTTCCAGCCGCGCGTTCTGGTCGAGGATTTCCTTTATCGCGGCGGAGATTTTCTCGTCCGTCACCGGGTTTTTGCGGGACAGCAGCGGGATTTTGGTGTAGTTTTTCGGCGTGACAGAAGGCGGCACCTCCACCTCGAATTCCAGATGAAGCGGCTTGCCCTCCTCAAATTCCCGCTTGAGCAGCGAGGGGGAATCCACGGGATGAAGCTTTTCCGATTCCAGCGCCTTGGCGAGCGCGAAACGGACGACGTTCTCGAACGCGCGCTCCTTTATCATGCCGGCGAAATTGTCGCGGACCATGGCGAGGGGCACCTTGCCCTTTCTGAAGCCGGGCACCTGCGCGCGGACCTGCACCTGCACCAGTGCGTCCTGAAACGCGGAATGCACGAACTCCGCCGGAGCGTCGGCGGACAACTGTATGGCGCAGCCTTTCTGCGAAAGCCTTTTTACCTGAATCGTCTCTGCGGCGCCGGTTGCGGAAGGTGTCATTTGAGGTATTCTCCTTGCGTGTGATAAAACAGATGGTGGACGGGGCGGGACTTGAACCCGCAAGCCTTGCGGCATACGGTCCTAAGCCGTACGCGTCTGCCAGTTCCGCCACCCGTCCGTCTGAACAGACTGTTCCAAAACGCCCCCCCGTTGCGCCGATCACGCTGACAGGAGGGCGGGGAAATCGAACTGGGCCATACGGGATTCGAACCTGTAACCTTGCGCTTAAGAGGCGCCTGCTCTACCGTTGAGCTAATGGCCCGTCATACTGTCGGTAAACCAATATAGCAAAAAGCGCGCCGCCGGCTCAAGCGCGCGAATCGCGCCAGCTATAATCTAACCATAGGGCAATACATCTTGCCAACCCAAATCGTACCGAAATCGACGGGGCGTCACGGTGTTGCAAAATATAGCCATGACGCATGGATTCAAAATGGCAT
>JAQTYB010000073.1 GCA_028688475.1 Elusimicrobiales bacterium
CCCCGCCGCCGGACCGCGCGATGGGCCCCTCGGACGCGGAGATACAGGCCGCCACCCAAAAACTCGCCGGCACGCTGGCCAGCTTCAACATAGAAGCCGACGTTACCGGCGTTTCGCCGGGACCGGTCGTCACGCGCTATGAAATCAAGCCCCGTCCCGGAGTGAAGGTAAGCTCCATAGTAGGCCTTTCAAACGACATCGCGCTGGCCATGAAAGCCTACGGCATCCGCGTCGAGGCGCCCATACCGGGCAAAGACGCCATCGGTTTCGAGCTGCCCAACGAAAAACCGGCGATGGTCTACCTGCGCGAAATACTCGAAGACCCCGGAGTGGCGAAAAAAACCGCGCCGCTCATGGTCGCGCTTGGCCGCTACGCCAACGGCGCGCCGGCGTTCGCCAATCTGGAAAAAATGCCGCATCTTCTCGTGGCCGGCGCCACCAACAGCGGAAAAAGCATCTGCCTCCAGACGATAATCGTCTCGATTTTATGCCGCAGCACCGCCGACAGGGTGAAATTCCTGCTGATAGACCCCAAGCGGCTGGAGCTGACTTTCTACGAGAACATCCCGCACCTTTACGACCCCAATAACGACTGCGCCGACGCCGCCGTTGTAACCGACCCGAAAAACGCGGTAAAATCGCTTCAGGCGCTGGTGAAGGTGATGGAAACGCGCTACAAGGTGTTCGAGGCGGCGAAGGTCAAGAATATCGAGTCTTATAACCGCTGGGCGAAGGAAAACGGCAAGCCGGCGGAGTTCTACATCATCGTCATCATAGACGAGCTCGCCGACTTAATGCTGCAAACCCGCGCCGCGGTGGAGGACTCCATTCAGCGCCTGGCGCAAATGGCGCGCGCGGTGGGCATACATCTGGTGCTGTGCACCCAGCGCCCGTCGGTGGACATCATCACCGGCGTCATAAAAGCCAACCTGCCGTCGCGCATCGCGCTTCAGGTGGCTTCCAAGATGGACTCGCGGGTGATACTCGATTATCCCGGAGCCGATTCTTTGCTGGGAAAGGGGGACATGCTTTATCTCGCCATAGACGCGCAGCGCCCCTCGCGCATACAGGGCGCCTACGTCTCGGAAGACGAGATAAACAACGTGGCCGATTTCCTGCGCGCGCAGGGCGGTCCGGACTATCCGCCGCCGGTCCCGCAGGAGGGCAACGCCGCAATGTTCGCCGTGATGGGGGCGAGCCCCGAGGATTTCAGGGCCGCGCTCAAACTGGTGGCGGAGCGCAGGCGGGTCTCGCAGGATTTGCTCAAGGCGCATTTCGGCTCGTCGGCGCGGGCTACCAACATGCTCAGCATACTCGAGATGAAGGGCTTCATCCACAAGCCCGAAGGCTCCAACCGCTGGGAGATACAGTTTGACAGGATAGAGCATCAGCTTTCAGTGATGGAAACGCAAACCACGCTTATGGGCGCCGTCGCTTCAGACGGCGAGCCCGAAGCGGCGAAGGAGGATTGAGCATGAAAAAAATTCTATTGGCGGGACTGTTGCTGCCCGCTCTATGCTGCGCGGCTTCCGCCGTCGAAGACGCGGCGTCCGCTCCTGCAAAACAGGAGCCCGCGCGGGAAATAAAAACTCCGGCAAGCGCGGCGCCTGAGGCCGACATCAGGCTCACAAGCTCTGCCGTCCTGGCGAAACTGTCCGAATGGGATAACAAACTGGAGACACTCAAACTCTCGTTTTCCCAGACCGTCGCGTTCGGCGACACCGGCATCGTAAACAAGATAACCGGCAGCCTGCTCTACATGAAGCCCGACAAGCTCCGCGTGGAGCATCTCACGCCAGAGCGCCAGACGGTCTACACCGACCGCAAGGTAATCTGGATATACAAACCGCAGGACAATCAGGCCGTCAAAACCCTGTGGGGGGACTGGCTCAGGCAGCAGAGCGGGACGTTCGCGGGCATAACCGACTTCGGCGCCTACGGTTCGCTCGGCGCGGAGCATGACGTAAAAATTTCCGCCCCTGAAAAATCCAAAACGGTGGAAGCGGTGTTCACGCCGAAGAAAAACCCCAAGTCCTATACGCTCACGCTGGTCCTTTCCCGCGAGGATTTCTTCCCGTCCGCCGTGAACATACGGCTGGGCTCCGCCACGGTGGACACCGCGCTCTCCCAGGTCGAGAAAAACGCGAAAATCGCCGATGGAAGCTTCGTTTTCGCGCCGCCGTCCGGCGCGGAAGTGCTGGATTTGACCGGTGGACAATAACGCATGACCATGCCGCCGCAAAAACTGCCGGAACAGGTTCCCGCACAGCTAAAAGAACGCCGGCAGTCGCGCGGGTTGACGCTGGAAACCGTCCACCGCCGGACAAGGATTCCCGTGGCCGCGCTGGAGGCGCTGGAGGTCAACAATCCGGCCTGGTTTTCCGCGCCCGTCTACATGCACGGCTTTTTGCGGCAGTATTGCGAGTATCTCGAGCTTGACTGCGACGCGCTGCTGGCGCCGGAGAGGCCCGCTCCGCTGGAAGTCGCTCCGCCCGCGCCGCCGCAGCCGCCTCGGCAGCTTCCCGCCGAACGTTTTGTGGCCTGGGCGGAGAAAGCGGGCGCGTCCGCGCAGGAAGATTTTTTCGCGGACGGCAAGGAGGAGCCCCGGCCCGAAACGCGCCAGCGCCACATTTTCCGCGAGGGGGAAGCGCTGGGGCACGAGGATTTCGGCACCTCTCTCAACGGCGGGCTCGCGCGGTATATGGCGCTGACCTGCCTGGCTTTTTCTCTCGCGACGGCGTGGCTGTGGCGTTCCGCGGGAGTGTCCGCGCAGAATGAGCGGACAGGCCGTCGCGCGCAGTACGACCAGCTCTATGAGGCGACTTTCGTCTCCACGCTGAAAGCCGCCTTCGAACGCAGGGCCTGGCTGCGTGTGGACACGGACGGCGAAACGGCGTTTGAAGGCTACGCCCCCGCCGGAACGGTAAGGGAATGGAAAGCCTCGCGCAATTTTGCGGTGAGCTTCGCGCCCCCCGGCGCCGTGGCGGTCACGCTAGACAACAAGCTGATAAAGCCGGAAGTTTTCTCCAGCTCGCACACGGTCATACCGGTGACGTTCACGGGGTTCGCTTTATGAACATGACGCTGGCCAACCGCATCACCATGCTCCGGGCTTTCATGTCCGTCGGAGTGTTCGTCTGCATAGTGCTGCACGGAGTCTGGTTCAGGCTGGCGGCGCTGGCGCTTTTTTGCGCCGCGGCGTTCACCGATTGGCTCGACGGCAAAATTGCGCGCGAAACCGGCACCGTGACCCATTTCGGCGCGATAGCCGACCCGTTCGTGGACAAGATACTCGTCGGCGGCGCGTTTCTCGCCTTCGCCTCGATTAAATCGCTCAACGTGCCGCTGTGGGCCGTGTTCATCATAATAGCGCGGGAGCTTATGGTGTCGAGCCTGCGCGCGCTGGCGGCGCTGGGGGGAAAAGTGCTGTCCGCCGAGAAAGCCGGAAAGTTCAAAACCTTTTTCCAGTTGATGGCGGCGTTCGCGATACTGCTCGTGCTCAATTTCCAGACCATGCTGCTGGCGGGCTCCGGCGCCCATACCATCACGCCGCAAATGGTGGATATCTACCGCCTGACGCTCGGCATTCCCTACTGGATTTCCGTCCTGACCGCGCTTGTCACGGCGGCCTCCGGAGCGGCGTACCTCTACAACCACTGGGCAATGCTCCAGGACTCGTGGAGCGACCCTCATCTGCGCAAGGCCCAAAAGAAATGAGCGCCGCCGAAGACGGCGAACGGGGCGGCGACGCGCAGTTCATCCTGCGGCTGCTGGCGAGCGGCCTGTTCATAAGCTATCTGCCCGCGGCGCTCATGGGCCGGCGCAAATGCACCGGCGCGGGGTTTATGGGCTCGCTTCTGGCGCTGGCGCTGGTGCCGCTGCTTCCCGAAAACCGCGCGGCGTACGTCGTTTTTTTGGCGCTGTTTTGCGCGTTCGCCGTCTGGGTGGCCGGCGCGGCGCGGTTTCCCGGGAATATCCACGACGACCCCCGCATAGTGATAGACGAGATAGCAGGCATGTGGCTGGCGGCCGCGCTGCTGCCGCGCGCTCCGGCGGCGCTGGCGGCGGCTTTCGTCCTGTTCAGGTTTTTCGACTCGGCAAAGCCTTTCGGCATCCGCCGTCTGGAAAATCTCAAGGGCGGTCTCGGCATAGTGGCCGACGACCTTGCCGCCGGCGCGGCGGCCTGCCTCTTGACGCACGCAGGCTTGCTGTTAGCCCCAAATAACTTTAGAATTGATTTGCAGGGTTTGCTAAAGGGTTTTTAAGATGAAGCGAATCATACTCTCAGCCGCGCTGTGCGTTTGCGCCGCCGTCGCCGTAAGCCGCGCGGCGGATGCGCCGCTCCCTGCGCCGCTGCCCGGGTTCCAGCCGCAGCCGGATATGGCTCCCCCGTCCGGGCAAATGTGGATTTCCACGCAGCCGCTTTATTCGCCGCAGGGCATGAACCTTTCCACGGCGCCGGCCGCGCCCATCCCCTACGCCGCCGGCATGAGCACCGCCGCAGCCACGGCGCCCGCGCCGCGGGTCAAAGAGCCGCTGCTGCTGAGCGGCATCGTGCTGACGCCCACGGCCTACCGTTCCACCGGACTCAACACCCTCGGCCCCAATCTGGACATCAACGCCGCCTACTATATAGGCCGCCTCTACGGAAAAAACACCTACGACTGGACCACCAACAAGGTCAACTACATAGACCGCATCGGCCTGTGGGTGCTGTCGGCGGACGCCAAAATGCTGGTGCAGTCCGAAACGAAATACGCGCCCGCCATGGCGGCGGGGCTCAGCGGCAGCTTCACCATACGCGATTCACCCCAGCCCGCGTTGGACAATCCTTCCGTCACGGTCAACGTCAAGAACTCCAACGCCCTGGACGGGGCTTATGTGGTTTTCACCAAGAAGATTCATCCCCGGCTGATAACCTCGCTGGGATATCAGGAGGGCACGGAAAGCAATAAACTCACCTATCTTTCCGAATTCCTGACGCCGCAGGCGCTGGAGCTGAGCGGGCACCCCGGGCAAAGCGCCACTTCGCAGAGCACGCTGTTCGGCGGGTTTCTGTGGATGTTAAAGCCCGGCTATCCAATCGGCATGGAATTTATAATACCGCAGGGCGCGCCGATGCACCCAAAACTGTTCAACATCCACCTGGGCACGCTGCTGCATTTGAATTTCGAGCTGGCCTACCTCACCTACGACGGCGGCTGGGATTTGCTGGGCATGTTCCAGTTCCGCTACAACTACTTCCCCCGCGCCGGGAAATAGCAAGTCTATTAGCCCGGAAATCGCAGTTGAGTAGCGGAATTCGACGAAAAATGGCTTCGCATCTCCGGCACAAAAAAGCGCTTACAGGCAACAGTCCTGCTCGCACTTTTTTGTACCGAATCTGCTTCGCCCTTTTTCGTCTCGGTTCTCGCTATCAACTGCGATTTTCGGGTTAGACTTGTCCCCAAATAATTTTATGGGCAAAAATCACGGCTTTTGTCTTGCAGCTTCGCGGTCTTCGGCTTACACACCCCGCCGGAGTGTGCGCGCCTCAGCCCGCTTCGCTGCAAGCCAAAATCCTGTCTTTTTGCCTCATAACCTTATTTGGGGACAAGTCTATTCATACCTGGCAAGCAGAACCGGCAGCAGTTTTTCAAGCATCTCACGCGGCAGCGGCAGTTCCGAAGAGCCCTGATGGTCCACAATCTCCACGCCGCCGTACTCCTTTGTCTTCGTATCAGACTTCATCCTCACAACGCTGCTTTTATCCGTGAAAGCCGCATATCCCGCCCTATAGAGAAAGCTGCCGCAGGCGGCGTTGTCGCCCAGCGCGCAGTAAGACAGGGCAATCCCCTTGAGCGAACGCCAGTTGGCGGGGTCGGCCTCAGCCGCTTTCGTGTAATTCTCCACGGCGGATTCGTATTTCCCCGACAGGAAATCAATCCCGCCCAGTTGCGCGTACAGCAAGGTCCTGTAGTTCACCGGCGCGGTTTTCAGCCCGTGGACCAGCAGGCTCCGCGCGCGAGACGGCATGCAGGTTGAGGCGTACAGGTTGCAGATGTAATCGTCCGGATGCCTGCGCGCAATCTCCGACAGAAACGACACTTCGCTCCTGTACTCCAGCTGCCAGGCAAGCGACTGCCAGGCGAAAAACAGGCAAACCGGCAGCACGGCGGCGAAATGCCATAAAACCGGACGCAAAAACGCCGCGGCGGCAACCGCCAGCCCAGCCGAGGCGAAATACAAAAATCTGTCCGCCCCGACGGTCCGCAGGGGAATGATGTTGGAAGTAGGCAGCAGGCTCAGCAGCAGCCACAGCAAACCTAAATTGGCCAGCGGCGGAATCGCCGTCCAATACTTGCACCAGACGAAAACCGCCGCCCCCGCCGCGGCCAGAAAACCGCAAAGCTCGAGCGCCGGATATTTCGCAAGCGGCAGTCCGCAAAACAACGGATGGGTATTCACCGGAAAGACAAGAGACGGGATATTGCTGAAAAACAGCGTGCGAAATACCATGTCCAGATTGGACAAATAGCCGAAGCCCCATAACCGCTGATGCGCCGCGTTGCCGGTAACGAGTCCCCGCAACACCAGGTAAATGGCCGCGCACAGAAATACGGCCGTCAGGACTTTCTTATCGGGACGGCGCTTGAGGACGGTCAGGTCGAGCAGCAGCAGGCCCGCCGGCAATATGACCGCCGTCTCTTTCGAAAACATCGCGCAGAAACTCAATGCCGCCGTAATCCACGCCCTCCTGCGCGTTATATAGGCATACGCCGCCAGCAGGACAAAAAACAAAGACAGCGTGCTCGACAACCCCACCGCCGGCACGACGCTTTCCATATTCACCGGATGCAGCCCGAACAGCAGTCCGGCGGCAAGAGCCGGGAAACGTCCGGCAATCTCCGCCAGCAGAAAAAACAGGAGCCAGGCATTGGCGATATGGAGCAGAAGATTCACGGCGTGAAACCAGAAAGCCTTCATCCCGAAAACATGGAAAACCGCCGAAGACAGCATGACCGCCAGCGGCCTGTATATCTGAAACTGGAAAGATTCAATCGTCGTGGAAGCGCGGCGGTCAAAAAAATACTGCGCCCATTTGTAAGGCGCAAACCGGACGAACGGATTTCCCGTGATATGAAAAGTATCGTCGAACAGGAAGGGCGCGCCCAGCCCCGGGATATACAACAACAGCACCAGCGCCGCCAGCAGTATGGCGCAAATCAGCGCACGCCTGTCCGTATCCATGAGATATTATAGGAATTCCGCGCCGATGCCGCGCTGCTCGGATAAAAAAAAGGCAGGGCTGCCTTTGGTTTGGGGGGTAGGTGAGGGAGGCAGCCCTGGTAAGGTTATGATAGCGCATAAACCGTGTTTTGTCAACACCATTTTACCTGGCGGAAAAATAAAGCGGCATTTCTCCGTCGGAAGCATTCCACTTGGGAATGTGTCAAAAATGTGTCCTGTTAATTCGGCGCCATATCAAAATCGCGCGGTAAAACCGTATTCCGGCTATGCTTTCACCGGATAGGGAGGCGGAGAAACCGCCCCGTGACGATAATGATATAATCATGGAGGGACATCCAGTTCGCGGAGGAAACATGCGCTTTTCGCTGAGGGAGCTTTTGCTGGCCGGCGGACCGATACTTGTGCTGCTGGCCGCGGCGTCGGTATATTCGCTCGCCGTCATTTTCGAGCGGTGGAATTTTTTCAAAAAGCACGCGCGCAAGGCGGGCGACACCGGGCATGAAGCCGCGCGCCAGCTCAAGACCGGACGCAAAAAGGCCGCGGACTACTGCCGCCGCTGCAAAACCCTCGCGGGCGACGGACTGGCCCGCATAATCGAATTTCAGGGCGGCGCCGAGGAGCGCCGGGCCCACGCCTCCGCCGTCGTCGAGCGGCAGGCGGGGCAGTTGCAAAAGAACCTGACCTTCCTGGCGACTATCGGCAGCACCGCGCCCTTCATCGGCCTTTTCGGCACGGTGGTGGGCGTTATGCGCGCTTTCCGCGACCTGGCGGCCTATTCGGGCGCGGGGCCCTCCGTCGTGGCCGCCGGAATAGCCGAGGCGCTGGTCAACACCGCTGCGGGACTTTTTGTGGCAATACCGGCGGTGTTCGCCTACAACTATTTCGTCTCTAAAATCGCCGATTTCACGCGGGACATGGAATGGGCCGCGGAGGAAATAATAGCCGCCGCGCCGCCGGATTCCGAATCCGCCGCCATAGCCTCGCCGCGCGCCGCGAAGCAGGAGTAACAATGCAGTTGCGCAAACACTCGCACAGCGTGCTGGCGGAAATCAACATGATTCCGCTCATAGACGTGTCGCTCATACTGCTTATCATCTTCATGGTGATGACGCCGTTTCTGGTGCAGTCGCAGATAAGCGTGCAGCTTCCCAAATCCTCGCAGGGCGCGCAGGCGCAGGAAGACGGCATATTGCGCGTCCAGATAGCCGCCGACGGACGGGTGACCGTCGAAGGCAAACAGGTCGCTCTTGCCGCGCTGGAGCGGGAGCTGTTGCTGCGGCTGTCGAAAGCCTCGCGCCGCACCGTGCTGGTGCAGGCGGACCGCGCCGTGCCGGTGGAGAAAGTCATACAGGTTTTCGACGCGGCCAAAAAGCTGGGCGCGGGCAAACTCGGCATAGCGGTGACAAGGCAATAAGAAATGAGGCAGTATCTGGTTTATTCGGGCACATTCCACCTGGCGGCGGGGGTTCTGTTGTTTTTCTTTTTGAAGCCCGCGCTGGAGAAAGCCGCCCAGTCCAGCGTGTACTCCGTGGATTTCATTGGCTCGCCGGCGCAGGCGCCCTCGCAGGCCCCCGCGCCGAAACAAGCCGCGCCGCCGGCGCAAAAGGCCGAACCGGCCTACTCGCAGCCCCGCGCGCGCCAGCCCAAAGACTATATCTCCGCCAACCCCACAAAGCGCGAACCGTTCGTGCTTCCCGCGCCCAGTGTGCTTAAAGACGCGAAACTAAAGCAGCCTCCGCGGCCCAACGACCTGACCGGGCGCGACGCAGAAAAAGAACCCGCAGAGAGCGCGTCCGCCGCTGTGGAGCCTCAGCCCGACCCCGGCTCCGGCGGAGTAAGCGCGGATTTTCCCAATTTTCCGTATCCGTGGTACATAACGCAGGTGCGCGCCGCGCTTTGGAACGAATGGTCGTCGCGGATGCCGAGCAGCGGTGCCGCGAGCGCGGTGGTCGTTTTCAGGATAACCCGCGCGGGTAAGGTAGAAGGCCTGCGCGCCGAAAAAACCGCCGGCAACAAACTGTTCGATTTCGCGGCGCTGGCCAGCGTAGACCAGGCAGGCCCGTTTCCGCCGCTTCCGGCGGATTACAAGCAGCCGACGCTCACGGTGCATGTGGAGTTCAAGTCTTCGCATTAAAAAAACTATGCTCGCCGCCACAAGACGATTGCTGCTGCTGCTTCTCCTGCACCTCGCGTTCTTCGTGTGTTTTCCGGACACGGGGCCGTTCGGTTTGGTTTACGGCTGGGGCTCGTTTGCGCTGTGGTGCCTTGTAGTCGTGCTCACCCTCGTTCCGCTGGAAATGATAGGCTCGGTTTTCCCGGGAGTTTTCCTGCTGTGCGACCTCGTCGTGCTGTGCGGCGCGGGCTGGCTGCTGGCGGCCACCATGCCGCAGGCCGACAGGATTGCGCCTTATGAAAAAATCCAAAGCGGCCGCTATCCGACACGCGCTGATATCAGAAAAGGCCTCGCCGCGTTCGGCGTGGATTTGCCTAAATCTTTCGAGCAAGCGAAGCTGTCGGACATAAATATCCCGAAATTCAACCTGAAAAAGGATAAAAAATGAAAACCGCTCTGGTAACCGGCGGCACCGGTTTCATAGGCCGCGCGCTGACAAGCAGGCTGGAATCCGAAGGCTGGCGGGTGCGCATAGCCACGCGGCGCATTTCCAAAAAGGCGCAAAACGCCGAACTGGCCAAGGTGGATTATTCAGATGTGAATTCGCTGGTCTCCGCCGTGGAGGGCTGCGACGCGGTTTTTCATCTCGCGGCGGCGATATTCGCCGTCTCCCGCGAGCAATTCGAGAAAGCCAACGCCCGCGCCACCGAAAATCTCGCGCGCGCCTGCGCCCTCGCGTCCAGGAAACCGGACTGTTTCGTGTACGTCTCCAGCCTCGCCGCCGCCGGTCCGAGCCGGGACCCGCACGCCGCGCGCACCGAGGCGGAGGGGGAAAACCCGGTCTCCGATTACGGCAAAACCAAGCTGGCGGGCGAGCACGCGCTGGCGCTGCTGCCGCCGCAAACGCGGCGGGTGGTGCTGCGCCCCGCGATAGTCTACGGCAGGAATGATTCGGGAATCTCTAAAATAGCGCAGTGGGTGCGGCGCGGGCTGATGGTCAACATGTACGCGGGGGAGACGTTTTTCAGCTTCACCTACATCGCCGATTTGGTGGACGCGATTATCACGGCGGAAAAAAATCCCGCGCTCAACGCAAACACCTATTTCATCTGCGGCGACAAAACCTATCCCTGGACCTATTTCATCGCCGAGCTGGCAAAAGCCATGTGCAAGAAACCGCCGCTTATGCTGACGCTGTCGCCCGGCCTGCTGCGCGCGGTCGGCAGGATTTACGAAACCATCGCCCCCGTTTTCGGCGCGGAGCCCGCCTTCAACACGGATAAAGCGCGCGAAGCCTGCGCCGGACACTGGATAGCCTCGCCCCGCAAATGGATGCGGGACACGGGCCGCGCGACGTGGACCCCGCTGGAGGAAGGCATCCGCAAGACTTTCGCGCGCTGACGCCGGGCCAGCGGATTATTTCGCGCCTTTCGACTTCAGGAAATCAAGATACCCCGCGTCGCAGCCGTTTCTTTCGGCGATGGAAAGCGGCGTCCATTTCTGCATTTTGCCGTTGCGGTCCCACACTTTATAGACGGCGTTTATGTTTGCCCCTTTATCCAGCAGCGCCTGCGATATTTTCAGGTCGCAGCCTCCGGCGGCGTAATGCAGCGCGGTGGAGCCCGTGGGAGCGGGTTCGCGGTTGAGCGCGGCGTTCACGTCTACGCGGCTGTCATTTACAAGGGCTCCCACGACGGCGGCGTTGCCTTTGGAAACCGCCCTGGCGAGCAGCGAGACGCCGGTTTCGTCGTATGAATTGGGGTTTGCGCCTTTCGACAGCAGCAGCGCCGTTTTCGCCGCATCGGCGTCCGAGACAGCCGACCAAAGAAGGCAGTCAAGCGCCTCAGGGTTGCCGCCGCTGATTTGAGACTGCTCATCTCCGTTGGACAACAGTTGTTTGCAGCGGTGACTGTCCACCGCTCCGGCGCCGCCGGCGAACGCAGCCGCCGTCAAAACCGCGAGAGCAAGATACGCCACGGATTTTCCTGTTCTTTTCATTAGTCCTCTTCCTGTGAAGCTGCTTTTCAAAAGTGTAGCTTTTTGCATGGCGCTGCCGCGCGGGCCGAAAGGGCCAATTCCGAATAGGCCGAATGGCCCAGGCGCAAATGCGCGATTGACGCAGTTTGCGCGAGAAAGTGCGCGAGAAAGTTTGAAAAAACGCGGCGTGAAAGTTATATAATTGAATACTGCGATTTAATGGAGAGGTGGCCGAGCGGCTGAAGGCGCAGTCCTGGAAAGACTGTAGGGTCCCAAAGGCCCTCGAGGGTTCGAATCCCTCCCTCTCCGTAGATTTTCCACAGATATAACTGGGACAATGAGGAATATGTGTAAAGTCAGAATTCCCACGAAATACATAGTTTGCCTTTCAATTTCCATTGCAGTCCTTTTCCCCCGCGTAGGGAGATGCGCGCAACAAGTGGATTTTAAGCAATTATTTGGAGACAAGGACGGCTGTTTTATCTTGTATTCCCTCGATTCAAAAAAGACCGTAGCAGAGTTCAACAAAAAGAAATGCGCGGAGAGATTATCCCCCTGCTCAACATTCAAGATTCCGATAGCTCTTATGGCATTTGACCAGGGAATCCTCAAAGACACCGATACAGTGATAAAATGGGACGGCGTTGACCACCATGACGTGGATTGGAACCGGGACCAGACCCCGGTGAGTTGGCTTAAATTTTCCACGCTTTGGGTATCGCAGTGGATTACCCCTAAAGTCGGAATGCCCAAGATAAATAAGTATTTGGCCGATTTCAAGTACGGCAATCAGGACACATCGGGGGGGATCACGCAGTTTTGGTTATGGTCAACGTTGAAAATTTCAGCGCGCGAGCAAATCCTTTTCTTTGAACGCTTATGGAGCGGACGCCTTGCGGTATCTTCCCGCGCTATGGAGCTCACGAAAAAAAGTATGGACAGTGAAGCCTCCGCTTCCGGCACTATCATTACCGGCAAGACAGGTTCAGGTTATTTCGGCGACCAAAGCAACCCCGCAACCCCCAGGGTCGGTTGGTATGTGGGACATCTCCAACATGGCAAGGAAGAATATTTTTTTGCGACCAATTTCACGGGGCAAACCGCTGGACACTCCGGCGGTCCCATCGCGCGCGCTATAACCCGCCAGATTCTTAAAGAGTTGGGTCTATTTTAAGTGGCCATACCGGCAAAACTTAACTGCGAAAGTTCCTGATGTGTCCAGTCTGTCCCGCCAGTTTGCCAGAAGCATACAAACCCAATATGCAAAATAAACGAGGCTCCGGCTAACCGGAGCCCTGTTTATTTTTCGCAAGGCAAATTTTGTAAAGTATCCGTATGGCAGAACATAGGCATAACCGCACTATCTATGTCGTGGCCGGGCCGAATGGAGCGGGTAAAACCACTTTTGCCAAAAAGTTTTTGCCGGACTACGTCGGTTGCCTTGAGTTTGTTAACGCCGATTTGATTGCCGCCGGACTTTCGCCCCTTAATCCAGATGCCGCAGCCACCCCGGCAGGCAGGCTGATGCTTGAACGAATACACTCCTTGTCCTCCCAAAATAAAAGTTTTGCCATGGAAACCACGCTGTCGGGCCTCTCCTATGCCGGTTTTTTCACGGAAATAAAAAAGCGGGAGTACAAGCTCCATATTTTTTATCTCTGGATTCCAGACGTGAAACTT
>JAQTYB010000074.1 GCA_028688475.1 Elusimicrobiales bacterium
ATGTCGCCCGCGCCTTTTATGTCCGCCGAGCGCACGCCCAGCGAGACGAATCTGTTGACGCGCACCTCCGCGCCCAAATTATAGCTGGGGCCCGTGAATTTGCGCCCGTTGATGTTGCGGTTTCTGAGAAAATCCGTCGCCTCGCCCACCAGCGACACGCGCTCAAGCCCCGCCACGCCGTGGAACGGCCGGTATTTCATGCCGACGCCGCCCGCGCCGCGGATGAGGCCGGCGTATATGTCGTAATTTGCGCCTTCCCAGCCGAGCTGCGCCTCGATGCGGTTGATTTCCTCGTAGTCCCGCGGCTCAACGAAATCGGCGCTGTTGCGCAGATTGGCAAGGCCGAGGTAATAGTATCTGCCGTCGCGCGGCGCGATTTTCATGCCGAAATCGCTGCGCGAAGTGTCGGCGGACGGGGAGTAGCGGTCGGTGTAGCGCCAGTAAACCTTGAAGCCGCCCACGCGGCCCAGTATGTCCCTGGCCTTGCCGCTGGCTTCCTTGACGTTGGCCATGGTTTCCTTGACGTCCTCTTTCATCTTGGGGTCGCTCACCAGCGCGCCCACCATGCCCTGCCCGCCGTTGATTTTGTCCATCAGCTGGTCGGCCTTGGCGATAAGGCTGTCCAGCCGTTTTGAAACCGATTCGGCGTTGGCCATCGAGTTTTCCACGCGGGGCTGGACTGTGACTATCAGCTCGTTGAGATTGGCGGTGAGCTGGCGCAGGTTCTCCATCGTTTTGACGAGGCTGCGCCCCATGTCGCCGTTCTGGTTGACGCTGTCTATGAGCTTTTGCATGCTGCCGAGCGTGGAGGTGAGCATGCGGTCCAGCGGCAGCGTGTTGGAGCCGCGCAGGCGCGCGCCTTCGGCGATAACGCCCGAGGAAGGCGCGCCCTGGTCTATTTGCAGGTATTTGCTGCCGATAAGGCTGGTGGAGCCTATCTGGAAAACGGAATCGCGGTATATGACCACGCCTTTGCGCACCGCCACGCGCACGACGACGCGGCTGTCTTCCATCGTGATTTCCTTGACCTTGCCGATTTCCATGCCGGAAAGCCGCACGGTGGATTTTTCGGGCAGGCCGGCCACGTCCCTGAACTCGACGTAAAGCGGATATTCCTGACGGAAGGAAAAATCGCCGAGCATGAAGACGGCAAGGCCAAGCAGCGCGAATCCGGCAATGGAAAACAGTCCGACCTTCGTTTCGGCGTTCATATCGTGATAATTATAGAAAATATTGCGCGCGTACGGGGAAGAAGCCGGCGGGAGGAACTTAGTTATCCAACCAGTTGAAGTTCCGCGCAATCAGCAATTCGTGCATTACCGTATTGTGAGTGTTTCTCATGGGAACGGTTTTAACAAGGGGTTTTTATTCTCATATGTCATTTCATTTTTTCCATACAATCACCACCAGACAGTTTTTTTATAACGGCGGTGGTGGATTTGCCCTTCACAAGCGGGATGCGGACCACTTTTCCGGCGAACTCGGCTCCGGCGATTTCATGCGTCTTATAATCGGCGCCTTTGACCAGCACGTCGGGGCGGATTTTGCTTAAAATTTCGCGCGGGGTGTCCTCGCTGAATATGACAACCTTGTCCACCGCTTCCAGCGCGGCGAGGACGGCTGCGCGGTCCGGCTGGCTGTTGACCGGACGCGAGGCGCCTTTGAGCCGCTTCACCGAAGCGTCGGAGTTAAGCCCCACTATCAGCCTGTCGCCTTTGGCGCGGGCCGCTTCCAGTATGCGCACATGTCCGCTGTGGATTATGTCGAAACAGCCGTTCGTGAAAACCACGCGCAGCCCGGCGCGGCGGCATTGCGCGCGCCAGCGCAGCAGCGATTTGAGCGCGCTTATTTTAACGGAGGATTTCATCGGACTTTGGCCTGCTCCGTCATTCTGGCGAGCAGGCCGGTGTCGAATCTGCCGCTCGTGAATTCCTGATTTTCCAGCACGCGCAGATGGAAGGGGATGGTGGTTTTAATCCCGCCGATGCGGAATTCCGAAAGCGCGCGGCGGCTTCTGGCGAGCGCCATCGCGCGGTCCGGCGCCCACACTATCAGCTTGGCCATCAGGCTGTCGTAATAGCTGGGGATGGTGTAGCCGGTGTAGATATGCGAGTCCACGCGCACGCCCGGCCCGCCGGGCAGCTGCCACTCGGAGACCGTGCCGCAGTTGGGGGCGAAATTATTGTCCGGGTCCTCGGCGTTGATGCGGTGCTCTATGGCGTGGCCGTTGATTTTCAGCGCGCGGGACTGGTCCACGCTTACATGTCCGCCCTGCGCTATGATTATCTGCTCGCGCACCAAATCGAGGCCGGTAACCCATTCCGTGACGGGATGCTCCACTTGCAGCCGCGTGTTGACTTCCATAAAGTAGAAATTTCCGCCCGGCTCCAGCAGGAACTCCACGGTGCCGACGCCGGTGTAGCCGGAAGCCTTAACCAGCCGCACCGCCGCCTCGGACATGCGCTCGCGCAGCTTGTTGTCCACCGCCGGCGAGGGAGATTCTTCGACCAATTTCTGGTGGCGGCGCTGCACGGAGCAATCGCGCTCGGGGAAGGCCACCACCTTGCCGTGCGAGTCCGACGCCATCTGGATTTCGACGTGGCGCGGCGCTTCGATGTAGCGCTCGAAATAGACGTTGCCGTCGCCGAACGCGGCTTTGGCTTCGTTCTGCGCCATTTGCAATTCGTGCTGGAGCGATTCGGGCTCGCGCACTATGCGCATGCCCTTTCCGCCGCCGCCGGCGGCGGCTTTTATCATCAGCGGATAGCCCACGGCCTCGGCTTCGCGCTGGCAATTTTTGTCCACGCAGCTTTTGGTGCCGGGCGTTACGGGAACATTGTGCGAAACAGCCAGCGCGCGCGCCGTGGATTTATAGCCGAGCTGCGCTATCGCCTCCGGCCCCGGGCCGATGAATACCAGCCCCGCCGCCGCAACCTGCCGCGAAAATTCCGCGTTCTCGGACAGAAAACCGTAGCCCGGATGCACCGCGTCCGCGCCGGACAGTTTCGCCGCCGCGATGACGGCGTTGAGGTCGAGATAGCTTTCCCGCGCCGGCGCCGCGCCTATGCAGACGGCTTCGTCCGCTTCGCCGACATGCAGGCTGGAGCGGTCCGCCTCGGAATACACCGCCACGGAGCCTATGCCCATCTCCCGCAGCGTGCGGATGATGCGCAGCGCGATTTCGCCGCGGTTTGCTATAAGGACTTTCCTGAAAGTTTTCATCTTGACTGCCTCCGTATCACTGCGGATTTTCCGGCGAGGCCGTTCCCAGCCAGGCGTCAACCCGAAACCTGGCCAGGTCCAGCGGCGCAAGCGGCCTGTTTGCGCGGTCCCGCCCGCCCTCCTGGCGCACCACCACCCGGTAAAACGGGCCGGAGAGGTGGATGCCCAGCCATTTGTTTTCGGGATACTTCCTGAGTTTGAGGGTTTTGTAAGAGCGGGTCTGCTTCTCCTTCCATACCTGCGACAGCGGCGGCTCGGACGGCGAGCGCCTGAAATTTTTGGCGAGCTGCACCGCAGCGTCCTGCGCGGAGCCGTTGAGCACGCGCAGATAGAGCGCGGCCTCGTCTTTGGACTGCGGAGTCCGGCAGTCGCTCTGCGCGGCGAGGGTTTCCTGAAGCGCCGCCTCGTAATTTCGCGTGCCGACGTAAATCCTCGCGCGGGACAGGCGGGCGCCGCACCTGATGTCCGCCGGAGCGTCGGGCTGGGAGAGAACGGCTGCATACTCCAGCAACGCATCCGAGCCGAGGCCGGTGTTCCTGTAGCTTTCCGCGAGGGTGTAGCGGAAATTCAGGAGCGCCTGGGCGCTGAACGTGGCGGGGTAGGCCGGCAGGCTGTCCAGCATTTCGGCGCACGCGGCAGCCGCCTCTTTATAACGCTTCATGGCGTACTGCGCGCGGCAGAGGTATCCGCGGGCGCGCGGGTCCAGCGGGTCAATAAGATTCATGCGCTGCGCCCACATCAGCGCGGCGGAAGCGTCGTTTTTGGCGAGGGCGTCGTCCACGCGCGGGAACATGTTCTGAATATAGGGCCGCGCCCAGCCGCCGTCCTCGCTGACGAGCGGGATATAATCGCCGGACCAGGGCCCGCCGCCTTCGCGTTTGTGGTACCTGACGAGCGCGTAGTCGTTATTGAGCCGCGTCACAGACAAATCGGCGAATTCCCAGACGTTTTTGTTTTCCGCCCGCGAGACTGTTTCAAACTCTTCCTGCGTGCAGACCTCGCGAGAAGGCCGGGAAAGCAGCGCGTAAGCCTTGCGGTAATCGCCGGCGGACATGTCGCGGAGATACTGCTTCGCCGCGGAGAGCAGTTTATAATCCGGTATTCTCGGCGCGACGAAAACGTAAGCCGCCACCACCGCAAGCCCCGCCGCCGCCGAAAGCAGGATAACCAGCAGTATGATTTTCCAGCTTACGGGATGTTTGCTTTTGAATCCGTCTATGGTGTCGTTGAACTTGCGGGTCAGCTTGGCGGTCTGCCGGGCGGCGCGCCAGGCGGTGTTCCTGGCCGTCATTCTGGAGTGGTTGGTCCTGCGCCGGGCGTTGAGAGGGGGCGTGCCGGGCCGCCAGGCCGCGTTGGTGCCGACAGGCTCGCCGCAGCCGTCGCAGAAATTTTTGGGCACGGCGTTGGCGAAGCCGCATTTGCCGCATATTTTGGCCGTGGCGCCGCCGCAGCGCGGACAGCTTTCGACAGCGCCGGGAGGCTCGTAGCCGCAGCCGAGGCAGCGGATTTTTATATGGTGGCTGGGCATAGCGGGCCGCTCTCCTGCTCCCGAATAACCCCGGGGGCCAAAATCACGGCTTTTGCCTCATAAAATATTATCGCGGCAAGTCTATTGCGGCTCTATGAAAAACAACGGCTGGCCGTATTGCACGGGCTTGCCGTCGTCTATGCAGATGACGCGCAGTATGCCTTTGGCGGAAACCGCGACCGGTTTTTTCTGGCCGGACATCTCGACATAGCCCAGTTCCTCGCCGCAGGCCACGACTTGGCCTTCCTTGAACGCGCGCGACTTGCCGGCCTCGGCGCAACGGTACACTCCCACGGCGGGCGAGGCCACCGGCTCCAGCGAGCAGGAGGGAATATCGGCGCGCACGGGCGCGTCCTCGGTGCGCAGCTCGAAACCGTCGCCGTCTTTTTTGTAGACGACTTCGGCCAAATCGGTGGTTTTCATCCAGCCTGCGATGTCGCTCACGGTTTTGATATCCATAATCCTCCAAATAGTCACAGCCCCGCGTCCGCGGGGTCGAAAGCCATCGGCAGCATTTTGGCGAGCGCGGCGCGTATGACAACAGGCTTGTTTTCCGGCTCCAGATTGACGATTATGACAGGGGAATCCATCGGCAGGAATTCCGCCATAACCTGCCGGCACGCGCCGCAGGGCCGCGCGCTTTTGGCGGCCACGCAAACAGCCTTCAACTCGCGCTCGCCTTCGCTTACCGCTTTCAAAATAGCCACGCGCTCGGCGCACACCGTAAGCCCGTAGGAGGAATTCTCCACGTTGCAGCCGGTGTATATCCTGCCGGAAGCGCCCAATACGCTCGCCCCCACTTTATAGTTGGAATAAGGGCAGTACGCGCCTTCGCGCGCCTTTATGGCGGCCCTTATCAGCGCCGCTTCCCGCTGCTTTGAGATACCGCCGCGCCTGACGCGCGCCTTCATTTTTATAGCCATAAAAACCAGCTTCCGCAGCTTTTCAGCCCGAATACAGCAACCCTATTTTAATATAAATACCAGCAGGCAACAAGGCCGGTTTACTATCCCAAGCTTACGAGCCAGCCGGACAATCCATTACCACGTTAATTACCACGTTTAGCGGATTATTACCACGTTTTTCACAAGTACGAATCGTTCTTGAAAAGCATTCGCACCGCCATTTTAATTCTTTTTTATAGCACCCCCGTTATCAGCTTCAGTTTTTGCGCGGTCTTTTTGGGGATGTATCTGTGGTCGGTAAGCACCGCGCCGGACAGGGCGCAGCCGCATTTGCAGTCGCGCGGCGCGGCGGCAAGCAGGGGAATGGCGTCCGCCAGCAGGCGGCGGACTGCGATTGTATTGTGGTGCATGGTTTCGACAACCGCGTTGGTGCAGACTTCCTCGCCTTCCTTCCACACGTCGTAATCGGTGACAAGGCATACGCCCGCGTAGCACATCTGCGCCTCGCGGGCCAGCTTGGCCTCCGGCACCGCCGTCATGCCGATTATGGAATAGCCCATCCTGCGGTGGAACTCCGACTCCGCCTTCGTGGAAAACTGCGGCCCTTCCATGCAGACCAGCGTGCCGCCGTAATGCGACGTTATGCCGAGCGTCCTGGCGCGCTCAAACAGGATTTTGGAGAGGCTGTTGCAGAACGGCTCCGCGAAACCCACATGCGCCACTATTCCGTCCCCGAAAAATGTGGACACGCGGCCTTTGGTTTCATCCGCCAATTGTCCGGGAAACACGAAATGCCTGGGCGCCATCTCCTCTTTGAGCGAACCCACCGCGCTGACGCCTATCACGGTTTCCACGCCGAGCGATTTGAGCGCCCAGATGTTGGCGCGCTGCGGAATCTCGGACGGCAGTCTCCGGTGCCCGCGCCCGTGGCGCGGCAGGAAAGCCACCGGCACGCCGGACAAAGCGCCGGTTATAATCGCGTCCGACGGCGCTCCGAAAGGCGTTTTTATTTTTACTTCGCGGACGTCTTCAAGCTCGTCTATCGCGTAAAGCCCGCTGCCGCCTATGACGCCCAGTTTAATCGGGGTTTTAAGTTTGGCCATGATTCAATTCTCGAAACCGGGATAGAGCGGGAACCTGCCGCAGAACGCGGTCACTTTTTCGGCGACGGCGGCGAGGTACATCTCGTCATCCTTGTGCATGAGCGCGTCGTCCATGAACTGCGCGATTTGCGCCATGCCGTCCTCTTTCATGCCGCGCGTGGTGACGGCGGGCGTGCCCACCCGGATGCCGCTGGTCACCATGGGCGTCTGCGGGTCGTAGGGGATGGTGTTTTTGTTGACGGTGATGCCGGCCTTGTCGAGCGCTTTTTCGGCGTCTTTTCCGGTGATGGCCTTTGCGCGCAGGTCCACCGAGAAAAGGTGGCAGTCCGTGCCGCCCGCCACTATGCGGTAGCCCTTGTCCTGCAATTCCTTTGCCAGCCGTTTGGCGTTCGCCATAACCTGCTGCTGGTAGGTTTTGAACTCCGGCTTCAACGCCTCGCCGAAGCAGACCGCCTTGCCGGCGATGACGTGCATCAGCGGCCCGCCCTGATTGCCGGGGAAGTTGGTGCGGTCTATCGTTTTGGAATAAACCGATTTGGAGAGGATGAGCCCGCCGCGCGGCCCGCGCAGCGTCTTGTGCGTGGTGGTGGTAACCACGTCCGCCAGCCCTACCGGCGAGGGATACAGTCCCGCCGCGATGAGCCCCGCGTAATGCGCCACGTCGGTTACAAGGAACGCCTTCCACTCGTCGGCCATTTTCTTGAGGCGGGCCCAGTCCCATATCCGCGAATAGTTGGACGCGCCGGCCATGATGAGTTTTGGCCGCTCTTTTTCGACGAGTTTGGCGGTTTCGTCATAGTCTATCAGTTCGGTGTCTTTGCTGACGTTCATGGTCACTATCTTGAAATAGCGGCCCGAAAAATTGAGCGGATGTCCGTGCGAAAGATGCCCGCCGTGCGACAGGTTGAGCCCCAGCACCGTGTCGCCGGGATTGATAAGGGAAAGGTAGGCGGTTATGTTGGCCTGCGTGCCGGAATGCGGCTGCACGTTGGCGTGTTCCGCGCCGAAAAGTTTTTTTGCGCGCTCGATGGCGAGTTTTTCGACCACGTCCACATGCTCGCAGCCGCCGTAATAGCGCTTGCCGGGATAGCCTTCCGCGTATTTGTTGGTGAGGACGGAGCCCTGCGCGTCGAGCACCGGCAGCGAGACGCAGTTTTCCGAGGCGATAAGCTCCAGCTTGTGCTGCTGGCGCAGCACCTCGCCGCGCACCGCGGCGTAAATTTCAGGGTCGGACTTTTTGAGACTGTCGTACATAAGCCGTGTTCTCCTTGAAGCAAAGCCGCGCAAGTTCCGCGGCGCATAATAATGCCAGCCTCATTCTACAAATTCCAGAACAAATTGCGCCGAACGGAAGTCACACTAGCCACGAAATGCACGAAATTGACACGAAAAATGAGGTGCCTTTTCAATTACAACAACAGCACTCAGCCGCAGATGAACGCAGATATTCGCAGATATAAGGTAGACAAAAGCAGTTTTGTTTTTAATCTGCGAGTATCTGCGTTCATCTGCGGCTAAAACTCCGTTGTTTGTGTTGTTTGTTCCTCTTTCGTGTCAATTTCGTGCATTTCGTGGCTCGTATTCATAAAGAAATAGCTGTTTATGACACAGTGATATTATAAAATAATCCTCTCAATCTGGACTTTGGGATAGTGCCCAAAATTTATTATCAACCCCAGGCGCAGTTTGGACGCAGCCAAATAATTCAACACCTGGGCCCTGTGTTCCGGCACAACTTCTTTGACACCCTTAAGTTCGACTATAATTTTTCCATAGCAAATAAAATCAGGAACGTAAGTCTGTTTAAGCTTAGCGCCTTTATATGCAAGCCGCAAAGGTTGTTGGGAAGCAAAAGGAATGCCGCGCGCGTAAAATTCGCGGCTTAAACACTCCTGGTAAACCGCCTCCAAAAAGCCGTTCCCCATCTCTTTATACACCTCAAATGCCGCACCCTGTATGGCAAAAACTTCATCTCTATACAAAAGCGTTTCTTTTGCACCCTGAACTTTTTCCATGAGCCCTCTTTTCGTGTCAATTTCGTGTATTTCGTGGCTTGATATTCATAATGGCATCATTTAGCCAGCCACGAAATTGACACGAAAACCAAAACTAACCGCTTGTTCCTCTTTCTTTTATGTTTTTCGCGGCTTGCCGGCATTCGCTCTTTCTATGGAAAGGCTATTGTTTCGCGTCAATGCGGCGGCGGATGGAATCGAGGGCGGCTTTTATTTCTTTGTTTTCCTGCTCCAGCCTGTCCATGCGCGCGCGGTCGGCCTCAAGCGCCTTCACTTTGGCCTCAAGCGCGCGGTTGCGGGCTTCCAGCTCTTGCAGGGCGGCGATTACGGGCGATATGAGAGACATCGAGCGCACGGACAACATCCCGTCCGGGTTGGTGATTACCAGGTCCGGGAATACCTGCTGCAAATCCTGAGCGATAACGCCCATGTCCGGCAGATGGCTGGTTTTCCAGCGGAAGGAGACAGGCTTGAGCTTCATCACTTTATCCAGCGCCGACCGTCCGTCGAGCGGCGCGATATCCGTTTTCATCCTGCGGTCCGAGGTGAGGATTATATCTGTCATCTTGGCGGTGCCGTTCACTTCCAGCATCTGGGAAGGCGACGCGGTGCCTATACCCACGCTGCCGGCCCGCACGAGCAATCCCGACGATATGTCCACGCCGTAAGTGGAGGCTCCGGTCGCGCCGGCCTGGAGGACTCCGGCGGCGGTGAACGTGCTCTTCGTCGCCCCGCTGCCGAATTGCGCCGCGCCGTTTACGTCCAGCACCGCGCCCGGAACCGTTGTTCCGATACCCACGTTGCCCTTGAGCGCGGTGGTCACTATGCTGTCGCTGCCTAATACAGCCGTGTTCGCGCCTATGCCTATCGCGCTCGCGCCGATGACTATGCTGTTATTGTCGCTGTTGCTGTAGCCTCTGGCGCTGGCGCCTATATAAACCGAATCGTGGGCAGTCTGGAGCGAGGAGCCGCCCGCCTGATTGTTGCCGGCAGCGATACCTATAACAACATTGTTATATCCGCTGGTGTTGTAGAGTCCGGCGCTTGGGCCGACAATTGTATTCTGCAAGCCGCTAGTGTTGGAGAGACCGGCATTCATGCCGATAATAACATTGGCGAATCCAGTGTTGTTGACATTGCCGGCACTCCCGCCGATAAAGGTATTCTGGTATCCGGTGGTGTTGGAATAGCCAGCCCCCACACCGACAAACGTGTTCGTGGCCCCTTTATATGTCTGGCCGGTTGCGCCGACGCTGCTCTGCCCGCCGTCGCCGATGAATATGTTGTTGCCGGCGGAATCCGCGCCGTAATAGTTGTTTATAGTGGCGTTTTGTCCGCTTGTGTTGAAGTTGATTTTTCCAGCCACGTCGAGTTTCTGCGCCGGCACGGTGGTGCCTATGCCGACGTTGCCGGAAATTATCATGTTATTCACACCAGGATCAACGTTGTAATAAGTGCCTCCGAATGCAATTCCTCCCGCCGCGCTTACACCCCAGCGATACGCATTGTTGGTGACAAAATAAAACGGGTGATTGGTAACAGTGCCCATATATGGAGTGGTTCCGTATCCGGATAAAGTCGTCTGCGCAACTGAATTTTTCAAGTTTAATTGCGGACCCCATGTTCCGGAAGCGTCAAAATAAGCTTGCTTGGTCGAATCACTCCGGTTAACCACGGTTAAATCATACACGGGATTCGTCGTCCCTATGCCGACGTTGCCAGCCCGCACGAGCAATCCCGACGATATGTCCACGCCGTAAGTTGACGCGCCGGTCGCGCCGATTTGCAGGACTCCGGCGGTGGTGAACGTGCTCTTTGTCGCCCCGCTGCCGAATTGCGCGTCGCCGTTTACGTCCAGTTTGACCGCCGGCGCGGTGGTGCCTATGCCGACGTTGGTGCCGTTGTCATAGATAAGCGAGTTGGCAAGTGTCTGCGAGGCCATGAATTTTGGAACGTAACTCGCCGTGCCGGAACCGCCAACCAACGTGCCAGTTGCAACACCTATTGCCAAATCACCAGCTACGCGGTTCGCAATTTCCGTCGTAAGGTTGCCGGCTATCGTGCCAGTCGTCACGCCCACCGCTAAATCACCTGCCACGCGCGCGTTCGTTTCTGTCGTAAGGTTGCCGGCTATGGTGTTCGTATCGGTCCACACCTGCACAAAACGTCCGGCCAGCGTGCCCGTCGCAACGCCCACCGCCAAGTCGCCGGCTACGCGGTTCGCAATTTCCGTCGTAAGGTTGCCGGCTATCGCGTTGGTGTCCGTAATTACCGCGTTGAACTGCGTCGTCACTGTTGACAGGCTCACATACTGCGTCAGGTTGCCTGGGGTGCCGCTCAGCGCGCCCACCGATACCGCGCCGGAGAACGTAGCCGTCGCCGCGGTTATGCCGTAAGGCAGCGTCAGATTCCCCGCCGCGGTGAAGGTGCTCTTCGTCGCGCCGGGGCCGAATTGCGCGTCGCCGTTGACGTCCAGTTTGGCGCCCGGCGCCGTTGCGCCTATACCCACGCTGCCGCCTGGGAGAATACGGAGTTTTTCCCCGGTTACGCCGCTGAAGACATACCCGTCCACACCGCCAGTTTGGTTTCCATAGAACTTCAGGTATCCCGCAGGGGTGCCGGCAGATACCCTGCCGATATCATAGGTATATGGGCTGCCTGCGATATCTCCGACGCTGATTTGGAAATCCGTGGCGGAAGGCGTAAATACGGATAAGCGGCGATTTGGGGCCGACGTCCCGATGCCGACATTGCCGCCGCTTACCACCAAGTCCGTCGAGTTCACGCTGAAAGCGTTGCCGGTGATGGTAACGGTGCTATTGACCGTGAGTTGCCCCGCCATCGCGTTCGTGCCGTTGGTATTGAGCTTGCCGGCGAGCGCGGTATTGAGGGTGGAAACATTGCCCGCGATGGTCGTCGTATCCGACGCCACCGTAGTGAGCCGGCTCGCCAAAGTGCCGGTCGCTACACCGACCGCCAAGTCACCGGCCTCACGGTTCGTGGTTTCAGTTGTGAGGTTGCCGGCTATCGTGCCGGTAGTTACACCTACCGCCAAGTCGCCGGCCTCACGGTTGGCAATTTCCGTTGTAAGGTTGCCGGCTATCGTACCGGTCGTCACGCCTATCGCCAAATCACCCGCTACACGGTTCGCAATTTCCGTCGTCAGGTTGCCCGCTATCGCGTTCGTGTCTATCCACACTTGTTGGAAACGTCCGGCCAGTGTGCCCGTTGCCACGCCTACCGCTAAATCTCCGGCTACGCGCGCGTTCGTTTCCGTAGTCAGATTGCCGGCTATCGTGCCGGTCGTCACGCCTATTGCCAAGTCGCCGGCTACGCGGTTGGCTATTTCCGTAGTAAGGTTGCTGGCTATTGCGTTCGTGTCTATCCACACTTGTTGGAAACGTCCGGCCAGTGTGCCGGTTGCCACGCCTACCGCCAAGTCACCGGCTACGCGGTTCGCAATTTCCGTCGTAAGGTTGCCGGCTATCGCGTTGGTGTCCGTAATTACCGCGTTGAATTGCGTCGTTACCGAGGACAGGTCAACCATGTCCGTGGGAATTGCGTTGTTGGAAAGCAGCAAATCCGCCCACGCGCTGTTATACGCGCGCAGTTTGGACGAGGTGGCGTCGTAGTATATGCGTCCGGCTGAACCAGTGGGCTGGGCAATCGCGGGCAGAGTGATGTAGCCGGAAGCCGATATCGTGCTCGCCGTCGCGCCGCCCACCTGCAAATCGCCGCCGGATACATGCAGCTTAGCCGACGGCGCCGTCGTGCCTATGCCGACGCTGCCCCTCAACACCGTAGTAAGAATGTTGCTGTTGCCAAGCACGACCGTATTCGCCCCTATGCCTATCGCGTTCGCGCCGATGACTATGCTGTTGCTGTCGCTGTTATTGTAGCCTCTGGCGGCATAGCCGATATAAACCGAGTCGGCGGGGGTTTCAAGAGCGGTTGCGCCATCCGCCCAGAAACGGCCGGCGGCCTGTCCCACAAAAACGTTCTCGGCGCCAGTCGTGTTGGAATAACCGGCGCGGTTTCCTACGGCTACGTTGTTGGCTCCGGTGGTGTTGGAAGTGCCGGCGGCGCGCCCGACAAAAGCGTTGTAGTAGCCGGTGTTGTTAGACTGTCCGGCGGAGATTCCGACAAAGACGTTCTCGCTGCCTTTGTATGTCGCCCCTGATTCGC
>JAQTYB010000075.1 GCA_028688475.1 Elusimicrobiales bacterium
TGCCTTGCGCCTGGCCAGCGCTTTGACTATCGCGGCGGGGCGGACGAGGCTGGTGTTTTCGTCGGTTTTGCTGGGTATTATTTTGAAATCCACGCCCATATCGCGCAGCAATTGCCGCCTGCGCGGCGATTGCGAGGCGAGAATCAGCAGGGGCTTCACTTGGAGGAGAATACCGCGCGGGAAAGCACTGCCGCCAGTATGATTCCCAGCACGCCGGTGATGCTGGAATTGAACACGCACCCGAAGGTGAGGTCTATCATCCCCAGATTCAGGTTGGTGGGCTTGAGCCCCCTGGAAATCTGGATGGCGAACAGGTCATGCACTCCGCCCTGCGGAAACCACATGACTATCAGCTTGCCTATGAAGTCGCCCAGCAGCGCTCCGGCCAGGACGATTACGAGGAAATATATCACGCTTTTCATGTTATGGGTTTGTCCGCTATCGGGGGATTGAGGGCGGCGGTTTCTTTCTCGCCTCCCGGCGCGGCGGTGAATTTGGTGTTGGCGCCGAGCCAGTTGAGATAGGCGGGGTTGCCGTCCGCTATCTGGAAAGAAATCACTTCCGGCACATTGTAGGGGTGGCGGGCCTTCACGAAAAGCAGCACTTCCGGCATGAGCGCGGTCCGTGTTTTGGCGATAAGCAGCACTTCGCTGGATTTGTGTATGGCGTTTTCCCACCAATACAGGGAACTTACGCCGTCCACCAGCGTGACGCAGGCGGCGAGACGCTGCGCAAGCAGTCCGCCGGCGATATCCTCCGCCGTCTTCCTTTCGGGGACGGTTATCAGTATCAACTGATAATTCGTGAGCATATTTTCATTCTAGCAAGTTTGGGCGGTTTTTTCGCGCGCGAAAACCCGCGTTGCGCTTGCGCCCAGCGCGCGGCGCACGTTCGCGCGGCTGACCGGGCTGATTACGCCCTTTTCGGTGATGATTCCGGTGATTAGCTTTGCCGGAGTGACGTCGAACGCGGGATGGCGTGCGCGCGCGCCTTTGGGCGCTATTTCGACGCCGCCGATGAAACAGACTTCGTGGGAAGAGCGTTCCTCTATGGGGATATCTTTGCCGGAACGCATCGTCATATCGAAAGTGGGCGCGGGTGCGGCGATGTAAAATGGGATGCCGTGGTACTTTGCCAGCACGGCCAGCATATAGGTGCCGATTTTGTTGGCGGTGTCGCCGTTGGCGGCGATGCGGTCGGCTCCGGCGATTACTGCGGCGACGCCGCAGGTTTTCATTATGTGGGCCGCCATGTTGTCGGTAATCAGCGTGGAAGGTATTTTTTCGCGCATCAGCTCGAACATGGTCAGCCGCGCGCCCTGGAGGTATGGCCTTGTCTCGCAGGCGTAGACCTGACTTATCCCGCCCAGCCTGTGCGCCGCCTTGATGACGCCCAGCGCGGTTCCCATTCCGGCGGTGGCCATCGCGCCGGCGTTGCATATAGTCATCACCGCGCAGCCGTCCGGCAACAATCCGGCGCCGTGCGCCGACAGCGCGGCGTTGGCGTCAACGTCCTCCTGAAAGACGGCGGCGGCTTCCCGCTCGACGAGTTTTTTGAGGGCAGCATGCGTTTTGGCGTCAAGTCCGCCGCTATGGCCCGCCAGAAAATTCATGGCTTTCCCGTGCAGGCGGTCAACCGCGTACGCGAGAGCCACCGCAGTCGGGCGCGCGGCTTTGAGGATTTTAGCGGCGTTGTCGAGGCGGGAGGCCAGCGCCGCCGCGGAGCGCGGCGGTTTGCCTGAGAGGGCGAGCGCGTAACCGTACGCCGCCGTGCAGCCAATGAGCGGCGCGCCGCGCGTGACCATGTCTTTTATCGCCGCGGCGGTTTGGGCGGGGGTGCGCGCTTTCACATAGCTGATTTTGCCGGGCAGCAGGCGCTGGTCCAGAATTTCCAGCGCGCCGCGCCTGCTGCGTATGCGGTCGAGCATTTTACGGAATGGATTCCATCACGCGCTTCAAATCCTCCTCGGACTTGCCGCATATTTCCACGGTCTTCTCGCGGCCCTTGGCGCCGCGGATTATGTTGACCGAGCGGGGCGTGACAACAAAAAATTCCGCCAGAAAACCCTTCAACGTCACGTTCGCCTCGTCATCGAGGCGCGGGGCCGCCACCTTAACCCTGAGCACGCTTCCTATGCGGCTTACCACTTCGTTGTCTACAGCGTTGGGTATGACTCTTACTTTTACGATCATCACTCCCTCCGATGCTTAGTGTTGGTTTTCAGTTTCCGAAAATTGCGCTGCCGACTCTCGGCAGGTTGGAGCCCTCCTCCACCGCTATTTCAAAATCGTGCGTCATGCCCAGCGAAAGGTAGTTTTTGCTGTCCGGCGCGGCGGGCCGCGCGAAATCCGCGTCGAACAGCCGCTTGACGGCCCTGAAATACGGGCGCAGTTCCTCCGGGTCGGAAGTTACCGGCGCGATGGCCATGTAGCCGCGCGGCGCGAGCCCTTCAAGCTTCGCCGTTTCCCGAACCAGCGCCGAAGCCTCGGCGGCGGATACGCCCGACTGGGTTTCCTTCTCCGTGAGCTTCACCTGGATAAGAACCGGCAGCTTCCTGCCGGCTTGAGCCGCCTTGCGGCTGAGAACGCGCGCCGTTTCCATGCTGTCCACGGAATCTATCGCGTCAAAAAACGAGGCCGCTTTCGCGGCTTTATTGGATTGCAGATGCCCCAGGAAATGCAGCGTAACGCCGGCGCGCAATCCCGCCAGCTCCGGCGAGTTCCATTTCTCCGCGGCGCCCTGCATTCGGCTTTCGCCGGCGTGCCGCGCCAGCCCTGTTTCCAGAAGAGCGCGTATCTGCGCGGGTCCCGCGTATTTCGTGACCGCCAGCAGTTCCACCTGAGCGGGGTCGCGCCCCGCGCGGGCGCAGGCCGCCGCGATGCGCGAAATTACCGCTTTCGCGTTCGCCGTTATCTGTTCCGCCGAAGTCTCTTGCGTAATCACTTGACATATTGTATCAAAATTTAGTTATATCCGCAAATTTTTCGTTCCTCCGGCGGGACTGCGGGTTTTTTTGCTACACTGTTTGCAATACGCAGCATCCGCAATCCGCTATGAAACATCCCTACGGCATCTGGCTGCTTACCTGCTCCAACACGCTCATGGCAGCGGGCTGGTCGCTGTCCATGCCGTTTTTTGCGATGTACCTGAGCGTTGAGCGCGGCGTTCCCATGAGCCTGACCGGGATTTTCCTGGCGCTTTCGATGCTTTTTTCCAGCCTGGGGCAGGGATTGGGCGGGGAACTGTCCGACGCGTTGGGCAGGCGCAAGGTGATGATTTTCTCGCTGGCCGCGCGCGGACTGATGATGTTTTTAATGGCGCTGGCCATATATTTACGCGCTCATTACATGTGGCTGGTGGCGGTGCATGTGCTGTCGGGTTTTACGGGAATGCTGTTCGAGCCGGCGTCCCAGGCCTGGGTGGCGGACCAGACCGCGCCGCGCCAGCGGCTGACGCAATACGGACTGCTGCGCATAGGACGCAATCTGGGCTGGGCGCTGGGGCCGATGCTGGGAGGCTTCGTGGCGGCGAAATCCTACGCATTGATGTTTTTGTTTTCCGGCGTGGCGTTCGCGGTTGTAACCGCGATTGTGACGCTGTTCATCCGCGATTGCGCGGTGCAAAAATCCAGCCGACGCGCCGGACTGTCCGAAATGGCGTTAGAGCTTAAAAACCTCCGTTTCGCGCGGTTGTGCGCGCTTGGTTTTATGATGTCCACGGTGATGAGCCAACTGGTGGTCGGCCTGTCGCTTTACTGCGCGAAATACCTCGGCTATCCGCAGGGCAGTATCGGGCTGCTGTTCACCATAAACGGGCTCGTGGTGGTTTTTCTGCAGTATCCGGCCAACAAGCTGATGCTGCGCGTCCGGCTGTCGCAGGCGCTGGCAGTCGGCGCGCTGTTTTACGCGGCGGGGTATTTCATGGTTGGGTTTGCCGGCGTCTATTTATGGACGGCGGCAGGGGTGTTCGTGCTGTCGCTGGGCGAAATCATCGTCTCGCCCGGAATGCAGACGGTGGGCTCCAATATCGCGCCGCCGCACAAAAAAGGCCGCTATCTCGGAATGCAGGGGCTGGCGCAGCAGGCAGGCGCAGCGTTCGGGATTTTCCTGGGCGGAACGGGGATGGAGCTGATAGCGCCGTCCTGGCGGATGGGGCCGTGGCTGCTGATAACGCTTATCGCCGTCTGCTCGGCGCTGGGTTTTTACGCGATGCGCAAACACCTGTCCGCCGAGGAGGACGGTCTCCATACGCCAATCATCGAAGAAAAGGAAATGGATTTCTGATATGGGCGCGTCGCATAACATAGTGAGGGTGCTGTCGAAGCTTGGAATCTGTTCGAGAAAACAGGCTGTCGGGTATGTGCAGTCCGGCAGGGTCAGGCTTAACGGGAAAATAGTCCGGGACCCCGGCGCTCCCGCGCGGCTGACCGATAATATAGTGGTCGCCGGAAAGCTGCCGGTTAAAAAGGAAAAAATCTATATTATTCTAAACAAACCTGCGGGCTGCGTGACCACAAGAAGCGACGAGCTTGGGCGCAGGACGGTTTATGATTATCTCGGCGATATGGGGCAATGGCTTTTTCCCGTCGGGCGGCTGGACCTGGAATCCGAGGGGCTTTTGCTGTTTACAAACGACACCGAACTGGGCAACCGGCTGACCGACCCGCGCTACAAAATCCCCCGCACCTATAATGTCACCGTTGACGGCGTGTTTTCCGCCGGGGAGCTGGACCGAATCCGGCGCGGCGGCATAGCCATCGGGCGCGGCGAGATAACCGGCCCGGCGGTGCTGTCCGTCATAGACGAGCAGCCCGGCAGTTGCACGGTAAGAATCACGCTGACCGAAGGCAAAAACCGGGAACTGCGCAGAATGTTCGAGGTTTTCAACAAGAAAGTTTTGCGCCTGCTGCGCACCGATTTCGGCGGCTTCAAGCTTGGCGACATCCCGCCAGGCCAATGGCGCAAATGCCAAATTCCAGCATCGTTGAATTAAGTATACTGTCCCGAAATCCCCAAATAAAACCTGCGGTGGGGATTTCCCACCGCAGGTTTTTTGCAAGACCGGCTTAGTTTTTTGTTTTTCAAAGTCCTTAATCCGGCACGCATACTGCGCTAGCCGGACCGGACTGCTCACAGTGCATTCCGAGAGGGCACCCCATGCCGTCGCAAAAGGCTTTCGTTGCGGTAGGGTTTAGTTTGTCCGCGGGCGCGATTTTTCTGTAATGAAACAGATTTTCGCCTATCTTGACCATTCCGCTTTCCTCGCCCTTGCTGAGGTCTCTTTTCCCGTCAAACTCTATTGCCAGCTTGTTGAAGACCGAGTTCGATGGGTTTGACACGCCGTACACGTCCTTGTTGCAGTCGAGACATCTGACGCGTTTGAGCAGGTCCAGATGAAGTATCCCTATTTCCCTTATGTTGCCGACATCGTTGATGGCAAGGACTATCTCGATGTTTTTTGGCGGTTGACCCAAGTGGGTAACGCACAACACTTCCGGAGTTCTTGAAAAACTCCCTTCGTCCGCCGAAAGCTGATAACAGTCAGTGGCGGCATGGGCAGCGGTTGAAAAAACCAGCGCGGCCCCAAACAGCATCAACTTTTTCATTTTGTGTCTCCTCGTCCTTTCGGACTGTTGCGGGCTCGCTCTCACGGTGCTGCATTGCGGCGTGAAGAACTAAGCTTACCAGTATTATAGGCTAGGCTAGGCTAGGCTAGGCTAGGCTAGGCTAGGCTAGGCTAGGCTAGGCTAGGCTAGGCTTACAAGAGTCTTTGGACCTAATTGGAAAAAGTCTTTTGGCCTATATGCGTATAGGTCCAAAGGGTAATTTTTTTATTTTTGCCTGGACCGAATAAACGCAACGCCCCGCCATAACCGGCGGGGCGTTGCTTGATTTTATGCCGTTTGCGTCTGATTAATACATGTCGCACCCGCGCTATGCTGGGTTTTTATTGGAATCGGCTATCGGTTATCACTATGACCATGTTTGGCGGTTCAAGTATTTTGAAAATAACGCGCACTTTTCCGCCTTTAGCCTTCCAGAAACCATAAAGCCCGTACCGCAACGGGTCGGCGAATAGATATGGTTCTTCGCTTATTCTGCTTATTTGCGGGTCCGCGCGTTTCCTTAAACTCCCGTCCAGCTTTCTGTATATCTTATCTACGCCCGGCGCAAACTCTATTTTATATTTTGCGTTTTCCATGAACTTGCTCAAACGGAATGCCGCCCTTTTTTAGATATTGCTGGAAACGCCGCGCCGAGACTTCATAAAGCCGCCGGTCGTCCGCGCGCTCTATCCGGTCGCGTATAGCAAGTCGCAATTCCTCGCTCAAAGATAGCTGTTCACGCTTGGACAGGCTTGTAAGCATAGCGTAGTCCTCCCTGTTGAATACGGTTGTAACGCAGTTTTTTATCGTCGGCATAGTGTTCTCCGTGCTGAACTGGTGCACACCTATTTTAACACCCTTTCCAGCATTTGTCCAAGCCAGCGTTGTTGCAAGAAAATGGTATATTGGTTTGTAAAATCGCGCGCGGGAGGAACTATGCTGCTTATAAAAAAATTCACTTTCGATGCGGCGCACAATCTGGCCGCATACAAGGGAAAATGCGAGCGGCTGCACGGCCACACCTACCAGCTTGTGGTCAAACTGGAAGGCAAACCCGCAAAAAGCGACGGCATGGTCATGGATTTTTGCGAGATGAAAGAAATCGTGGCCAGGCTGGCGCTGGACAAGCTCGACCACTCCTATATCAACGAAGTAATCCCGCAGTCCACCGCCGAGAATATCGCGGGCTGGATTTGGGACCGGCTCGAACCGGCCTTCCGCTCCAAAAACCGCAGGCTGCGCGAAATAGAGCTCTGGGAAACCGCCGACAGCGGCGTGATTTTCAGCAGATGACGCAGCTTTCCTCCCCGCACGCGGGCGTGAAAAATACGCCGAAAACCGTTCTCGCCGACGGACGCATCCTGGACTACCCCCGCCTGCGGCTGATGGGCGTAATCAATATCACGCCGGATTCGTTCTATTCCGGCTCGCGCGCCGCAACGGCGGACGCCGCGCTGCGCGCCGCCGGAAAAATGCTGGAGGACGGCGCCGACATCCTCGACATCGGCGGAGAGTCCACCCGCCCGGGCGCGGCTTTCGTGGATGAAAAAACCGAAATCGCGCGCGTGACCGGCGCCATCCGCGCAATCAGGAAAAGATTCCCGCGGGCGATAATTTCGATAGACACCTACAAAGCCGCCGCCGCTGCCTCCGCCATAGACTGCGGCGCTGACATCGTCAACGACATCAGCGCCGTCAGTTTCGACCCCGCCATGGCCGAAACGGTGCGCAAAGCCAACGTTCCGATAGTGCTGATGCACACCCGCGGCACGCCGCGCGGGATGCAAAAAAACGCCGTCTACGCCGATGCCGCGGGCGAGGTGCGCGATTACCTCAAAAAGCGGCTCTCTTTCGCGCTGCAATGCGGCATAAAGCCGGAAAAAATAATTCTGGACCCCGGTCTCGGTTTCGCGAAACTGCCGGAGCATAATCTCGCCATTTTACGCCGGATAGAGGAATTCACGCGTCTCGGCGCGCCGGTGATGGTTGGCGCGTCGCGCAAATCCTTCATAGGAATCGCGCTGGGCTCGAAAGACGCGCCCCTGCCGCCGGAAAAACGACTGGAGGGCACGCTCGCCGTCACGGCCTGGCTCGCCGCAAGGGGCGTGCATATCGCGCGCGTGCATGACATCGCGGAAAACGCCGCCGTCGTCAAAGTGACTTCAGTTATATGCCGGTAGTTTATTTAAGCCTGGGCAGCAATATGGGCGAACGCGGCGCCAATATAACCGCAGCGATAAAAAAACTGGGCGAAAACGGCGTTGCCGTGCTTAAATCATCCACGGTGATTGAAACCGCGCCGTACGGGCGGACGAATCAACCCGCTTTCCTGAACTGCGCGCTGAAATGCGAAACCGCGCTATCGCCCGGGGAGTTGCTGGACGCGACCCTGAATATCGAAAGAGAACTAGGCAGGTTGCGCACAGTGCGCTGGGGGCCTAGACCGATTGACATAGATATTGTTTTTTACGGGAACGAAATCATACGCACTTCGGCGCTTGCCGTGCCCCACCCCGACGCGCATAACCGCGATTTCGTGCTGGAACCGCTCTGCGAGATAGACTCCGGTCTGACGCATCCCGTTTTCGGCGTCAGCGTCCGGGAATTGCTGACACGCCTGCGCTCTCCAAAACCGCACCCGCAAGATAGATAGAGCCGATAATAACCGCAAAACACTTTTCCGCCGGGCGGGGGCCGACGATGCGCCGCCCCGCCTCGCGGCAATCCTCGATGATTTCCGCGCCTTTGGCGGCCCTGAGTTTCTCGAACGCGCACTCGCTGCCCGGCACCTTCGTGACCGTCACATTTTTGAATACGGCGGAAACCTTTTTGAAAAACGCGCGAGAATCGCGCCCGCCCGACACGCCGAACAACACCCGCAAATTATCATGCGGGATAATCCGCTTTTTCAGCAAAGTCTTTATAACGGCTATATCCGCGTCCAGCGACGCCGCGTTATGCGCGCAAGATACCAGCAGCGGGTTGCAGTTTTTGAGCCTGATGATTTGCAGCCTGCCCGGCCACACGGCGCCAGACAGCGCGGCGCGCGCTTTTTCGGGGTGAAACTCGGCCCCCAGAATATGCCGCGCGGCCTCCAGCGCGAGCGCGGCGTTAAGCGCGCATTCTTTCCCGAACATCGGCACTTGATAATTATGCCCGCGATACTCGAACCCCGTGCCGCGCGCGGTCAGCCTCACCCGCCGCGGATAGCGGGTAAAAACCAGTTTCGCGCTGGAGTTTTTGGCGGCGGCCCGCAAAATGTCCGCCGCCCCGCGCCTCGGCTGCGGCGTCGAAAAAGCAAAGCGGCAGTTTGCAAGCGGCGCGGCTTTTGCCGCCGCGATACGGCGCAAACCGTGGCCGAGGATATCTTCGTGTTCCGGCGAAATGGCGGTATAAAGCAGCAGCGGCGCGCAAAGCGCGGTGACCGCATCGCCCCCGCCGCCTATGCCGGTTTCCAGCACGGCTAAATCCGCCTTGTTTTGGCTGAAATATCCGGCAGCCATGACTGTAAGCCGCTCGAACTGCGTAAGCCGGAATTTTTTGAAAACCGGTTTGAACCGGAAATAAAGCCCGGCGAAATCTTCTTCGGATATCAGTTTCCCGTCAAACGCAATCCGCTCGCGGATATTTACGAGATGCGGCGAGGTGTAAAGCCCGGTTTTCAATCCGTGCGCGGAAAGCAGCCTCGCAAGAAAAAACGCCGCCGCGCCTTTGCCGTTCGTGCCGATAACCTGCGCGCGGGAATATTCCAGATGCGGCCCGCCAAGCGCCGCCAGCGCCAGCGCGATTTCCGTTGTGCGGATGCGCCCCTTGTCCGGCATATACGACAAAGCGGCGAGTTCGCCGACCGCCTTTTTGAACGGTTTTTCCATAAACGTCCTCTGAAAGCAGGTATCCATTTTATTCTATAATTAAACTCACGGGGCATAGCTCAATTGGCAGAGCGCCTGGTTTGGGACCAGGAGGTTCCCGGTTCAAACCCGGGTGCCCCGATTTTCGCAATCCCAGGGGGGACTTTATAGATGCCGCTGCCTCAAATTGACGAAGCTTTGCCGAGCAGAACGGAAGACAGCCCTGCGAAAATACTTGCCGCCGACGACGATCCGGGCATATTGTCCCTCCTCAAAACCGTCATAACCTCGCGCGGCTATCTTTTTACCGGCGTTACGGACGGCGGCTCGGCCATGGAAAAAATGCGCGCCGACAAGCCCGACCTGGTGATGCTGGACTATTCCATGCCGGTGCTCAACGGCCCCTCGGCGCTGGCGAAAATGCGGGCGGAGGGCTTTACGGGCCCCGTCATTTTCCTCAGCGCGAAAGCCGATACCTCGATAATCGCCGGCATTCTCGAAAACGGCGCGGACGATTACATCTCCAAGCCCTTCCAGCCGCACGAACTGCTGGCCCGCGTGCAGGCGCATCTGCGCATAAAAACGCTGTCGGACAAGCTGCTGCTGATGGCCGACACCGACGACGTGAGCGGCCTGCTCAACATGCGCGCGGCAAGCCGCATGCTTGAGCATGAGATAGAGGCCGCGCGGCGCTACGAGCGCACGCTGGCCGCCATAATGCTGGACTTAGACGACTTCAAAAGCGTCAACGACGACAACGGCCACCTTTTCGGCACCTGGGTGCTGTCCCGCGTGGGCGCGCTGCTGCGCGAAACAATCCGCAAGGCCGACATAGCCGCGCGTTACGGCGGAGACGAGTTCCTTATAATCCTCTCCGAGTCTTCACTGGAAGGAGCGCGCTTCTTCGGCGAAAAACTGTGCGGAGCCATCGCCTCGGCGGTTTTCGAGCAGGGGCCGCACCGCGCCGCGGTGAACGCCAGCGCGGGCGCGGCGATTTTCCAGCCGCAGGCCCTGGTATCGGCGGAATCCGTCATACGCGAGGCCGACAGGCTGCTTTACGAAGCCAAACGCTCGGGCAAAAACCGCTGCATAACCATGGAATTCATGGCTCCGCCCGACAATCCGAAATGATGAGAAAATACGGGAGACTCCTGATGAAACTGGCAACTATTCAACTTCTCAGCGCGCCGGGCGTATTCGCCGACACTCTCGGCTGCAAGCCTCCCGCCGCCACGTACACGCTGGTCCACGCCGGCGCGGCGGATTTCGCGCGGGCCAAAATAACCGGCGGCGCGCGCGCCCGTCCGGAGCGCGGCGTGCTCGCGGTAACCGCGCAGGGCGGCGCCAAACGCGGCAGGATGATTGTGGAGTCGGAGCCGCTGTCCCCGCTTTTTCCCTTCGACCAGGCGGTGCTGTCCGCCTCGGCGGATTTGCCGGCGGAGTCTTTCATCGCCTACGAGCTGAGCGCGGGATTCGCCGGCGAAAAAAACGAGCTGGTCTGGAGCGAATGGTACCGCCTCGGCGTTTTCCGTCCGGACGGCACGTCCGCCAGCTTCGACTCGCAGGAGGATGCCTTCGGCAGGGTGGACAAAGACGTGCTGGCCCTTAAAACTCCCGCGCGGGCTTTCCGGTACCGCATAACGCTCGAAGGCCCGGCGGACGAGACAGTACTGCGGCTGGCGGCTGTCAATTACCGCGACTCCTCGCGTCCCTACGACGAGGACGCCGCTCTCGAGTCCCAGCCCAAACCGGCGGGCAAACCCGCGCCGTGGGCGCGGCGGCTGGAAGTGCCCGAACGCTCGCAGTTGGAGCAGCAGACCCGTTTTCGCGGCGACATTTGCAGCCCCACCTCGCTTTCCATGGCGCTGGAATACTGCGGGCTTGGCATGGACACCCTCCGCGTGGCGGCGCTGGTCTACGACGGCGGCGCGCAGATATACGGCAACTGGGTTTTCAACGCGGCGTTCGCCTCGGCGCAGGGCCTGGATTCGTTCGTGGACCGAATCGCCGGCGTGGCCGAGGTGCAACATGAAATCGCCAGCGGGCGCCCCGTGATAGCCAGCATCACTTTCGGAAACGGCGAGCTCTCCAAAGCGCCGATAAAAAAAACAAAAGGCCATCTCGTCGTGATAACCGGGTTCGACAGGAACGGCGATTTTCTGGTGAACGACCCCGCCGCGCCCAGCAGCAAGAGCGTGCGCCGCGTCTATAATAAAAAAGAGTTCGCGCGCGCCTGGCTCAAAAACAAGTCGGGTCTCACCTACCGCCTCTACAAGCGGCTGCCGCGCATCATGCGGGTGGGCGTGCCGGCGGCAATGGTTTATTCCGAACCGTTAGAGGCCGGCTCCTCCACGTCCACCGCAGCGCAGAAACTGGAAACCCAGGCGCTGCTGGGCGAGCTGGTGCTGGTGACCGGATTTCAGGACGGCTGGGCGAAGGTGGAATGCCTGGAGCAGGCTTATTACCCCGACAAGAAGGGCCCCCGCGTTCCCACGCTGGCCGAAGACGGCAAATGGAACGGCTATCCCGGCTGGATGCGCGCCGACGATTTGGTTTACGGAGACACCTACGCCGGCGGCTACGTCGTAACCGCGACGACGGCGGCGGCGCAGGTCGAAGAGCCCGGGGGAAGGCGCCCCGTCACGCTTTTCATGGGAACGCGGCTGTGTCCCGCCGGCGCCGGGGAAAACGGCATGGTGAAAGTGGTGCTGCCCGGCGGAAATCCCGCATACCTGAGCGCGAAGGAAACCGCCCCCGCGAGAGCCATAACCGCCGGCGCGAGAAAAGCGGCGCTGGCCAACGCGCGCAAATTCCTGGGCACGGCTTATGTGTGGGGCGGGCGCACCATCGAGGGAATAGATTGCTCGGGATTCACCAGCACGGTGTTTCGCGCGCTGGGAATCTACCTGCCGCGCGACGCGCAGGAGCAGTTTCTGGCGGCGCGGCGGGTCAGCCGCAAAAATCTGGAAAAGGGCGACCTGGTATTTCTCTCGTCAAAAAAAGACCACGCCAAAATAACCCACGTAATGCTTTATGCCGGCGGCGAGAAACTGCTCGAGTCCACCATGGAATCCAACAACGTGCGGGAAACCTCATTCAGGGAAAAG
>JAQTYB010000140.1 GCA_028688475.1 Elusimicrobiales bacterium
GCGGTTGCTCATGGTCAGTAGCTCCATTGTTGGCCCCTCCGCCTTGCGGCGTAAAGAGCCGTTTTAGCACTTCAACCATGACATTTCTATAAAACGCTACCATGACATTTTAAAAAAATCGCGACAGAAAGAGTCTTGTCCGAGAATTCATAAACATAATTGCCGCGCCAATCAGCGACGCCGGGACACTAGCGGGAGTTTCCGTTACGAATAGACAATTTTCACTTTTCCGCTGACAGAACAGAGAGCATTGAATCTTTTGATATTGCGCCTTCGCGCAGTAGCCGAGGGGTTTCGCCGGTGAGGTCCACTACCGTGGACTCAAGACCGTCCGTGTCGCCGGCGGTGAAAATATAGTCCGCCTGTCCGTCGAATTTTTCGATTATCGCGGCGCAACCGCGCAACGCGGGTTGGCCGCTGAGGTTGGCGCTGGTTTGCGCAACGGGGACAACGCACAACCGCAGCCATTTGCGCAAGAAAGGATGGTCCGGCCTCCGCACTCCCACGGTTTCCGCCGCGCCAACGTGCAGCCGCACGCCGGACTTGGTTTTCAACACCATGGTCAGCGGGCCGGGCCAGAAACGGCGGGCCAGCTTGGCCGACATGGCGTTCCAGCACGCAATTTTTTTTGCCTGCCCGACTGAATGGACAAAAACGGGAAGCGATTTTTCCGCCGGGCGCTTTTTCAACCGATAGATGCGCCCGCAGCCTTTGGAATTCAACGCGCTTGCCCCGATTGCGTATACCGTGTCGGTAGGGAAAACAATCACCGCGCCGCCGCGCAGCGCGCGGGCGGCGACGAGCAATTCGGCCCGCGTTGCCCTGGCGCAGTCAATTATCCGCGTCTTCATCTTCGTCGCCGTCCGGCTCCGGCGCGGCGCAGCCGCGCGGGTCTGCCACCAGCGTTATCTCGCCCAGCACTTTGGAGCGGGAAGCGAGCGATTTCAGGGCTTCCTCCGCCGTGCAGCGCAGCCATTCCTCGTGGATTTTGGTCATCTCGCGGCAGAGCGCCACGCGCGTCTGCGGGCCGAGGACGCGCGCCAGCGTTTCCAGAAGTTTTTTTATGCGGAAGGGAGATTCGTAGATTATAAACGGTTTGCCGAAAGCTGCCGCGCCGCGGACCGCTTTTTCTATTTTGGACTTTTTGCGCGGCAGAAACCCCAAAAACACGAAAGCGCCCGACGGAAAGCCGGACGCCGCGAAAACCGCCGCGGCGGCGCACGGCCCCGGCACGCTTTCCACCCTGATGCCCGCTTTCACCGCCTCCGCGACCAGCTTCCAGCCGGGGTCGGAAACGCAGGGCGTGCCGCCGTCGCACACCAGCGCGGCCTTGCGCGTCCCCATGGCGGCGGACACGGCGCGCGCCAGAGAATTTTCGTCATGCTCGTTATAGCGCTCTGCGCGGGCGGGGGAGCCGATGTGGCGCAGCAGCGCCAGCGTGCGCCGCGTATCCTCGCACAGCACTATGTCGGCCTCGCGCAGAACGCGCGCGGCCCGGGGGCTTAAATCTTCGAGATTGCCAAGCGGGGTGGCTACTATGTGCAGCAAGCTACACGCCCTGGCCCGCAGTCTCGGCTTTCCACTCCGTTTTTTCGAGATGCAGGAAAACCTTGACCACATCGGGGTCGAATTGCGTGCCGCAGCAGTTGCGCAACTCTTCCAGCGCCGCCGAGCGCTTCATCGCGGCGCGGTAGGGGCGGTCGGACACCATGGCGTCCCACGCGTCTATCGCCGCCACTATGCGCGCGCCAAGCGGTATGGCGCGCCCGGAAATTCCCTCGGGATAGCCGCGCCCGTCAAAACGCTCCTGATGGTAAAGCACCATCTGCGCCACCTGTCCCAGAAAAGCCACGGGGGAGAGAATCTGGTAGCCGGTTACCGGATGCTTTTTGATTTCGCCGTACTCGCCTTCGGTCAGCTTGCCGGGCTTGAGCAGTATGGACTCGCGCACGCCGATTTTGCCTATGTCGTGGAGCAGCGCCGCATATTCCACCTGCCGCACGACGTCGGAAGGAAGCTGAAGCACTTCCGCTATGCGGCGCGCCTTTCTCCTGGCGCGGCCCGCATGGTCGTGGGTATAGGAATCCTTGGCGTCTATCACGCGGGCCAGGGTTTCCACCATTTCAAGATAGAAATTTTGCAGGCTGTCGTGCAGCCGGGCGTTTTCGAGCGTTATGGCCGTCTTGGCCGCCAGCACGGAAAGCATTTTGACGCGGTAATCGGACGCGGACAATTCCTCGTCTCCGCCGAAATGGACGTTGAGCACGCCGAACACCTTGTCCCGCGTGCGTATCGGCAGGGCCACGAACGGCTCTTTCTGCTCCGGACGGCCCTGATAGCCGGTGTAGGAGGGATGAGATTCAGGGTCGCCGACGACGACGCTCTCGCCCGTTTCGAAAGCGGCGCCCGCCGCCCCCTCGCCCGGTTTGAGATGAGTGAGCGAAACCAGACTCCTGGACAATCCCCTGGCGGCCGCTATTTTCAGGTCGCAGGAAACATCGTCGAACAGCATCACCGAGCCGCGGTCCGAGCCGGCGATGGCGCAGGCGCTTTTCAGCACGTTCTCGCAAAAAGCCTGCGTTCCGCACTTGGCCGCGGGGGGCGCGCCCATTTCATGAATATCCATGAGCCCGGCGAGCAAAGTGTCGAGCGATTCCAAATTGTCATTTTTCCGGCGTTTGTCGGTCATAGCGGGTTGCAGGCTCCACGCAAGATGCGAACTGGAAGTCTGCTAAAAGGATAACACAAAACCCCGGCGCAAACAAGCGTTTTTGCCCCGGTTGTTTTGCCTTCGCCATAAAATGCGATAATATGGCTTACTGAGGCCTGCATAAATAATGCCCTATCCGGCTGGCCGATTTTGCAGCGAAACAAGGAGCCTGTGGCCGGACATACTGTCCGTATGTCCGGCCACAGGCGACGCGGTTGCAGCCCAAAAGCGGCCAGCCCCGAAGGGGAGGCCTGCCTTTGGCCGCGGACGTCGTTGCTCCTCCTTGGCGTGCATACAGCACGCCGCGTCGTCGCGCCTAGTCTGCGGCTCAAACTCAGGCCTCCGGATAGGTCATT
>JAQTYB010000076.1 GCA_028688475.1 Elusimicrobiales bacterium
GGGGCGGCCGCTCGCCAAAATAAACAGCGGAGACTTCGTGTCGGAACGCGCCGTCTATTTCGGCGCGTTTATAGAAGATTAACCGGAAACTTTCAGGTCAGTCGCGGCCCGCTTCGTGGACCTGTATGTATTTGCGCAGCACGATGAGCCCCAGCGGCGTTACCAGCGCCATCAGGCCGATGATAAGCCAGAGCGTTCCCGAGTCGCGCGGCCCGGCGGCGGGGCAGAATTTAGCCAGCAGCACGCCGCTCAGCATCCCGACGAAAAATTTCGCCACGAACATCGGCAGCGTTGACAACGCCATATAAGACGCTTCCTGCCCTTTGGGCGCTATGGCCGCCGCGTATTCGTAAAGCCGGGGCGACCAGAACGATTCTCCGACGGAATACAGCAGCACGCTCAACGTTATCGCCACATACAGCGGATTGACGACATCGCCGGGCACTCCGAGCCAGGTTTTCGCTATTAAATGCCCGAACCACCCCTGCGCCAGCGGGTCGAACAACTGCGGCGGCACCGTCAGGAAAAATATGGACAGCGCGGACAGGAAGCTGCCGAAAATCACCATTCTGTAAGCGGCAAACCGCTGCGTAAGCGCGCCGATAACCGGCACCAGCAGGACCACGCACACCGCGTTGAGCATCCCGAAAAGCCTGCCTATCGGCGCGCCTTCCCCCAACTCCCGTATGCCGTATTTCGGGAAAGTGAAAGACATGTGGTAATAAATCAGCCGCACGCATACCACCAGCGCCAGAAACATAAGAAATTTATGGAAGGCCGCCTGGCGCCAGACGCCGACAAATATCTCCGCCGTGGTTTTCGCGGTGGCTTTGGCTCTGGACAACAGTGCTCCGATAATGTTTCCGGCATCGGCTTTTACGGCCTGAGCCTGGGGCGTTATCACAACGCCTTCATCGCTTACTTCAACGCCTTTGCGTATCAGCAGCAAAAACAGTATGGCCGGAATGGTGAAAAGCGCGCTGAAAAGGAACAGCATCCGGTAGGTGCTGAGCGTCGCCCCGATAACCGGCAGCGTATAGGAGCCGTGCTCCCCGAGGTGCCTGCGGAGATAATCCAGCAGCCAGCCCGCGACGGCGAAGCCGACATTCATCAGCGTGTAATAAAGCGAGAACGCCATCGAGCGCTGGGCGGTGTTGGAAAACCGCCTGACGGCGGCGTTCATTACCGGCGTTGTCATCGCAAGCCCGATTGCCAGCGTGAACAAGCCGAACGGCAGCACTATCCATTTGGCGGTGACAAAAACCATCACGAACCGGCACACAAGCGCTATGCCGAACCCCAGCATGAAAGTGTTTTTGATGCCGATAGCGTCGGCAAACGAGCCCGACAGCATCACGGCAAGCGACATGATGGTGGACCAGACCGCTATCACATAGCCGGCCTGGGAATCGTTGAATCCCAAATCCGAGGAAAGCCACAAAACCAGCGCGGCCGACGTCATCAGCCCGTAGGCGATAATCTCGGTCGTATAGGCGGCGTAAGTCGCCCAAAGCTCGCGCGGCGCGGTTTTGAGCACGGTGAATTTTCCCACGAACCGTTTCATTTTTTCGTGCATGGCAATCCCTTATGGAAGAAGATGCGATGGTTCAGTGTAAATTTTTTTAAGTCTTCGGTCAATAATTCGGCGGCGACAGCCCCAAGCCAGCGTCCGGTTCCAAAGGCGAATTAAGTATGGTGTTCCGAAATACCCGAAATGCCCCCCGATGCCCCCATGTGGTAATTTGGGTAATTTCACTCACACATGGTGGAGGAAAAGGAAATGGATTTTTAACTGAAAAACGCGGAGCGGGAACAGTTGCTCCCGCTCCGCGTTTTTCAGTTGGTGTTTATTTACAAGGGTAGCATACAGCGCCGGTACCATCGTAGTACTGGCTGCAGCACATTCCGGTCGGGCACCGTGTTGTGCCGCAACCGTCTTTGTTTTGATTAAGACCTTCTTTACTCCTCCGAGGATGAATTCACATGGACAAGCAGAGTGAATTTATCTGCTGGTTTTTTGGGTTCCCAAGGACGTATGCGTATGGCGTGTATCGCCGCGCCGCCGGGTTTTGTGAGGTTCACCACGAATATATCTTTACCCCGTCCCCCCAGAGGGGCCTGAACGATGCCTCTGCAAACGGCTTTCCATGTGTCGCTTTGGGCGGGCATCAGTTGCCACACATAACCATCCACGAAGAAAGGAAGAGACAAGACAATTCGGCCGCCGACCGGCGCATACATTGTCATCTCCTTTACCGTGACTCCGTCTTTGAGGTTGGTGACCTCAATGTCTTTCGGCCCGATGGTGTCCGAGGGGCATTGGGGCAGTTCGGATTGCGGCGCCGAAGCGGTGGCCGCAGGCACTGCTATCTTGCCTGCGCCCTTGCCGGGATTCACGGCTGCCAAACACGCGACCGAGAACAGCGTACCAATTGCGACGACGAGCATGAGTTTCTTCATTTTTGACTCTCCTTTTGCATGGCCATGCACGCAACCCATAATTCGCAACGTGATGACCAACTTATTAATTATAATACTCCGAACGGTTCGGCATTAAAAGGGTCTTTGGACCCCATGCCGCATGGGTCCAAAGACCGGTGAAAATAGGTCCTTTCGGCCCTATGCGGAACCGGCGGTTTGCGCTAAACTATCCCTAGTGAAAACTATAATTTCAGCAGTGCTTTTCTCCATAGCGTTCTCCCTGCCCGCCTTTTCTGCGGTCGATTGGTATTTAGGCAAAGCGGGAGCGCCAAAAGGCCAGTCGGACGGAATTCCCGTTCCGATGATGAGCCCCGTGGCCGCGCGTCCGGCGACGGCGAACGCGGACGCGGTAAAGGACTATGCCAGGGCTTTTGTTTCCGAACAGGAGAAGGTTTTCTCGAAGCTTTACCATACCTGCGGCTACAGCACCGAGGCCGACTTGATACGCGCAATAAACGAGCAAGGTGCGATGGCTCGCTCGATATTTGGAAATGATATCAGGTGAAAAATACGAGCTTTCCATGCGTGTACCTGAGAAATATCGGGACTCTGTGGCCGAAAAGGGTTTTCTTAACTGGCATCAAATCGGCGCTTCCGGTAGCGGAGAGACCGACATATCCAGACGCATAAAAGGCGAATCGCTTTTCAGCCTGTATTCCATAGAGGATTATAAGAGAACGGATCCCTCTTTCCGTCCGAAATACGGCTTTTTGAATGCCCGGCCCGGACAAGTTCTAAAGCCGGTCCCGGTTGATGAAATAGGCTGGTATGGCGAGGATAATTTTATCTTCAAGCTCGATCGTGTGCGCGACCGGACCACATTCACGGTGGGCGACTCTTTGGCCGAGGCCATTGTAGTGCCTTATCCGTATCCGCCGCGCGACTGGAACCACCTCTTCATACCTTTCACCCCGAAGGAAAACAGGACCCTTATGGTCCCCTCGCTCGTTCCTGATGGACCCGGGGTATTCAAGCCTCTGAGGATGGGATATGGTACGGAAGAGGCGCTTAAGGACTATAAGTTTTGGCACGATATTAGATGGTTTGATTTTGTAACCCGCTATATCGAACTGCAATACTGGGGCCCGTTGGACTTGGATGATGTGGAGATACTGGAATTCCACGGAACGCCGCCTTCAGGCGCCTTCCTGTCCGAGTTAAAGCGACGCGGTATAGCCATACGCGACGCCCGTGGTGGCGGGTAATTTGGGACAGTATACTTATTTTTGTCCGGACCGGATAAACGCGCAACGCCCCGCCTGTGAAGGCGGGGCGTTGCTTGATTTTATGCCGCTTGCTTCTGATTAATACATGTCGCCGCCGGGCATGGCAGCGGGCATTTTGTCCTTTTTCTCGGGCAGGTCGGCGATGAGCGCTTCGCTCAGCAGGACCGTCGCCGCGATGGAGGCCGCGTTCTGCAATGCGGTGCGCACCACTTTGGCGGGGTCTACCACGCCGGCTTTGAGCATGTCGCCATACTCGCCGGTTTCGGCGTTGAAGCCCTGATTCTCGCTGAGGTTGCGCACTCTTTCCACGACCACGGAGCCGTCGAGGCCCGCGTTGTTGGCGATTTGCTTGAGCGGGGAGGACAGCGAGCGGCGGACGATATTGATGCCGGTCTGCTCGTCCTCATTGCTGCCCTTGAGGCCGTCGAGCGTTCTCTCGCAGCGGATGAGCGCCACGCCGCCGCCGGCGACGAGGCCTTCTTCCACGCCCGCGCGGGTTGCGTTGCGCGCGTCCTCGACCTTGGCCTTCTTGGCCTTCATCTCGGTCTCGGTAGCCGCGCCGACGCTGATAACCGCCACGCCGCCGGAGAGCTTGGCAAGCCGCTCTTCGAGTTTCTCGCGGTCATAATCGGAGGTGGTGTCTTTAATCTGCTTGCGGAGCTGCTCGGCGCGCTTTTTTATTTCATTCTTGTCGCCCACGCCGTCAACGATGGTGGTGTTTTCCTTGTCAACGACGACGCGCTTTGCGCGGCCCAGCATTTCGACGGTGGCTTTTTCAAGCTTCACGCCGGTTTCCTCGCTGATGACCTGTCCGCCGGTGAGGACGGCGATGTCGGCCAGCATGTCCTTGCGCCTGTCGCCAAAGCCGGGGGCTTTGACGGCGCAGCCCTTGATGGTGCCGCGCAGCTTGTTGACGACGAGGGTTGACAGCGCCTCGCCTTCGATATCTTCGGCGATGATGAGGAACGGCTTGCCCGACTGCACGATTTTCTCGAGCACGGGCAGCAGGTCGTTCATCGCGGATATTTTCTTGTCGGTGAGGACGATGTAGCAGTCCTCCAGCACGCATTCCATGCGCTCGGCGTCCGTGACGAAATACGGGGAGATGTAGCCGCGGTCGAACTGCATGCCCTCCACCACGTCGAGCGTGGTTTCGGCGGATTTGCCCTCGTCAATGGTGATGACGCCTTCATGTCCGACTTTTTCCATCGCCTGGGCGATGAGGTCGCCGATGACGCGGTCGTTGGCGGAAATGGTGGCGATTTGCGCCTTTTCCTCGCGCGTCTTGACCGGCTTGTGCATTTTCTTTATTTCGGCGCATACCGCTTCGACGGCTTTTTCGATGCCGTGCTTTACGTGCGTCGGGTTGGCGCCGGCGGTGATGTTTCTGATGCCTTCGGCGAGTATGGCCTGCGTCAGGACGGTGGCGGTGGTGGTGCCGTCGCCGGCGACGTCGTTGGTCTTGGTGGCCACTTCTTTTATGAGCTGCGCGCCCATGTTCTCGAAATGGTCTTCAAGCTCCACTTCCTTGGCGATGGTCACGCCGTCGTCAATGATGGAGGGCGAGCCGAACTTTTTTTCGAGCACCACGCTGCGGCCCTTGGGGCCGAGGGTGACTTTCACCGCGTTTGAAACCTTGTCTATGCCCGACTTGATGCGCGAGCGGGCGTCTTCTCCGAAAACTATCTGCTTTGCCATCTGTGCGTTCCTCCTTAATATATGCGCCGGAATTACCGGAGCACTCCGAGAATGTCGTCCTGGTGCATGATGAGGTATTCCACGTCGTCGATTTTTATCTCGGTGCCGGAATACTTGCCGTAGAGAATCTTGTCGCCGGATTTGACGTCCATGGCGAGCCGTTTGCCTTCCTCGGTCATTTTGCCGGGGCCGGCGGCGATGATTTCGCCTTCCTGCGGCTTCTCTTTGGCGGTGTCGGGGATGATTATGCCGCCTTTGCGGACTTCCTTGGTCTCCACGGCCTTGACAAGCACGCGGTCGCCGAGGGGTTGAATCTTCACTTCTGCCATACTTGCTCCTCCATGTTATATTTGCCGCGCGAAACTGCCGCGGCGATATTTGGCACTCCGACCTGCTGAATGCTAATTTAGCAAAAAGGGGGCGGGACAGTCAATAGCACTCTTTAATCGGGACTGCTAATTATGATTTTCCGCCGGGAAACGCGGCTTTCAGGCGCCGCCGGCGAGGGCGGAGCGCAGGTAGCCCGCCGCTTTTTGCAGCAGCGTGGGAGCGCTGAATTTGACCACCGCCACGGTGACATTGTCCGGCCCGCCGCCCTGCAGGGCGTGTCCGACCAGCATCTTGCACATGAGCAGCGCCGAACTGCTGGCGGCGAGCACCGATCTTATCACCGGCTCTTTCACCACTTTGAACAGGCCGTCGGAGCAGAGCAGCAGCACGTCCCCGGCGCGCACGGTGACTTCACCCACGTCTATCTTCATGGTTTTGTGTATGCCCAGCGCGCGGGTGAGGATATTCTGCATGGTGGACATCTCCGCCTCTTCCTTCGTCATAAGGCCTTTGCGCACCTGCTCCATCACGAGGGAGTGGTCGTTGGTGAGCTGGACCAGCTTGCCCTCGCGGAACAGGTACACGCGCGAATCGCCGATATGGACGATGGAGGCTTTGTCGGCGCCGAGCAGCACGGCGCTGAGCGTGGTGCCCATGCCTTTTTTGTCGCTTTGCCTGAGGGAAGTTTCGTAAATCGAGGTGTTGGCCTGGGTGGCGGCGAAATGCAGTATGTTGGCGGGAGAGATATGCCCCTCGGCGGTTTTATTGGCGGCTTCGCTGCGCGCGATGGACTTGATATTTTCCTTGAGCATGCGGACCGCCATGCTGCTGGCCAGCTCGCCGGCGCTGTGCCCGCCCATGCCGTCCGCCACGGCGGCGAGGCCGAGCTCCTCGTCCACAAGCACGCTGTCTTCGTTGTTTTCCCGGACCTTGCCCTTGTCCGTGAGATAGCTGAATTCCGGTAGCAGCGAAAACATGATCAGCGCATCCTCGCGGATGACTCCTCCTGCCGCAGCCGGTGGGCGAACGATAAAAATACCGCGGCCAAAAGCAGCAGCCCGGCGAGGAAATACGAGCCCTGCCGGCCCGCTTCGCGGCGGAAACGCCGGAACGGTTCGCGCACCGCGTAGCGCCACGCCTCTGATTTTAGCGCTTCCAGAGGCCTGCGCTGCGGTATTTCCAGCAGTTGCACCGCGGGCGCGGCGTCCGGCCTGCGCGGGACCTGATGCTGCTCTATTTCTCCCCTTTCGTTCACCGTGGGAATCACTTCTCCGGCGCCGTACGCCTCCTGCCTGCGCTGCAATTCCAGTTGCTCCTGGCGCAGCGCATAGGCGCGGGTGATGGCGGCTTCCTGCGCGTTGCTTTTATCGGCATAAACCTTCTGCGCGTATTTGCTCACGCCGTGCACCCAGGCGAAGCCCATCGAGGCCGCGAGCAGCAGCGACGGGGCCAGTTGCGACAGCAGCGACGCTTTCCGCAGAAATCCGCTTGCCGCGGAGGACACCAGCAGGAATACCGACAGGAACAGCGCCGCGTTGAGCGCCTCGCTGTTGTTGGCGGAACCCTCGTCTATATAGCTGAAATGCCAGATGATGAACACGGCGGTGACCGCGCATATCGCGCCGGTCCAGCGCCCCGCGAGCCGGGTGTCGTCGCGGCTCATGAAATAGGAAGCCATGAGAAAAAGCAGGGCGCAATACACCAGCAGGTTGGCGTGCCCGCCGGGATTTTCCAGCAATCCGCGCAGAACCGCCGACAGCGTGTTCATCGCCGGGACGGACAGGCCCGGAGGCGAGGCCGCCAGGCCGGCTTTATAGGACAGGAGGCAGGCGCCGTAAAGCGCTCCCGCGCCGTAGGACAGAACCGGAACCGAGTTGGTGTAGAGCGCGGCGGCCAGAAGAAGCGTTCCGCCCGCCAGGGCGCACCACTGCAGGGACATGAAATTGCCCGACAGCCACGGCGTCAGCAACGACGCGCCCTGCTGCATTTTCTGCGCGGCCAGCGCGCCGGCGGAGAAAAAACTGACGGCCATGAAGACGGACAGAATGCAGCAGAAAGCCAGCAGCAGCATTTTTTGGGTATGCCCCGGCGACCAGTTGGAGCGCTCCCGCGCGGTTCTGCCGCCGCTCGCGGCGGCGGACTCGGTGTTGTCAACCACCAGCATTCGCGGCTGCGCATCGCCGCCGCGCGCGGCGGGCCGCGCGGACGGTCCCGGCTGCTGCGGCTGGCGCAGCGGACGCGACGGCGTTCCGGCCTCAAGCCCGGGCCGGGCGGACGGCGCGGATTTTGCGGACGGTACGGCCGGTTTGGGAGGAGAGCTTTCAAACTCCTCGCGCATCATATCGTCGAACGAGATGATTTCCGGGACTCTGCTGCTCACCTCGCGTATATCTTCCTTGGTGGAGAACGGCATGTCCCTGGGCGGCGGGGCGGGCTTTGGGGCGTCGGGCGCCTGGGGCTGGCTCATTTTCACGCCGGAGAACATTTCCGGCGATGCGGCGGACGACGAAAGCAATTGCGCGGAGTTTTTCGCCAGCAGTTCCAGCACTTCGTTGGCCGACTGGAAGCGTTCCTCCGGCTTTTTCTTCATCAGCCGCTCGATGATGGAGGAAAGCCACAGCGGCACCTCCGGGCGCGTTTTGATGATGTTGGGAGGCGGTTCGCTTACATGCTTGTGTATCACCTCTATGGAGGTCTTGCCTTCGAAAGGATACTTGGCGGTGAGCATGTAATAAAGCGTTACGCCCGCCGAGTACAAATCCACCCTGTGGTCCACCGCGTGGCCCAGGCCCTGCTCCGGCGCCATGAAATAAGCGGTGCCCACCATCTCGCCCGAAATCGTGAGCTGTTTTTCCTCCTTCACCTGGCGCGCTATGCCGAAGTCAACTATTTTGGGCTCGCCCTCGCGGGTGATGAGGATGTTGGAGGGCTTTATGTCCCGGTGGATTATACTCTGCGCGTGCGCAGCCGACAGGCCCCGCAAAATGCCGGCGAAAATGGAGACCGCCTTGTCCAGCGGCAGGCCGTGGCTCTGGGTTATCATCTCCGAAAGGGGCTTGCCGTCTATATAGCCCATCAGGATGAAATAGGTGTTTTTTTCCTTGCCGACGTTGTAGACCTGCACGATGTTGGCATGGTCCACCTTGGCGACGGAGCGCGCTTCGCGCAGGAAGAACTGGACGTAGCGCTCGTCCTCGGCGAGGGCGGGAGAGAGTATTTTTATGCAGACAGTCTTGTCCAGCAGGGTATGCTGCGCCTTGTAGGCGGAGCCCATTCCGCCCATTCCCAGCTTTTGTATTATCTTGCAGCCGGCGAGTTCCGCGCCGATTAAAGGGTCAGTTTCAGCCATGATTCAAACCATTTCAAGTTTATTAAAAAACCCCCGCTTTTTCCAGAGAGTTCTCATCCCCCCGCTTTCAAAACAATCTTAGCAGTTTTTAACAGTTCTTGCCGTGCGCAAATGAGGCATTGACATTGGCGCGCGCGCGTAATACAATTCCTTTGGCGCGCGGGAGTATGCGCCGGGAGGCGTTTAATGGCGGCAGGCGGCTTCAGGGTGCTGCGGGAAATAGGAGTGCTTGCGTCCACAGAGGGCTCGGAGATACGTTTTTCCATTGACGAATTCCGCGGGCACCGCTACGGCTCCATACGGAAATACCTCAAGCGCGATTCCTACAGCGGGCCCACCCGCTCGGGAATCACCATGAGCCCGCCCATAGCGGCGGGGGTGCTCGACGCGCTTGAAAAACTGCCCGCCGAGCCCGCCGCGCTTGAGGACCGGGAAATAGGCCGCTACGCCAAGCGCGCCGGCCTCATGGTGGTGGCGCGCATCACCATATACCGCGATTCCACCGGCATAGACCTGCGCGAATGGCAGGACGACGTTTCCTACAAAGGCTGGACAAAGCGCGGCATAAGGCTGCCGTACGAAAAAATAAGGGAGATAATATCTTTCCTCAGGCAAATGCGGGAGGCTATGCCTCCGGCGGAGTGAACACGCTATGAATAAACTGCTCGCTTTTCTGATGCTGCCGTTGTGCGCGTTCGCCGCGCGCGCGGGCGAACTTGAGCGGCTTGCTGTCCTGGGCGGCTCGTTTTCCCCCCGCCTGCCCGATTCGGGGGTTGCGGCTCCGGCTCCGCTGCAATCAGCCGTTTCCGCCTCCTGCCCCAAAAGCCGGCAGGACGACAAGCCTTATTACGAGATAACAAGAGGCCTTATCAGAGGCGTTTCCCCCGTGAGCGGCGGCCATCCGCCCGCTTTCGCCGACGATATGGACGCCGCCTCGATGCAGGCGGCCTTGCGGAACAGCCTCGCTTACTGGAACAGACGCCCCGACGGCGCGCAAATCAGCGTCGGAGGCAAAGCGTACAACGCGGCTCATCTGCGCAAATCCACCGCGCGGCTGCTGGAGCTTTTTGCGGGCGATGACACGGCGGATAAAATCGGCGCGGCCATCAAAAAGGAATTCGATATTTTCGAGTCCGTGGCCGACGACGGCAGCAACCAGGTGGTGATAACCGGCTATTACCAGGCGGATATTCCCGTGGTCAGACGCAAGGACGCCGCGCATCCCCACGCGCTCTACAAACGCCCGCCGGAACTGGCGAGGAGCGATGATAACCCCGTTGATGACGGCGGTTTGCGGACGGAGGGCTCCTCCTCCAAATATTACACGACCGAGGAAATCTCGAACGGCGCGCTCGCCGGCAGAAACCTCGAGCTGGCCTGGTCGGCGCATCCGGCGGAAATCATGCTGCTGCAAATCCAGGGGTCCGGCTTCGCACGCCTGGCGGACGGTTCGGCCATCAATATCGGCTATGACGGCAACAACGGGCAGCCTTTCAAAAGCGTGCAGCGCATACTCATGGATTGCGGCGAGATAGGCAGCATGTCATTTTCGGATTTCATAAACTACCTCACCTCGCTTGACAACGGGCGCGAAACCCGCATAGTCAACCTCAATCCGCGCTATGTGTTTTTCAAGGAGACCGCCGACGCCGGCGCCCACGGCGCGCTAGACGAGGATTTGACCGGCGGACGCTCCGTCGCCATAGACCCCGCGTACGTTCCACTTGGCCTTGCCGGCCTGCTGATTTCACAGCATCCCGTCGCGGACGGGAGCGGGCATATCACCGGCTTCGAATCTTTCACCCGCTTCATCGCCACGCAGGATACCGGCTCCGCCATACGCGGCCCCGGCAGGGTGGATTTGTTCTGGGGCGCGGGAAAGAAAGCCGAGACTGAGGCAAGCGCGATGAAAGCGCCCGGCAAGCTCTACCTGTTCGTGCTGAAAAAGTGAAGTAGCCGGGTTTTACGGCAAAACAAGCCCGGATTCCAAATCGCGGAATCCGGGCTTGTGGTCGAGAATGTGGTTCAATTAGTCTCGGTGGTGGGCCTCGTCGTATAGTACACCTGCAGAGCCGCCGACAACCACCCCTGCTAGTCCCGAAAGGCCGCAGATACCGCCCATCACCGCACTCACTCCCATCAAGACCACCTTCTCGGTGGTGGACATCTTATTCCACTTGTCGCGCATCCTCCCCGCAACTCCTTTCACTTTGTCGCCGAGAGACGGCTTCCGCTCGCCGGAATCGCTTTTCGAGAGGGACTGGACTTTTGCCCCGAGGCTTTTCGGTTTGCCATACCGGGACTCGCCGGTAAACTTGGCTGTCGGGGCCTTCTTGCCGAATTTCCAGTTTGGTGTGGCGTTACCGGAATCGCTTGCGCCTTTCTCGACTGCCTGCGCGAATCTGCCCCCGCTCTGTTCTCTCTGGTTTTCAAACCCGCCGGCAAAAGAAGCACCCCCAAGCACGGTGATTGCCAGCAAACTCATAAGTGTCTTCTTCATAATTTTCTCCTATGGATGCAACAGCAATTGGTTTCTTTTTGGAAACGCTTCAGCGCGTTCAAGAATATTATAAGCCAAGCCAAGCCAAGCCAAGCCTCAAGTGCCTAAAGGCCCAATTTGATGTGCCCTTTGGACCTATGCGACTGCTTTTGCGAAAAGCAGACCTCTTGCATAACCCATGTCCCCAATTAGCCTTACTGCGTCATAAACACAACAAAGCTACAGGGCTGCATTTTAGCCACGAAACACACGAAATACACGAAAATGAGGAGCTCTTCCAATTACAGCAACAGTACTCAGCCGCAGATGAACGCGGATACTCGCAGATTAAAAACAAAACTGCTTTTGTCTGCCTTTATCCGCGAAAATCTGCGTTCATCTGCGGCTAAAACTCCGTTGTTTGTGTTGTTTGTTCCTTTTTAGTGTGTTTCGTGGCTCGTATTCAGGTTTTACGGCAAAACAAGCCCGGATTCCAAATCGCGGAATCCGGGCTTGTGGTCGAGAATGTGGTTCAATTAGTCTCGGTGGTGGGCCTCGTCGTATAGTATTCCACCCACTGCTACAGCGGCACCTGCTAACGCTGTAGAGCCGCCGGCAACCACCCCTGCTAGTCCCAAAGGGCCGCCGATACCGCCCATCACCGCACTCACTCCCATCAAGGCAAGCCCCCCCGCCGCTAGGGCTGTGCCTGCGCTGCAAACGGCGGCACCGCCATATACCACCTTCTCGGTGGTGGACATCTTATTCCACTTGTCGCGCATCTCCCCCGCAACTCCTTTCACTTTGTCGCCGAGGGACGGCTTCCGCTCGCCGGAATCGCTTTTCGAGAGGGACTGGACTTTTGCCCCGAGGCTTTTCGGTTTGCCATACCGGGACTCGCCGGTAAACTTGGCTGTCGGGGCCTTCTTGCCGAATTTCCAGT
>JAQTYB010000141.1 GCA_028688475.1 Elusimicrobiales bacterium
TTCTATACCCGAGCCCGTGTCCATGTTGCGCAGCTTCACGCGCACCACGGCGCGCGCCTGCGATTTTCTGTGGTGCTGGTATTCCAGTATCATCACTATCTGCCCGTGCTCGTCCTGATATATCAGGCCTTCGCGGAAATCACCGGGAGTAATCATAAACACCTCATTATGCGTTTGTAGGTTGGTACGCCATCATCTTCAAAGCCAGTATGCGCTTTTCAAGCGGCGGATGGGTTGACAGCAAATCCGCCGCTAAGCCTTCCTTATCGTCAAAATAGCTGCCGCGCGGGTCGGCTATGCACATGTGCGCCACGCCGTCGTGGTTGAGCGCGGCGGTGGGCGCGGACGCGCCGCGTATTTTCTCCAGCGCGCGGGCCAGCGCGAGCGGGTTGCGCGTCAGCTCCGCGCCGCTCGCATCCGCCAGATATTCCCGCCGTCGCGACACCGCCACAGCCATAAGCCGCGAGATGACCGGAGCCAGCAAAAGCAGCACGAGCCAGATTGCGAAAACGAACATCATCGCGCCGCCGCCCTTTCCCTTGCCGCGCGAAGAGCCCGACGACGGGATTATGCCGCCGCGCATGGAGCGTTTGGCGAAATCGCTCAGCAGCACTATGGCGCCGCACAGCGCCGATATCATGGTGACCAGCCGGATATCGTAGTTGCGGATATGGCTCATCTCGTGCGCCGCGACGCCCTGCAATTCCTCGCGGTTGAGAGCGTCCAGACTTCCCCGCGTGAACGCGATGAACGATTTATCCGGACTGAAACCGGTGGCGAAAGCGTTGGGGTCCGCGTCCGGCACCACGTAGACCTGCGGCATGGGAACGCCCGCGGCTATGCTCATCTCCGTGACAACGTTTAGCAGCTGCCGCTCTTTGGGGTCGGCGGGGTCAGCCCTGCGCGCCATCGCCGAGGAAAGCACCATCTCGGGACCCTGCACAAGCGAAGCTATCATTATCACGGCCGCCGCGATGACGCCGGCCATAGTGCCCCAGGGAAAGTTCGTCCGCCCCCGGACCGGCGCGTAATAACCGCGCTGATATCCGCGCAAACCCGCATAACGCCCGTAATAGTTCCCGGCGTAACCGTCGTCCACAACGGGGCCCGCCGCCTCAACCCGCGTACCAGGAACGGGCATGCCCAGCACGAACACGTCGAACCCCAACCCCAGAAACAGGAAAAACGCGAAAAACAGCAGCATGAGCGCCGCCGTCTGGCGCTTGTTTGACGCCTGCTGTTCGTAGATATTCATGTCCGGAAAACTGGTTTAGACGGACAAATCCACCTTCGGGACTTCGCGCTCCTGTTTGGCCGATTCGGGGATTTCAAAAAGCTCCGCCGGCTTGAAGCCGAGCGCCGCCGCCACCAGGTTGTTCGGGAACACCTGCTGGCTGGTGTTGAAAGCCGTAACGATGTCATTGTAAAACTGGCGGGCGAAGGCGATTTTATTCTCCGTTGAGGTCAGCTCTTCCATGAGGCCGCGCACCGCGTCGCTGGCCTTGAGGTTCGGGTAATTTTCCGACAGCGCTATCAATCTGCCCAGCGCCTGCGAAAGCTCCCCCTCTTTTTTGGAGATGTCGGCCACGCTGGCGCCCGCGCTGGCGGCAACCGCCGCCGCGCGCGCTTTTATGACGCGCTCGAGCGTTTCGCTCTCGAACTTCATTTCGCCTTTCACGGCGCTCACGAGATTGGGAATCAGGTCGTAGCGGCGCTTGAGCTGCACGTCTATCTGCTTGAACGCGTTCGCCACGCGGTTGCGCAACGAAACGAGCGAGTTGAACATCACCGCCAGCCAGCCGCCCAGCAGCGCTATAACGGCCACCAATATTAGTGCAACCATTCAAGCCCCCTATCTAGTCAGTATTTTGCAGCCGGTCTTTGTGACAAGCACGGTGTCTTCTATCCTCACGCCGAAGTTGCCGTGCAGGTATATCCCCGGCTCGACGGTGACGGCCATGCCTTCCTTGAGCGTGGCGTCGCACTTCTGGTTGAGGCGCGGAAACTCGTGGATTTCCAGCCCCAGCCCGTGGCCGGTGCCGTGGATGAACTTGTCGCCGTAGCCTTCGGCGGCGATGAGGTCGCGGCACACCTTGTCAACCGCGATGCACTTTGCGCCCGCGCGGACGGCTTTTATGCCCGCGTCATGCGAGCGCTGCACTATGGCGTGCACTTTTTTGAACTCGTCCGTCGGCTTGCCGATGAAGAAAGTGCGCGTGTAGTCCGAGCAGTAATTGTTGTACTTGCAGCCGAAATCCAGCAGCAGCGCCTCGTTGTCGCGGATTTTCCGCTCTGAAGTCGAGTGATGCGGCAGCGCGGAATTCGGGCCGGAGCCGATGATGAGCGCGAATGACGGCCCCTGCGCGCCCATGCAGTCCATAAGATATTGCAGCCGCGCGCGCACCTGATTCTCCGTCATGCCTGGTTTTATTTCCGGCTTTAGCTTCGCGAAAGCCTTAACCGCGATTTTGCAGGCTTTGGCGATGTCGGCGATTTCGGCGCCCAGCTTGGTTTCGCGCAGCGAAGCGGCAAGCCCGCCCTTCTCGGCGAAGCCTTTGCGGCACAGCGCGCAGCCGGAGGCGTAAGTTTCCGCCTCGGGGTCGAACGCCAGCCGCCTGAGCCCCTCCGCGCTGATTATGGCGTGCGCCGCCGCCAGCGGCGTATCCGTAGCCACGGCGTTGTAAAACGGCGCCACCTGCTGAAATTGCTCATGCAGCATTTTAGGCACCAGCGCCCAGGCTTTTTTGCGGCCTATCAGCAGATGATAGCCGTCCATGAAGTATCCGGTGAGAAAGCACTGGTCCTCGCGCCTGGTGACCAGATAGCCGTCAATTCTGTTTTCCGCCAACAGTTGTTGGAATTGCCTGAGCCGTTCGGTGTGTATGTTAGCCATAATAAGTATTATACAATTCAATCATGCCGGATAATACACCGCATTCCATACTGCTCATCTGGATAGGGCGGCTGGGGGACCTCATCGTGTCCACCCCGTTCATCCGCGCCATG
>JAQTYB010000077.1 GCA_028688475.1 Elusimicrobiales bacterium
GGATTCAGGATGAGGTCACGCTTTCCGTTCGCGGCAGTTTCTGCGGTCTTTGTCTTGATGGCGTGCGCGCAGCCGGTTTTTGCTGCGGCAAGCGGCGCGGAAAAACCGTCTTCTTATGCCCTTGTCGAGGGATTTTTCAATCGGGGGAAACTGCCGGACAGAACGGATTTGGAGGGCCATTTTTCAGGCCGGATGTTCAAAAAACAGTCCCCCCAATCCGCGAATGGTTCGATACTTATAGGCTACGACGGCAAGTATAATAAACGGCAGGTGTTCAAGGTGCTGATTGAGCATGCTGCCGGCAATCCCGCATATTACGACAACGCGAATGCCATCGTCGTAAACGAGCTTATGCAATCGGCGGAGAAGAAACAATTTCTCATGCCTGCCGCTTCTGCGGCGCACGGGTTGTTGAGCGTTGAAAAATCCGCAACGGCGGGACGCGCCGGCTATGAAACCGTCCGCGAAATCCGCAAATACGGCCAGTGCCTTGTAGCAAAAGAAGGCAAAACAGCCGAGGCGTATACGTATTACTGCAAGAAGGGCGCGGGAGCGGACAAGATTCCCCCGCAAACGGTTTCAAGACACGACTTAACCAATAAAAAGTCGCCGCCTTCTGACGGTTTAGCGGATTCCGCACCGCCCGCGTCAAAAACGTCTGCGAAGAGCGGCGGTGCCGTGCGGGAGCAATCCGCCGATTCTTACAAAACAGCCGGCCCCCGCGCTTTTTCAGAGTTTCAGCGTGGCAAACGGTTTCACTCCGATCCGTCTTATGATGGCAAGCCGGGTATTGATTGCCAGTGGACACAGTATGTCCCCGTGGTCGAGGCTTTTGGGCGGGGCTCTGCGGTGACCGAGGAAGATATTAACGGCTGGATTGCCGGTCGTGCCGTGATAAAGTTTGTTCCGCCCTGGGAAGCGCTTATCGTGTTTCAAAAGGTTCGGGTTAAAGACCGCACTGTGATTGCCGCGGAAATATTTGACCATCCAACTGATAGCAGCGTCTCTTACGCCAATCTCACCGCAATGCAGATAACAAAAATAGAGACGCAACTGGCATTCGTGAGAGACTGTATCAAGGCCCATCCCGAAAACTACTCCTCCGAATTTACCGCACATGGTCTGATGCTGACGGAGAAGCTGGGAACGTATGCGGTTACGAAGGAAATCCGCAAATACGCGGACTGTCTGGTGGTAAAGGATGAGGTCATGCGCAAATACTCCTACTATTTCAAAAAAGTGAGGGCCGCCGAACCCGATTCCGAACCCGCCGAGGAAACGAAAAAGGAAAATTAACCCGAAAATCGCAGTTGAGTAGCGGAATTCGACGAAAAATGGCTTCGCATCTCCGGCACAAAAAAGCGCTTACAGGCCTACGGGCCTGCTCGCATTTTTGAGTTAAAATCCTGATTTATTCCAAGAGTTTCACGGCCAAACGGTGCAAATCCTCATTTGCCAGCGCCGCAACCTTTTTTTTCACTGTGCGGGAAAAATATTCCTTTTCAGTTTTGGTAAGTTTCTCGCCGCGTAATTTCTTAAAAAATAACTCTTTTTGCTTTGCGGTGAATATCTGCGACATGGCATATTCAACGCCAAATCCGCTTCTGGCCGATAAGATATCGGTTATCTGCCCCGCGCTCTTTACGCGATAGGCGTTGAAAACGGCCTTTAGTTTTTCCGGCGGGAAACTGTAATCTCCGATTTTTATGGCGGCATTATTTTTGAAGTTGTCCGAATATTTTTGCTGCTCTGGGAGGGTTTGCGCCCACGCGAATTTTAGTCTTGCAGCGTTGTAAAGCGACACGGACACAAGCAAAAGCTCTTCAGCCAGGTTCTTCTCCGTCGGAGTGCGCATTCGCGCTTTTAATTGCGCAAAGCTGAAATCGCCCTTTTCGGCGGCGTTGGCAAGCATTACCGGAAAGCCTTCCCAGAGACGCGGATTGCGGCTTCTTATGACTTCCGCCAGGGTGCGGTAATCGTCGGTTCCTGTTTCCGCCTGCAAGAGCGGAAAGCCAAGAGCTTCGGCCTTTTTGAGCAGTTCGGCATTTTTCATATAAGTTTCCTGCGCTTCATGGTTTCCTTGAAAGCGTTGAAATTGCCGTTGGCCTTATCCTCAAACACGCTGTAAGACGCGGTTTCACGGAAGCGGGTTTCAAGTTTGGCCCAATCAAGTTCCTTACCAGCCGCTTTCACCAAGCCGGCACAGTCCTCAATATCAACGGCGGACGCCCTGAAAAGCTTGGTGATAATGATGTCATACGGATTGAGAATGCCGATATAAATGCGCTCAAATTCCCTGAACAGCTTATTATTCCCTGTTTCAAGCGGGGATTCCAGCAGTTCGGTTTGATAGACCTTGTTTCCCGGGTACAGGTCGAAAATGAAATTGCCGCTGTTGCTCCAGCCAAATTCGCAAGCCCTGCTGTAGCCCATATCCGCCAGCGTTGCCGTAAGGTAGAGGTATTCCTTTTCATTTGGCACGATGAAATCAATATCTTTGGTGGATTCTTTTACTCCAAGCAGCGTCATGGCCGTGCCGCCGCAAGCTATCAGATGGACGCGCCTTTTCAGGAACGCGTTCCATGCGCTCATGGTTTCAAGCAGTCCGTCTTTGCCTATTCTGTATTGATTCATACAAGTATATGTACCCTTTAGTACAATATATTGTACATTGCCATACAAAAAAATGCAATAGGAAACCATCGTCAAATATAGATAAAGCCAATCGGGAAGCGATTTGGGGGACGGACGATTGCGGGACGGACGACGAAAATGAATTTCCGCAAAATTTAGTACAATATCCGGTAGGAACGGGCGTGTAGCTCAGCTGGGAGAGCGCTACCTTCGCAAGGTAGAGGTCGGGGGTTCGATCCCCCCCACGTCCACCAACTTTCAGAACCCCGCCTTCAGCGGGGTTTTTGTCAAAAAAATACGGGGCGGTATTTCAGGACGGCTTCGTGCCTGCCGCCGGGCACGAAAACCGCCATCCGGCCGTGCGGCGTCCGCTCAAGGGGCTGCGGCTTGCCGTCGAGCGTAGCGCTAAAGCCCGCGTTCCAGACTACGGCGAAATTGAGGTAATCGCCGCGCGGGTTGTCCGTGCGGACTGTCATGGTGTTGACGCCGGTTTCAGCCGTTATCGCCGCGTCCGTCCCGGTTGCGCGCCAGCGCACCAGCGGCAGCGCGCCGCTATCGTGGAATATGACGCGCCGCGCGTCGGAAAACTTTTCCCGCAGTCCCAGTTTAAGCAGGCTGGCGCGGTAACGGGTGCTGTCCCGCGAATCCATCACATACCATTTGACGCCCCAGGCGCGCAGGTAGGCTATGGCGGACGGCATCTCATCCGGTTTTATGTCGGCGGAGGCGGAGATGTTGAGGCCGTTGGCGATTCGGCTGTTGAGTTTTCCCACAAGCGGGTCGTAGCCGGCGAAATGGCTCAGCCCGAGCAGCGTCGCGTAATTGAAGCCGAGGAGCGCCGCGGTATGCTCCGCGCCTTCCTCGCGCGGAACGCCGAGCGTGAATATCCTGCCGTCCGAAAGCTCTTTTTCCAGCGGCTCGCAAAACGGCACCTTGTCCAGATGCACGAGAAAACCGCGGTGCGGCGAGACGGCGTAAATCACGAAAAACCCCAGCAGGCTCGACGCGGCCAGCAGCCAGCCCGCGAGTTTGCGCCGCGCTGGGGCGATGCTTTCCAGCCAAAGACTCATGTTGAGATACGCCGCCAGCATCAGGAAAAAATTCAGGAAAAGCGTAAGCTTGAAGTTGAATTTCATGCGGTTCAAAACCGGTATGAAACAGATGAAGGAATTGAACCAGCCCATAGCCCAGCCGAAAGCCAGCGCGCCGCACAGCAGGGCCGCCGCGCGTTCTTTTCCGCCGCCGCGCCGCCAGAGCGGGAACCAGCATAGCAACAGCAGCGTCAGCCAGCCCATGTGGGAGTAATAGGGCAGAAAACTCTCATACCAGTTCAAGCCGGAAAAAAAGCGCGCCCTCAACAGCGCGAACCAGTGCTCTCCGGCGAAGCCGTGGAACTGCGGGATGATATTGCCCCAGAGCCAGAGCGGGATGCTGTTTGACATGGCGCCGGACATCTGGCGTCCGAACGGCTCGGCGCGTATGGCGGAATCGCTCACCTGCCGCCACATCGCGGCGATAAGCGGCAGTCCGGCGGCGAAAACCGCGGCATAGCCCGCCGCATAAAGCCGCGCCTGCCCGGATTTCAGCCAGGCGGCTCCGTATTTGAGAGAATTGCGCAGGGAAATGAAAAGCGCCTCGAACAGACAGGAATAAATGAAGAACTGCATGAATCCCAGATACAGAAACAGGACGCGCAGCGCCGTCGCCAGGAGGAGCGGACGCAAGCGGCCCGTATCGCAAAACTTGAGCGACAGCAGCGTCAGCCACGGCAGATACGCCGTCGGCGCGGTTATGTAGCCCCAGGAGCTGCCGAGAAAAACGGAGAAGCCGTTAAGCGTCCAGGCGAACGCTCCCGCGGCGGCGGCTTCCTCCCGCGCGCCGAAATACTCCAGCAGGCGGAAAAACCCCGCCGCTCCGGCGGCCAGATGGAGGAATATGAAAATATCCACCGCGGCGAACAACTCGCCAGTGAGCAGTTCGCTGAGCGCCGCCGAAATCCAGGAGGGAGGGTAAAAAACCGCTGTTTGCCCCATGGAAAAAAACGGCGTGCCGCAGTATTGATGGAAATTGAAAAAAGCCGGCGCTCCGGCGAGCAGCCCCCGGAATACGTGCGCCATGCAGGGGAGGATATAGTCGCGGTTGTCGTTCTGGAGAAAGTAATAGGGTTTGAGCAGTTCCAGCGCGGCAAAAAAAACCGCCACGCCGGCCAGCGTGACATATAAGCCGCGGTTGCCGCGTTTATCGTTCACTATTATTGCGGGCCGCCGGGTTTGAGGTTGAAGCTGTTTTCGCCGCTCAGCGCCAATGGGCGCGCGGAAAAGCCGGCGGCGGACAGCGCCCTGCCGAGAACGGCGGCTTTTTCAAGCGGCACGTCGAAATAAAGCGTGCTGCCGACGGCGCGCGCCAGCCTGGCGCCGTTGTCCGAAAGCAGTTTTCCGTCCAGCCCCGCTTCGGCGATTGCGGCGGTGGCGGACTGCGGGGTGATATCTCCGGCAAGCAGCAGGTCGCGCTTGAGGTCTTTTGCGGCGGAAACCGCCAGCTTCGCCGTGTTCACGCCGTCTTTGAGCCGGAAAAACTGCGAAACTGCCGCGGGATTTCCGGTGGAAAGATTGCGCGCGAATGCGTCCCAGTCAAAACCGCGTTCAGCGGACGGTTTGGCCGCCGGTGCTGGTTTTTTGCTCATGCCGGTCATGCGCTCCTTTATTTTCGCGGTTATCGCGCCGTTCGGGGCGGCGAGAATCTCCATCAGCAGCCTGCGCTTGTCGGGGAATATGGAAATGCCCCGCGGCGCGGACTCGAATAACTCTTTTTTCAGGGCGGCGTCGCCCCCCAGTCCCGCCTCCGCCAGCTTTTTTTGCAGCAGCGCCGCCATGTAGGCGTTTTCTCCGTCGGCGGGGATGTTTTCGAGGACTTCCGCTATGCGCCCGCGCGCGTCCCGCGAAAGAAAAATTATTTTGGTTTTGCCGCCTGTTTCATCGTACATCATCCAGGAGCCGTCCGAGGCGATGTAAAGCCCGTACGCCGCGCCGTGCCGGGTTATGAAACGCTCCGCGATGGTTTCCGCCACCACGTCTTTTTCCGGCTTGGCGGAGACGGCGGTTTTATGTTCCCCCGCGGTTTTGGCCGAGGCGGGTTTGTCTTGCGCGGCGGCGCCGAGCGCGGCGCAACAGGTCGAAATGACAAAGAAAATCTTGAGCATGGCGGCATATCCTCGCAGTGTTCCGGCTTTCCTAAAGAGTGCAATTTTTCATTCTGTTTTGCAAACCGGTGAATTGTTGTATGATATGGCTTGCCAGTCGTTTCAGGAGGCTTCGCCGATGAAAGATTATTTTCCGCTTGCGGCAGGGACGCAGCATATCTATGAGTACTCCAGCAGCGAGTTTGACGGGCTCGCCCGCGTCGTTGTCATCATACTGAGCGTGAAAGGCGGCAAAAAAACGGTCTCGGTCTCCGCCAGAATGCGGGTGGAGCTCAAAGGCCATACCAGCAGCACCGACTATGCCATGCGCAAAACCGCCGCCGATATGGTCTCGGACGACGGCATCGTGGTTGGCGGCAGGATAGAGTTTCCGCTGCCGCCGCAAAAAGGCAGGAAGTGGGAAGCCTATCCCGACACCAGCGAAATCGTCTCCCTCATCGATAAAATAGAAGTTCCCGCCGGAAAATTCAAGAACTGCATGAAAATCGTGACCCTGCTGTCCGGCGGAGACGCGGGCAGCGCCGTGCGCTATTACGCGCCCGGCGTCGGTTACGTGTATGAAAAGTACAACAGCGACGATATCCGCGCCGAGGTCAGCCTCGTCTCCGTAGGCAAGGCTTTGCCGGAGGATATGAAGCCGTCGCGCATGCAGCCGCTTCCCCTCCCCGGCGGCGAGGAAGGCAGCGAGGATTTGGACGTCAACGGCCCCAACTGGGACGGCTCCCCCGCCGCCAGGCGCAAACCGAAAGGCAAAAAGAAAAAGTCCCGGTAGCCGGACTTTTGAAAACAAAAATCCCCCTCGCGGGGGATTTTTTATGCCACGGAGAGCCGCTTTCCTAAACAGGCGATGTCATCAGCAGTTCCCACTCCTCAAGCTCGTAACGGTAGAAGCCGCCCGCGATAACAGGGTCGTTTTTGCAGATGGAATCCGCTGAGGCCAGGTCGCTTGCCGCGAATATTATCATGCCGCCGGGAACTCCCGCGAAACCGCCCGCGTACAACTCGGTTTGCGCGGCGAGTTTTTTCACATATTCAATGTGTTTGTCGAAAGTCTCTTTATCGGTTTTTGTGTCTTCCACTTTGCGGTCAATCCTGACAAAATACTTGTCTCCCTGTTTCATCGCGCGCCTCCGGTCTTGAGGAGTTTTGCAATTTTCCCTGAAAGGTATTTGACGTTTTCGATTGCGGCAGTATCGTTGAGTATTTCCCCTTTTTTGGAAGCCGTGCCGACCGGCCAGTAGCGCGAACCCGGCACGGTCATTTCGTTGACGAGAAAGAAATCCAGCAGCGAATTCAGAGCGGTCAGATGGCCCGCTTCCCCCGCCACTACGACCGCGCAGCCGATTTTGTCTTTCAGCAGGTGTCCGTTGAGCAGCGCCAGATATGTGAGCCTTTGTATCAGCGCTGCCAGCCGCGAGGAGGGCATGCCGACGTATACCGGGGTTCCTATAATCAGCGCGTCCGACACGGAGATTTTTTCCAGAATCGCGCCGAAATCGTCGGTTATGCGGCATGTGGATTTGCCCTTGCAGCTATCGCATACCTGGCAATGTTCCACCGACAGCGTTGCAAGGGATATCAATTCCGTTTCCAATCCCTGCTTTTCAAATCCAGTCTTCATGACCGAAAGCAGCGTTTCGGTGTTGCCGCCGGTCCTGTGCGAGCCGTTCAAGAGGAGAATTTTCATATTTGGCTCAACTGCCTGTAAAGTTCCTGCGCGAGGTAGGAGCTGCGCACCAGCGGGCCCGCCGCTACGGCTTTAAATCCCAGCGCCAGAGCCTTCGCCTTCCAGTCGTCATATTCCGCCGGTTCGGGGTAGCGTTCCACCGGCGCGTGGAGTTTCGTGGGCGCGAGGTACTGGCCCAGCGTCAGCATGTCGCAGCCGATTCCGGCGAGGTCGCGCAGCACGGATTCTATTTCCCGCGCCGTCTCGCCGAGGCCGAGCATTATGCCGGACTTTACCGGAATATCCGGCGCGAATTTTTTGGAATGGGCGAGCAAATCCAGCGAGCGTTTGTAATCCGCGCCGCGCCGCACGGTTTCATAAAGCCGGGGCACGGTTTCCATATTGTGCGCCAGCGCGGCGGGACGGCTTTCAAGAACGGTCTCAAGCGAGCGCATGTTCCCCGCGAAATCCGGCGTCAGCGGCTCGACGAGCGTTTGCGGCGCTGCTTCGCGGATGGTGCGCGCGGTTTTTGCGAATTGTTCCGCGCCGCCGTCGGGCAAATCGTCGCGCGTGGGCGAGGTTATCACGGCGTAGCGCAGTTTCCAGCCGCGCAGCGTGGCGGCGATGCGGGCGGGCTCGTCGGCGTCCGGCGGCTGCGGACGCCCGCGTTCCACCGCGCAGAAGCGGCAGCCGCGCGTGCAGACGTTGCCCAGTATAAGGAATGTCGCGCCGCCTTCGCTGAAGCATTTGCCGCGGTTGGGGCAGCGCGCCTCGCGGCAGACGGTATGCAGCGATTGGGATTGAATCGCCGCGTCGGTTTCCTGCCCGCGTTCGGCGCGCAGCGCGGCCTTGCTCTGGCGCACCAGTGTTTTAAGCCAGTCGGGAATCTGCGTTTCCATTTGACAACCTGCAACCACAATTATACCCTTTTTGTGACGGGAGTCTCATGAAAACAGCCATTCCGGCCATGCTTTTGCTCTGCGCGCGCGCGGCTTGCGCCGCGCCTGTTTTGCCGCAGGCGGACGCGGTTTATTTCGCCGGCGGCCCGTCCGCCGCCGCGCCGCTCTATTACAAACTGCTTTCAACCGACATTTCCACGACGGCGTATCTCAACGCGGCCTATGTGGCGCGCGAAACGGGCGACACCGACAAAGCGGCGGAAATACTGGACTCCGCGCTCAGTTCCTACGGCGACAATGTGCCGCTGCTCGATTATGCGGCGTCTTTTTACCTTTCCGTCCGCGAGTATGAGCGTGCGCGCGACACAATCGAGAACAGGTTCAAGGTGCAAAACAGCGTGCGCGCGCTCGATTACGTCAATCTGGCCCGCGCTTTCATGGGCCTCAGGGATTTCGCCGCCGCCGAAAAAAATCTTAAAGCCGCCATTGCCAAAGACCAGAGATTCGCCATCGCCCACTACTTATTGGGCAAGGTTTATGAGAGCGGCCATCGTCCCGCCGACGCGGCGAAGGCGTATGACGCCGCGCTAAAGGCGGACTCGCAATTTATCGAGGCGCGGCGCGATTTGGCCAATATCCTGTTTTCCGAGGACAAGTACGACGACGCCTGGCTTAACTACACCAAAGTCTCCTACGCTTTTGCCGACGAGCCTATGGCGAAAAAACGGCTGCCGGAGCTGGCTTCCAAAATTACCAAAAAACCGGAAGAGATAATGCCGCCGAAAGTAATCGTCAAAAACACCAAAGTGCGCGCCATAGCCGCCGCCGGCTCGCCCCGTCTGCGCGTCGGCATAAGCTCCGACATGAGCGGCGCGCCGACGGTGAAAACCACGGTTTCCTTCACGCCGCAAAACCAGTTTCTGCTCTCAGACCCCGCCACGCATAAGAAAATCGCCTACGGCGCCGACGGCGAGACGTGGAGCGTCTCCGTCAGCAGCGCGGACCCGTCCGCCGCGCAGGTGCTCAATTCCAGCGGCGCGGCGGTGGCGGCGCTCAAAGGCGGGCATTCGGTTTTAATCAGCCAGTCCGAGCGGTATCCGCACACCACGATAATACGCGGGCTTATGGCCGGCGCGCAGACCGCCTGGGCCGGCATCGCCGACAAAGAGGTGCGCGGCGACGTGGAAATCGCTTTCAACGCCTCGTCGGGCACGCTGACGGTTATCAATATCGTAAACCTTGAGGAATACGCCGCCGGGGTGCTGGCCGCCGAGATGCCAGTATCTTATCCCGCAGAGGCGCTAAAGGCGCAGGCGGTGCTGGCGCGGACTTACGCGCTGCATTCCGTCGGCGCGCACGAAGGCCGGGGCTACGATATCTGCGACGAGCAGCATTGCCAGGTTTACGCCGGCGTTAAAGTGGAGTCGCCCGCCGCGCTCGCCGCAGTGGCGGCGACGAAGGGCGAGGTCCTCGCCTCCGGCGGCAAGCCGATATCGGCATTCTTTTTCTCGAACTGCGGCGGCTTCACGCAGGACGGCACGATGTCCGGCTGGGGGCCGTTTGCGTACCTGCAATCCGTGTCGGATTATCTCGAGATGCCGTCTCCGCCGGCTACGCCGTACGGCTTCGCGCAAATGTTCCAGTATCCGGCGGAGGCGTACTGCGGCTCCGCGCTGCCGCCGAGCGACCCGCAGTTCCGCTGGACGCGCTACGTTTCCGAGCCGGACCTGCGGCTGCGCGTGACGAAGATAAAGGATATCGGCAGAATCAAGGCCGTGGTGCCGGTGAAGCGTTCCCTTTCAGGCCATACGGGCAGGCTTTTGGTGCGCGGCGAAACCGGCGAAATTTACGTTGATAACGATTATCCGATACGAAAACTGCTGGGAATGAGCTCGCTGAGAAGCTCGGCTTTTGTCGTGGAGACGGCTTACGGCGAGGATAATCTGCCGGAGGCGTTTTTATTCTACGGCGGCGGCTGGGGCCACGGCGTGGGCTTCTGCCAGACCGGCGCCAAAGGCCACGCAGAGTCAGGCGACACCTACCGCGAGATGCTTTCCCACTACTACCCCGGCGCGGTTCTCGAAGACGCCGCCAAACATCAGGTAAAATCCCCCGCCAAACCCGCCGCGCATCGGATAAAAAAATGAGAATGGGGAGTTTCTTGTCTAAAGAAACTCCCCATCTTCGGCAATTCGCAGGATAAGTTTACTTGCTATAGTCTACATCCTTTGGCTCCGGCGGCGTACGGACTACTCCCTGCGGCGTAGTCTCCAATATTCTCTCTGATTCAGGTGACTTTGGGTCCTCACCAGCGTCATTTAGCACTTTAGTGGCAAAATTATAGGCTTCGTGGGAGATGTTCCCCCCCGATTTTGCCTTTCTAATGTCCTCACCGTTGTTGAGGTGCCATCGCGCGAGGGCCAGGTGGTAGGCTGCAACCGATCTTGCGCCTTTGACATATTCATCCAACTGCGCAAGTTTCTTCTCCGCGCCTATTGGATCGCCTCTCCAGTTTTTGCGAATAGCCTTCCTAAGTCTATCTCGTCGGGCGCGATCCCATTTAGGGTTACCTTTGGACCTCGGGTCTTTGGGGTTGCACCCAAAGGTCTGCATTTCGCAAACTTCGGCATGAAGCGCCCGGGCAGAATCGTTTTCCCGGGGAATGCGCGCCTCTTTAGCGTACGCCAAGTTGCCGCCTGCGAATAAAGCGGACAACATTACTGCGGCGGCCAACTTCAGCCATCCATCCATCCATCCATCCATCCATCCATCACGGTTCTCATAACTCTCCTTTTAGGCAGAGAATAGACCACTTAGAGAAAGTATAACCTCTGTTCCCATTTTTTGCAAGGGCCAAAAGGCCTAATCTTATGGTGTCATAAACGGCTATTTCTTTAATGAATACGAGCCACGAAACACACGAAATACACTAAAGAGGAACAAACAACACAAACAACGGAGTTTTAGCCGCAGATGAACGCAGATACTCGCAGATTAAAAACAAAACTGCTTTTGTCTGCCTTTATCTGCGAGTATCTGCGTTCATCTGCGGCTGAGTTCTGTTGCTGTAATTGAAAAGGCTCCTCATTTTTCGTGTATTTCGTGTGTTTCGTGGCTGAAATGCAGCCCTGTGGCTTTGTTGTGTTTATGACACAGTATGTTGCCAAAAGGCCAGATATCATCATCCTTCCGGTTTATTCGACAATGTGCAGGTGCAGTTCCCGCAACTGCTTTTCGTCCACCACGTTGGGGGCGTCGCTTAGGGGGCAGGTGCCGCTGGTGGTTTTTGGGAAAGCGATTACTTCGCGGATGGAGGTTTCTCCGCACAAAAGCGCGACGATGCGGTCCAGTCCCAGCCCCATTCCGCCGTGCGGCGGCGCGCCGTATTCCAGCGCTTCAAGCAGCATCCCGAAACGTTTCGCCGCATCCTCTTTGGAATATTTCATCAATTCCATCACCCGTTCCTGCACCGGGCGGCTGGTGTTGCGCACCGAGCCGGAGCCCAGTTCCACGCCGTTGAGCGTCAAATCGAACTGGTGCGAGCGCACGTTGCCGGGGTCGGTCTCCAGCTTCGCGATATCCTCTTCCAGCGGCGCGGTGAAG
>JAQTYB010000078.1 GCA_028688475.1 Elusimicrobiales bacterium
CCGTGCGCGCGGATATCCGGGCGGCGCGCATAGTCTTTCACGAAAATGCCTCCGGCGCGCACTGGCAGGACGCCGCGCGAAAAGCCAAAGCCGCGCTGAAAGCTGCGTTCGGGCCGCGGCTGGTCGAGCTCAGCGAAGCCTCGCTTCCCTCCGGCGCGGAATTCGGCTATCCCCTGCTGTCGCCGGACGGGGCGCGCGAATTGCTGCGCCGCAAGGTGCGCAACATCGCCGCCGCGCAGGCGGATATAGTCGTAACCGGCTCCCACGCGAGCGCGGCGCATATCGCCCGCGGATTGGAAAAATACTATCCCCGCGCGCAAGCGGTCCACTGCTCCGTGCTTCTCGACGAGGCGCTGAAAGGCTGAACTATGACCACACTGGACGCGGACAAACAGCTCCAACTGCTTATAAAATTCGGCGGCCTCGTCTCCCGCGAGCCGCGGCTGGACCCGCTGCTGGAGCTTATAGCCGACCAGGTGCGCGCCATTCTCAACGCGGACCGCTGCACCGTTTTCCTGATAGATTTGCAGACCAACGAGCTCTGGTCCAAAATCGCGCAGGGGCTCGAGCATCAGGAAATACGCATTCCCATGGGAAAAGGGCTGGCGGGCATAACCGCCGTCACCGGCGAGACGATAAACAGCGTCCTCGCCTACGGCGATCCCCGTTTTTCCGCCGACATAGACCGGGTGACCGGCTACAGCACCCGCAACGCGCTCACCGTGCCGCTCAAAAACAACAAGGGCGAAATGCTGGGCGTGTTCCAGGTGCTCAACAAGCTTGACGGCGGCGATTTCACCGGAGACGACATCGGCCTGCTCACGCTGCTGGGCACGGTGGCCGCCAACTCGCTGGAAAACGCCAGGCTCTACGAGGATATCCGGCGGACGCAGCTGGAAACCATATACCGCCTGGCCATCACCGCCGAATACCGCGACCAGCAGGACACGGCGCTCCATCTTAAAAACATCAGCGCGGTTTCCTGCCTTATCGCCATGTCGATGGGACTGTCCGCCGACGACTGCGAGGACATCCGCCAGGCCAGCACGCTCCACGACATCGGCAAGGTGGGGCTTTGCGACGCCATCCTGCACAAGCCGGGCAAACTAACCCCCGGCGAATACGAGGAGATGAAAAAACACACCATATACGGCGCCAAAATCCTCGCCAACACCGAAAGCCGGCTGCTGCGCGTGGCCTACCGGCTGGCCTGCGCGCACCACGAAAAGTTCGACGGCTCCGGCTATCCCAACAAGCTCAAAGGCGGAGAAATCCCGCTGGAGGCGCGCATCGTCGCGGTGGCGGACGTTTTCGACGCGCTGTGCATGCCGCGCGTCTACAAGCCCGCCTGGGGGCCGCAGCGCGCCTATGATTATGTCATGGCCGAGTCGGGGAAATCCTTCGACCCTGAAGTGCTGGCCGCTTTCAAGGCGGCGTTTCCCGGGATACTCAAGATTTACGAAAACCTGCCAGTCGGCGGGTAGACAGCCGTCTGATAACATAATGGAGGCAATATGAAGTCTTTTGCGATAACTGTTCTGTCCCTGTTCGTTTTATGCGCGGGAGCCCGCGCCGGACTGGAGATGAAGCCTGTTCCCGGCGAGCACGGCGCTCCGTCGGGCATGGAATTTTTCAGGGACTCCAGGCGCGTCGCGCTCCAGACTCTGGACTCGGCGGGCGTTCCGCTCAGAACCGAGGGCAAAATTCCCGACGGCACGTTCCGCGAGTTTTATCCCGGCGGCAGGGTGAAGCAGGAACTGGCTTATAAAAACGGCAAAATAAACGGCACCGCCAAAGCGTTCTATCCCGACGGCAAACAGATGAAGGACATGGCTCTCAAAAACGGGAAGTGCGAAGGAAAAGTGCGTTCCTGGAGCGAGAACGGGACGCTGCGCGAGGAATACGCCTGCAAAGCCGGCAAATGGGAGGGAATTTTCAGGACTTATACCGGCAAAGGCGCGCTGGAGACAGAGGAAGTTTACAAGAACGGCGAGCGCAACGGCTATTCCCGCGTCTATTATCCGGACGGGAAAACGCTGCATGAGGAGCATATGTTCGCCAACTCGCGCAGAAACGGCGTGTCGAAGGTATTTTATGAAAACGGCAAGGCGCAGATGGAGACGAATTTCAAAAACGGCCTGTTCGACGGCGCCGTCAAAACCTATTACTCCAACGGCGCGCTTATGTTCGACGATATCTACAAGGACGGCAAGCAAATCAGCAGGAAGACATACTCCATAAACGGCAAGCCCGCACCGGTGAAATAACCGCAGTAGGCGATAAGCTCAGCAAAACGCAGGAGCGGTTTTTGATTTTACCGCAGTCCCGGCACGGAGTATTTCCCCGGCTCGGATTGCGTCTGGGCGCGGGTTACGGATATCCTGACCGTCAGCCTGCCGGAGCGGAATTCCAGATTGCCGGGCAGTCCGCCGCTTTCCGGCCCGCCGCCGGCATCCAGTTTGAGCGAGACTTTTGCGCCGTTTTTGCGGACAAGCGTCCGCGGGACGGTCATGGATTTGTCGAGGCAGATTTCGGTATCGCCGCTTTGCAGGCAGGAGCCGCTTATTTTCACCGGACTGCCGGAATAAACCGCGCCCGAATAGTAATCATAAAGCAGAGCCAGCATGTCCTGCGCAATCTGTGACAGCTCCGCCGCGCCGGCGGCGTCGCCTCTGGCTTGGAATTGTTTTTTTCCGTTTTCATCCGCAGACAGCTTGAATCCCATCACCGGCGTGAACATGGGCCCGGTAATATCCAGCGAAAGCGCGGCGGTGCTGTAGCTGAGTATCGCGCCGAATTCCGCCGCGCGGGAGCCGCCTTCGGCGGCCAGCTTGCAGAGCGCGTTGTATTTCGTCAAATGCGGCGCGGTCATCGCCAAAAATTGCGGATAAAGCGCGCCGGCGCCCGGAGGCGGCAGCCTGGCTTCGGCGGCGTCAATGCGGGAATCAACGCCTTTTTGCCCCGGCTTTATAAATTGGGAAAGCTTGAACGAAAGCCACGCGCTTTTCGCGTCCCCCGCCGCCAGAAACGCTTCGCCCAGATGCAGCCATACCGCCTCGTCGGCGTTTATCAGCGCGACCGCCGCCTTAAGCTGCTCAAGCGCCTGCGCCGTTTTTCCCTGCTTGAAATAAACCCAGCCCAGCGAGTCCGCATACGCGCCGTTTTGCGGCGACAGCGACAGCGCTTTTTTTATGTATCCCTCCGCCTCGCCTAGCTTGAGCCCCCGGTCCGCCAGCGAGTAGCCGAGGTAGTTGAGAATCATCGCGTCGTCGGGAGTTTTCTCCAGCAGAGCCTTGAAATTCGCCTCGGCGGCCGGCATGTCGCCCAGCTTTTCGGCCAGCATGGCGTATTGCAGCCGCGCCTCGCGGTAATCGGGCTTGCGGACCGTTATTTTTTTCAGGACTTCAAAGGCGTTTTTCGTCTCGCCGATATCGTCGAGCCCGAGCGCCAGGAAATAGCCCAGCTCCGCGTTGTCCGGCCATTTGACAGAGGCGATTTGCAGTTCCTTCACCGCGTCGGAATATTTGCCGCTGCGGGTGAGGTAATAGCTGACGCGCAGCCACAGGCTGGGGTCTTTGGCGTAGTCGGCGCTGTCGCGCAGCACGGCGGCGGCGCGCGCGAACTCGCCGTTTTTTTCGCACAGCACGGCCAGCCAGAACGACGCGGTGGCATTGGTCTTGTCCGCCGACACCGCTTTGTCGAAATAAGCGCGCGCTTCGCCGGAGTTGTCCAGCGTCATGTAAAGCTCGCCGATGTGCGCCAGCAGCGCGGGATCCTTGGAGTCGTACTGCTCCAGCTTCTGATACGTGCCGAGAGCGGCCGCGGTGTCGCCCTTCACCTCGTACATCTGCGCCAGCGCCAGAAGCGAGCGGACGTAGCCCGGGTCCTGCTCCAGCGATTTGCCCAGCAGCTTTTCCGCCTCGAGGCGGTTGCCGTTTTTGAAGTTCAGTATCGCCATTTCGTAAAGCGCCTGCGGCGCGGCGTCCGGCAGCGCTTCCATGTATTTTTTGAAATATTTCTCCGACAACTGCGGGTCGGCGGGTTTTAGCAGGGCGGCGGCCTGATAAAGCGCGTTGGCGTTGCCGGGGTCGAGCGCGATTGCTTTTTCGTAGGCATTGCGCGCGCCGCCGCGGTCGTTTTTCGCCCACAAAAGCGCGCCCAGCAGCGTCCAGTTCTCGGAACTGTCCGGCTCGTCTTTCACCAGTTGCGCCGCGAGCTCGTGAGCTTTGTCAACCCTGCCAAGCTGCACGCCCAGCCGCACCGCCTGCCGGCGCACGGAAGCGGCGCCGCTGTCCATAGCCGCCACTTTCAGGTAGGAATCATACGCCTCCTCAGTGTTCCCGGCGTACTCATCCATGAGGCCCTTTATGTAGGTCATGTAGGAATCGGCGGTCGCGGCGGCGGCGCAGCGCCCGTGCGCGGCGAGGAGCGCGGTGAAAAAGAGAAGAGCAGAGGCGAATCTTGAAATTTTTTTCATGGTTATTTCCCCGTCAGCCGTTTGTCCATCAGCAGCGCGTCATGCCGGTAATTATAGAATTTAGCCCGCCGCCCGACAATATTGAACCCCATTTTCGAGTACAACGCTATGGCGGGCGCGTTTATTTCGTTCACTTCCAGCGTGGCCAGAGAGCAGCCGAGGCCGCGCGCCGCCGCGAAAACCGCCTCAACAAGCGCGGTCCCCGCGCCAAGCCGCGCATATTCGGGCGCAACGGCCATGTTCAGCACCTGCGCCTCGGGCGGGATGAAATTGGCGCATATGAAGCCCGCGGCGCGTCCGCCGGTTCTGGCGGTAAAAATCCTGGCGGAGGGTTTGCCTAACTCGGCTTCCAGGCCGCCGCGGCCCCAGTCCGCCGCGTGAGCGCAGCGCGCCTCTATTCCGGCCAATGCGCCGATATCGGCGGCGGCAGCCGGCCCGATTTCAAACTCCACGCGCAGCCTTGCCCGCCGGCAGCAGTTCAAAGCGCGCGGGTTTGAGGTAAAGCGGCGCTATAACGCCTTTTTCCTCTCTTGCAATCCCTGCTGCCTCGATAAGGAACCGCGCCGGTACGCCGGACTTGTACGGCGCGCAGGCCGCGCAGTTGTCCGGCAGATACGGCTCAAGCGCGGCGCCCTTTCCCGCCCAGCCTGCGCAGAAAATTTTGTTTTTCCGTCCCGCCAGATACTTTTTAAGCTCCGCGGCGGAGAGCCAGCGCGGTTTGTCCGCCTCCGAAAGCGCGCCGTTTTCAAGCGAGAACAACTGGCAGAAAAACTCTTCGCGAAACGCATAGGTTATGGCGGCGATAGCGCCTTCGGGGTTTTGCGCCGACCATTTCCTGAAAGCCGGCGTTTGCGCCGAGTGGCGGGCCAGCGTTTCCAGCACGGTGGCGGAGTAAACCCGCGCGCCGCTCAATCCGCGCAGCAGCGAAGCGAAAGTGATTCCGATGCGTATGCCGGTGAACCGGCCAGGGCCGCGCAGTATGAAAATTTTTTTCACGCCGCCCAGCTTCAGCCCGCCTTTCGAAAGCAGCCGGTTTGCCAGCGGAATGAGGTTTTTTTCCTGTTTTATGTTTGAACTGAAAGCGCGCAGAATCCTGCCGTCCGGACAAAGCAGCGCCAGTTTGAGCGGCGTGTCAGAACTGTCCACGGCAAGCAGCGGGGGATGGTTTGTTTTCATTTCAGCAGTTTCCTTGACGACGGGCCGTGCGCGGCGGCGGTTATTTTCCGCCCGTCCGCGCCCGTAAGCGCAAATTCCAGTTCCAGCCGGTCCGGCGGGAAAAATTCACCGGACGCATCGGGCCATTCCGCCGCGATGACGGCGCTTTCATCCTCCAGCAGCGTTTCCAGACCGAGATTGGCGATATCTTTTGGCGCGAGCCGGAACAAATCTATATGGAACAGCCGCGCCTTCGCCGAGCGGTATTCGCGCATCAGGCTGAAGCTGGCGCTTATGGGCGCGGCCCTCATGCCAAGCGCTTTTGCCAGTCCCTGGACGAAAACCGTCTTGCCCGCGCCTATCGGGCCGCGCAAAAAAATTATCTCGCCGCCCCTGAGCCTGCGCGCGAACGCCGCCGCCAGCCGCATCGTTTCGGCGGGAGAGGCGGTGCTAAAAATGCTCGAAATTGCGCGGTTTGCAGTTTTCATGGAACAGGATATCGCGGCCCGCCGTCATAACGCCCAGGCAGCAGGCTTGAGGGAATGTTTCGATGAAACCGCGCGCCTTGCGCGGGTTTACGGCCAGCACCAGCCCGTAATCCTCGCCGCCGGAGACGACATAATCGCGCCAGTTTTTTTTGCGCGCGGCGCAATAAGCGGCGAGCGCGGGGGACCGCGCGTCCTCGTTCACTTCGATGAGCGCGCCGCAGCCGGAGGCGGCGGCGATGGTCTTGACGCTTTTGTAAAGCCCGTCGGAATTATCCATCAGCGCGGCGGCTAATTTGCGTTTGCCGATAACCGCTCCGGCTTCCAGTTGAATCGGCGGCAGCCAGAAGGAATCGAGAAGTTTTTTGAAACGGGTCTCAGCGGGTTTCCCCGAAAGCAATATTTCCAGCCCCGCGCGCGCTTCGCCGAACGCGCCGATTCCGAAAATTATATCGCCGGGCCGCGCGCCGCCGCGCCGCGCCGTTTCCGATGGTTTCGCCTCGCCGGTGACTGTCAGGTAAACATGAATTTTGTCGGAGCGGGTAAGGTTGCCGCCCGCGAGGGACACATTGATAGAATTGAGCTCCGACATCAGCGCTTCGGTGAATTCTTTGACCCATTGCCACGGCGTGGATTCAGGCAGCCCCGCACCGCACAGCGCGGCCACGGGGACGGCGTTGCCCATCCCGGCCATATCGCTCAGGTTTATGCGCGCCAGCTTGCGGCCTATCTGCTCCGGCGTGGAACGCGGCAGCAGGAAGTGAGTGCCTTCCGCCATTTCGTCGGTGGTGAGCACTATGGCGCGGCCCGGTGCGGCGCGTATCAGCGCGCAATCATCGCCGGGGCCGAGCAGCAGGCGCGGGTCGCGCTGGCGCGCGGTCAGCCTGCCGATGAAATCGAGCATCTTAAATTCGCCGATATCCGATATTCTCACGCCTAAATGATATAAAATTTAGAGGATTGCCCGAGGAGACGCCATGTTTTCAAGCAGACTCAAAATTTCGCTGTTCACCCTTGCGGCCTGCGCCGGATTCACGGCGGCATCCGCGCAGGCGCCCATACCCGCCGCCGACACGGCGTGGATTGCGCAAAGCGTGCCGGAGGAAACCGTTTACGGCTCCAAAGACGCTCTGGACGCGCAAAAAACCTGGATAGAGATGATAGACTCCGCCGTGAAATCGCTCGAAATGGGAGAGTTTTATTTCGAGAACAAAAAGGGCGAGGCGCTCGGCCCCGTGCTGGATTCGATACGCGCGGCGGCGGCGCGCGGCGTGCGCGTCAGGATAATCGCCGACGGCGTGTTTTACAGAAAGATGCCCGCCACTATCAACTCGCTGCGCCAGGTCAAAAATATCCGCGTGCGCATAATAGATTTCGGCAGGCTGGGCGGCGGCGTCATGCACGCGAAGTATTTCATCGTGGACGGAACGGACGCTTACGTCGGCAGCCAGAATATGGACTGGCGCTCGCTCTCGCAAATCCACGAAATCGGCGTGCGCATGAAAAGCGCGCGCCTCGCGGAGGCGTTCCGCCGCGTGTTCTATTCCGACTGGGCCGCCGCGGCGGCCTCGGACATAAAAGGGAAAGACGAACCCGCGCCGAAATTCGCCGCGCAGCCGGTCACGGCGAAGTCTCCGCAAGCGCTGACGCTGGGCGGCGAACGAATCAGCGCATACCCCGCCTTCGGGCCCAAAGGAATGGCGCCGGGAAACTGCGCCGCCGAGATAGACGAACTAATCCGGCTGATAAACTCCGCCCAGTCAGAAATCCGCGCGCAGGTGATGTATTACTCGCTCGAACGCAGAAAGGGGGGCGAATGGCGGGAGCTCGACAACGCGTTGCGCGGCGCGGCAAAGCGCGGCGTTTCGGTGAAGCTGATTTTCGCGGACTGGGACATGAAAGGCAAAAAAGCGGACGCCGCGCGCGCGCTGGCCCGCGTGCCCAACATCGCCGTCAGGATATCCTCCATCCCGCCCTCGTCGCGCGGTCCGATAGAGTTCGCGCGCGTCGAGCACTGCAAATACATGACCGTGGACGGCAGAACCGCCGTTATCAGCACCTCGAACTGGGAGTACGATTATTTCTACGCCTCGCGCGACGCCGCCATGATATTAACCGGCAAAAAGCCCGCCGCGATTCTCAACGGCATATTCAACGCCGCGTGGACCGGCCCGTACGCCGCGCCGGTATCTCAAACCGGCGGACAAAAAAAGAGTTTGGCTGAGGATTGAAGTTTTATCCCGGAAATCACAGTTGCTGCTATTTCCGGGTTAACTCGAGCGGCGGTCTATTATGCAGGCGCTTTTGGAGGATTGCTTGGCGGCGTGCTTGAGTTCGCTGCCTATCTGGCTTATCTGGGCGAGGGAGGTAAGTTTCCTGATGGTGTTGTGCACCAGCCCGATTGATACGGAGAGGAAAGGAAACTGCTGCACCCTGCCCTGGCGGTCGGTGGAAACGATGAAGCCGCGGCGGCGGTCCTCCTCGTTGTAAAACGAGGGGACTACGGCGTCCAGGTCCGCTATTATGCGCTTGGCGAGCTCCTCGGCGCGCTTGAACGAACAGACCACGATGAAGTCATCGCCGCCGATGTGGCCGATGAAACCGTTGTCCCTGTCGCATTGCCGGGTCTGGTTGACCAGAATATTGGCGATGGCTTTCAAGACCTTGTCGCCGGCGTCGAAACCGTAGCCGTCGTTGAACGCCTTGAACTGGTTGAGGTCCACGTATAAAACCGCGAACGGCACGCCGCGCGCTATCTCGCGCTCGATGCGCGCCTGTATGGACGGGTTGCCCGGCAGGCGCGTGAGCGGATTGGTGTCGAGCACCTGCTTGGTGCGGCGCAGAATCATGCGTATGCGGGCCACCAGCTCGTCGGCGTCCACCGGCTTTACGAGGTAGTCGTCGAGGCCGAGGCTGAGTCCCTTGAGCTTGAGCTGCTTGTCGGCCACCGCGGTGAGCAGTATTATCGGCACGCTGGCGTAAAGCGAATCGGCCTTGAGTATGGAGGCCACCTCGAAACCGTTGAGCCCCGGCATTTCATAATCTAGAACCACGATGTCGGGCATGTATTTGCGGATGCTTTCAAGGGCCTCGTTGCCGTCCTCGGCGGCGGCCACGGCGAAACCCGCTTTCTCCAGCATGTCCTTCATCAGCTCCAGCAGTATGGCCTGGTCGTCGGCGAGGAACACTTTAGGGCGCGGGGCCGCCGACGCCGACGCTTTCGCCGAGTCCGCCAGCAGCCCGCGCACCGTGGCAAGAATCTGCTCCTCGGATATATTCGAGCCGACCAGTTCCGGGCCTCCTGACAGAAAACCTTTTTCCAGGAACTTGTTGAGGCGCAGCCCCGTGGCCACTATCACGGGAAGGCCGGCATAGTCCGCATTGGCGCGCAGCGCGCGGATGAGGGAAAAACCGTCGGATTCGGCCAGCAGCAGGTCGAGTATCACCGCGGCGGGCTTTTCGCTTTTCAGGACGGACAGCGCCCCCGCCTCGGTGGAGGCGAAAAGCGGGCGGTAATACTCCGTCTCCAGATACATGCGGATGAGGTCTGAGCTTTTCGGATCGTCGTCGGCCACCAGCACGGGGATGCGTTTATTGGGCAGGGCGGCGCCGGCGTGTTTTTTGAGCAGCGCGCCCAGCGCCGGAAAATCCACCGGCTTTGCCAGATAGCCCTGCACCGCGGGTTTGTCGCCGCACACGAGAGGCGCCGACGGCTGGCGCGAGAGCACGAGAATTTTCTGCTCCTGCGCGCCGGGAGTGGCGCCCAGTTCCTCGATGAAATCCAGCGCGGAGATGGTATGGCAGAATATGTTTATTATCGTCAGGTCCGGCTTCCAGACGTTGACGGCGGTTTCCGCGTCGGCGCGGACGGAGGCGATTTCGACGGCGTAGCCGCCGCGCTCCAGCAGCGTTTTGAGCGGCGTGGCGCCCGACAGGGAATCAATTATGAGAATTCTGGATTTTGGCATCGCGCATACTACTGACCGTCCGAATACCGAATGATACCTAAATTAGCGGACCGGCCACAATAAAACCCGCGGCCAGCCTTCAGACTACCTGGTTTACTCCCCCCTTTCGGCGACGCCCCGCCGTTTTTGGCGGCGGGGCGTTTTTGTAATCCCAATTCGGACTTACGGCCTGCGGGGACGGTACGCCTTGTACGGCTTCGGCGCGGGCGCGGGAGACGCAAGGCCGCGCTTGGGGTCGTAATAGTCCAGGCCGGAGTGGTCTATCACTTCCTCCCCCATCAGGATGCGCAACGTGTTTTTGAACTTCATGGGCTGGATGAACAGGTCATGCTCCGGCTTGAGGTCCGGCCTGCACATCGGCGATTTGTAAAAGAACGACAGCCATTCCTGCGTTCCCTTGAGCCCCGCGCGCTTTGCGAGGTCCGAGAAGAGAATCAGGTCCAGCGCCACCGGCGCGGCGAGGATGGAGTCGCGGCAGAGGAAGTTTATTTTTATCTGCATCGGCAAGCCCATCCAGCCGAAAATATCTATGTTGTCCCAGCCTTCCTTGGCGTCGCCGCGCGGAGGGTAGTAGTCTATGCGCACCTTGTGCACGTAGTCGCCGTAAAGCTCGGGGTAAAGCTCCGGCTCCAAAATCGTGTCCAGCACGGACATCTTGCTTTTTTCCTTGGTGCGGAACGAGTCCGGGTTATCGAGCACCTCGCCGTCGCGGTTGCCGAGGATGTTGGTGGAATACCAGCCGATGAGGCCGAGCATCCTCGCCTTGAGTCCCGGCGAGATGATGGTTTTCATCAGGGTCTGGCCGGTCTTGAAATCCTTGCCGGAAAGCGGCACGGAATTTTTTTCCGCCAGTTCGCGCAGCGCGGGAATGTCCACGCACAGGTTGGGCGCGCCGTTTGCGAACGGGATGCCTTTTTTCAGCGCGGCGTAGGCGTATATCATCGCCGGGGAGATGTCTTTGGAACTCTTGCGCAGTCCTTCCTCGAAGCTGGCCAGCGTGGCGTGAACCCTGGTCGGCTCAAGGTAGATTTCGGTGGAGCCTATCCAAATCATCACGTTGCGCTTGATGCCGTTTTGGCGGTTGAATTCCTCTATGTCCCGCATAAGTTGCTCGGCGAGGTCCATCTTGTTCTTGCCTTTTTTGACCTGCTCCGGCTTGAGGTTTTTGACGTAATAGCGGTCGAACACCGCCGGCATCGGCGTTATGGCGGAGAGTTCCTCCCGCACCAGCGCGAGCTGCTCGGGGTAGAGCACTCCCGCGCGCATGGCGGTTTCGTACATGTTGTCCGGGAAAATGTCCCAGCCGCCGAACACGATATTTTCCACCGGCGCGAGCGGCACGAAATCCTTTATCAGCGGGTTGCGGTTTTCGTAGCGCTTTCCCAGGCGGATGCGCTGCAACTGGCTCACCGAGCCGTAAGGACGGCCTATCTCTTTCTTTATAAGCTCTATTCCCGCGATGAGCGTGCTCGTTACCGCGCCCATTCCGGGTATCAGCACTCCCAGTTTTCCGTCGGCGGGAGCTATCGGGGTCTTCTTGGGTTTCATTTGCTGCCTCCAGTCAAATTTTCCGGTGCAATCGTAAAATTATATCACGCAACCGCCGCTGTTTTTTGCGGACGTCCGGTTTTCGCTGATTTATAGCCCTGCCGCGTAAGAACGGCGCAGGCCAGCGCCTCGCGGAAGTTTTCGCTGCGGCGCGATGTGTCGTCAAGCTCCGCCGCGAAATCGGCCAGCAGCCCCGCCATCCACGTCGGATGCGCGGAACCGCCGGAGAGTTTTTCGCCGGTTTGGAACACCTGCCGCCCGCCCTGCGGGGTTTCCAGCGCCACGTCGCCGTCGAGAATTTCCAGCAGCCCCTTGTCGCCGTAAGCGACGCCGTAATTTTTGCGGATGGGGCTTTTCCACGTCAG
>JAQTYB010000142.1 GCA_028688475.1 Elusimicrobiales bacterium
CTTTTCCGCCATCGTGCGGTCCCACTGGACGACGGAAACCGGTTTTTCAACTTTCTTGCCGTCCATATTGAACACGGTCGCGCAATCCGGCTTGAGCACCGCCAGTTCGCCGTCGCCCAGAAAAACTATCCTGCGGGTATGGTCCAGAACCGCGGGGATATCGGAGGCAAGAAAATTTTCGCCTTCGCCGATGCCCAAAACAAGCGGGCTTTGCCGCCGCGCGGCGATAAGCGTTTTCGGGCACTGCGCCCAGAGAACGCCGAGCGCGTAGGTGCCTTCAAGCTCCCTGACAGAAAGCCGCACCGCCTCGAACATCAGCGGCTCAAGCATCTCCACGCGCCAGGCTTTGCCGCCGGAGCCCAGATTGCGTATTTTTTCCTCTATGAGGTGCGCGATGACTTCGGTGTCGGTCTCGGACTTGAATTTGTGGCCGGCGGATTGCAGGCGGGATTTTATCTCGGAGTAGTTTTCCACTATGCCGTTATGGACCACTACCAGCTTGCCGTCGCAGTCGGTATGCGGGTGGGCGTTCTCCTCGCTGGGACGGCCGTGCGTGGCCCAGCGCGTGTGGCCGAGCCCCGTGGAGCCGGAAACGGGTTTCGCGGCGACCGCCTTGCTTAAAAGCTCCACCTTGCCGACGCTGCGGCGCAATTCCAGCGCGCCCCTGTCGCGGCGTATGACGGCGAGGCCGGCGGAATCGTAGCCGCGGTATTCAAGCCGCCGCAGTCCGTCCAGTATTATCGGGGCCGCTTCGCCGCCGCCCACATAACCCACTATTCCGCACATGCACGGTCTCCGTCAGATGAGTTTTTTCATGTCGGCCACGGCTTTTTCAAGCCCCGTGAAAACCGCCCGCGCGATTATGGAAAATCCGATATTGAGGCATTCCATCCCGTCTATGCGGGCTACGGGGGGCGCGCTGCGGTAATCCAGCCCGTGGCCGGAGTGGATATGCAGCTTCAGTTCGCGGGCGAGCAGGCAGGCCACATGGATATTCTCCAGTTCCTGCGCCTGGCGTCCGGCCCCGCCGGCTTCGGCGTAGGCTTTTGTGCAGAGCTCCACCGTGTCGGCGCCTATTTTGTGCGCGGTGCGCAGCGCCTGCGCGTCCGGGTCCACAAAAAGGCTCACGCCTATGCCAGCCCTGGAAAGCGATTTAACGATTTTTTCCACCCGCCCGGCGCCGGGGCCGGCCAGGCTGAGTCCGCCCTGCGTGGTCAGCTCGTTGGGCGATTCCGGCACCAGGCAGACGGAATCGGGCCTTGCCTTGAGCGCTATTTTTTCCATTTCCGGGACGCAGGCCATTTCCAGGTGGATATGCCCGCCCAGGCTTTTTTTGAGCCGAAAAAGGTCGTCGTCCTGGATATGGCGCCGGTCCTGCCTGAGATGGCAGACTATCAGGTCGGCGCCGGCGGCGAGGCAGGCCTGCGCCGCCGCCACGGGGTCGGGCGCGCCTATGCCGCGCGCCTGTCTTAAAGTGGCAATGTGGTCTATATTGACGCCGAGTTTCACCGGCATAAAATCCCCTCCGTATGCTTTTCGTAATAACTTATTATCTCCCGCGCCGCGCTCTCCACCGCGGGGGCGTCGGGGCCCTCCGCGAGGACGCGCAGCTTGGGCTCGGTGCCGGAATAGCGCACGAACACCCGTCCGCCGCCGAGGCCGCGCTCGATATCGCGCAGCTTCCTGGCGAAACCCGGTATGCTTTCGAGCGGCACCTTTTTTGAAACCGCTACGGCGCGCAGCGATTGGGGATACTTCGGCAGCAGCTTCCTGTAATCGCCCAACTTCCTGCCGGAGCGGCGCAGCAACGCCAGCACCTGCACGGCGGTCAGCAGCCCGTCGCCGGTCGGCGAAAAGTCCCTGAATATTATATGGCCGGAGGCCTCGCCGCCGAGGCTGAGTTTTTCGCCGTCTATGGCGCGGGTCACGTATTTGTCTCCCACCGGCACCTGCACGGTCTTTATGCCTTCTTCTCTGAGGCGGTTGATGATGCCGCAGTTGGACATCACGGTGAGCACCACTTTGCTGCGCCTGAGGCGGCCCTCGCGCTTCATCTCCAGCGCGGCCATCGCGATGATGTCGTCGCCGTCGAAAACGGCGCCGGTTTCGTCGGCGAAAATGACCCGGTCGGCGTCGCCGTCGAGGCTGAAGCCGCAATCGGCGCCGCGGCGCACCGTCTCACGGCTCATGGCGGCGGTGTAGAGCGCGCCCACGCCGGCGTTGATATTTTTGCCGTCGGGCACGCAGCCTATCGCGTAAACCTTCGCGCCCAGCCGGGCGAGCGCGCGCGGGGCGGACGCGCAGGCGGCGCCGTGGGCGCAGTCCAGCACCACCTTCATGCCGGAGAGCGGGCCCTCGCCCTTTGCCACCGCCGGCGCAATGGTGCCGACGATAAAATCCTCGTAATCGCGGAGCAGCTCCGGCGCGCGGCGGTATTTTTCGCCGTCTATCCGCGCGGGCAGGGCGCGCGCGCGGTTTTTTTTGAGGGCGGCCTCTATCGCGCGCTCCGCCCTTTCGCTGAGTTTCACGCCCTTGCCGGAGAAGAATTTTATGCCGTTGAACTCCGCCGGATTGTGGCTGGCGGATATCACCGCGCCGAAAGCGGCTTTCCTGCGCGGCGCGAGAAAGGAAACCGCCGGGGTGGGGGCGACGCCGATATCGGTGACGCGGCAGCCCGCGGCCTGCATGCCGAGCGTCAGCCATTTGCCCAGCAGCCTACCGGAATCGCGCGAATCACGCGCCAGCAGCGCCTCGGGCGCGGCGCTTCCTGCGCGGCGCGGGCCGGACAAAATGGCCTTCGCGGCCTCATAGCCGAGGCGCGCGACAAAATCCTTCACCAGCGGAAACTCGCCGGGGATTCCCCTTATGCCGTCGGTGCCGAAATATTCGCCCATAGCGCGCCTCGTTAACGGGCCCTGTTGGACAAGTA
>JAQTYB010000079.1 GCA_028688475.1 Elusimicrobiales bacterium
AGCTGCTCGACCGGATGTTGGGCGAGCTAAAAGCCCGCCGCGGAGTCAAAAACGACACCGAGCTGGGCGCGGAAGATCTTAAAAAGCTTTGCGCGGAAGTCAAGCTGAAGGTGAAGGAAGTCCTCGGCAAGGAATTCCCCGACGACCCGAAGACCCAGCTCTGGGGTTCCATCAGCGCGGTGTTCGCGTCCTGGATGGGCAAGCGCGCCATCTCCTACCGCCGCATAGAGCGCATCCCCGAGGAATGGGGCACGGCGGTCAACGTGCAGACCATGGTGTTCGGCAACATGGGAACGGACTCCGCCACCGGCGTGGCCTTCACCCGCAACCCCGGCACCGGCGATTCCAACTTCTACGGCGAATACCTCATCAACGCGCAGGGCGAAGACGTGGTGGCCGGCATACGCACCCCCGGCCCCATCAACGAATCGTCCCGCACCGACCATTCCAAAAACGAGACCAGCCTCGAACAGGCCATGCCCGCCGCCTACAAGGAGCTTTACAACATCCAGAAGCGCCTTGAAAAGCACTACAAGGACATGCTTGATATCGAGTTCACCATCGAAAAGGACAAGCTCTACATCCTCCAGTGCCGCGTCGGCAAGAGAAACGGCATCGCGGCGGTGCAAATCGCCCTCGACATGGTGAAAGAGCGCCTCATAGACAAGGTGACCGCGGTAGGCCGCGTCACCCCCTCCCAGCTTGACGAGTTGCTCCACCCGATAGTGGACCCCAAGTCCGAGCTCGCCACCAAGCCCATCGCCAAGGGCCTGCCGGCGGGCCCCGGCGGCGCGTCGGGCATGATAGTTTTCAACGCGGTTGACGCCGTGGCGTGGAACAAGCAGGGCAAAAAAGTCATCCTCGTCCGCGAGGAAACCAACCCCGAGGATATCGAGGGAATGCGCGCGGCGGAGGCCATCCTCACGGCGCGCGGCGGCATGACCTCGCACGCGGCGCTCGTGGCGCGCGGCTGGGGCAAATGCTGCGTGGTCGGCGCGGGCATGATGAAAGTAAACGCCTCCGCCAAGACCGTCACCGTAGACGACATCGTCCTCAAGGAAGGCGACTGGGTGACGCTCAACGGCTCCAAGGGCCTCATCTACTCCGGCAACCTGCCGATGTTCGACTCCAGCCAGAGCAACCACACGCTCACCGACTTCCTCAAGCTCTGCGACGGCATAAAGGAACTCAAAATCCGCACCAATGCCGACACGCCGGAGGATTCAGCCCGCGCCCGCGCCTTCGGCGCCGAAGGCATCGGCCTTTTCCGCATCGAGCACATGTTCTACGGCAAGGGTTCAGACGAGCCGCTCTTCAAGCTGCGCAAGATGATTGTCTCCAAGACCACAGGGGAGCGCAAGGCCGCTCTTGACGAGCTGTTCCCCTTTATGAAGGCTTCCATAAAAGGAACGCTCAAGGCGATGGAAGGCTACGGCGTCACCATCCGCCTCATTGACCCGCCGCTGCATGAATTCGTCCCGCACAATCACGAGAAACTCGAAGCCCTCGCAAAAGACCTTAACATCTCGTTTGCGGAGCTTGAGCACCGCGCCGAGAAGCTGCGCGAGAACAATCCGATGATGGGCCACCGCGGCGTGCGCCTCGGCGTCACCTATCCCGAAATCACCGAGATGCAGTCCCGCGCCATCTTCGAGGCTGCGGCGGAGCTTCTGAAAGAAAAGGTGAAGGTGTTCCCCGAAATCATGATACCCGTCGTAGCGGCGGAAACCGAAATCACCGACCAGACCGCGATAATAACGCGCGTCTACAGGGAAACGCTCGCCAAAACCGGGCTGAAGTCCATCCCGCACATGGTGGGCACCATGATTGAAATTCCGCGCGCCGCGCTTATCGCCGACAGAATCGCCAACGTCGCCGAATTCTTCTCGTTCGGCACCAACGACCTCACGCAGATGACGTTCGGCTTCTCGCGCGACGATATCGGAGGCTTCCTGCCCAGCTATCTCGAAAAGGGCATTCTGCCCGCCGATCCGTTCCAGACCATAGACCAGAGCGCCGTCGGCGAACTGATACATATCGCCGTCAACCGCGGCCGCTCGGTGCGCAAGGACCTCAAAATCGGCATCTGCGGCGAACACGGCGGCGACCCGGCCAGCGTGGAATTCTGCCATAAGGAGAATTTCAGCTACGTGTCCTGCTCGCCGTTCCGCGTGCCGATAGCCAGGCTTGCGGCGGCTCAGGCGGCAATCAGGTATCCGCGCAAAAAAGGCAAATAATTGCTCAAACAGAAAGCGGGCTTTGCGGTGGTGGTGTCCTCTCCCTCGGGAGGCGGCAAGACGACGTTGGTCTCCGCTCTCCTGAGGGAGGACCCGCTTGTCAGGCGCATAGTGACCTGCACCACCCGCGAACCGCGTCCCGGCGAAAAAAACGGCAGGGATTATCATTTCTGGAGTGCGGCCCGTTTCGCCCGCGCCGTCAAGGCGGGCGAGATGGCCGAGCACGCGCGCGTGCATGAACATTTCTACGGCGTGCCCGCAAAACCGCTGGCGGACGCCATCGCGGCGGGCAAAACGCCGGCGCTGGTTATAGACGTGCAGGGCGCGCGTTCGGTAGCCAGGATTTTCAAGAAAGACGCGGTGCTGGTTTTCGTGCTTCCGCCGGACTGGCAAACGCTCAAAAAACGCCTCACCGGGCGCGGCGATACGGTTGACTGCGAGCTTCGCCTGCGGACCGCCCGGCGGGAGATAGCCGCCATGAACCGCTACGGCTACATCGTCGTCAACGACGACATAGCCAAAGCCGTGGGCGCTGTCAAAGCCATAATAGCCGCCGAAAGGCTGCGCGCGCCGCGCCAGTTGCTGCGCCTGCGCGCGGGTCCCGGCGGCGGATATAGATTTGAACCCGGATTGTGCAATAGATAGCGAGGACAGAGACGGTGGATGGCGAGGACAGTTCGACGTAAAATTTGGAGCGGATAGCTGTAGCTATCCGCGAGAAATTTTACACAGAAATGTCCCGCCAGCCGCCGTCGAATCCCGCTACTCTATTGCACAATCCGGGTTGAATGATGAAATCACAGGAGGCCCTGATGCCGGAAACAAAAAAAACGCAAATTCTTGACGCCGCCATGATGGACTACAACGGCGACAAATATAACCTCGTCGTCCTCGGCTCGGTCTGGGCCAAGCATCTGCGCAAAAACGAGGAGTTCAGGCACCAGCCTTACGCCGCCGTCATACGGGCCGCGCTGGGCCAGATTCTTTCGGGCGAGGTGTCTTCGGAGCGGATAATGGCCGTTTCCGCTATGGCGGCTCAGACCCGCGACGAGGCGCCCGCCGCGCCCGCGCCGGTTCCTTCCGCGCTGCCCGCCGAGCCGGAGGAAAAACCGCGCAAGAAATCCTCCAAAAAAGAGGAAATGCCGGTTACGGAATAACGCTTTGCATGGCGGCCTTTCCGGTTTCGCGAAACCGGAAAGGCCGTTTTGTTTTGCGCAGCGCGCAATCCCGATGAAAGACGAATTCAAAACTCTTGTCCGCGAGCTTAAGGGCTGGACTTCGGGAATGGACCCCGAAGACGCCGCCGGGCTTTATGTCCCTCCCGCCGCGCCGCCGGCGCGCGCGGCGGCGAAAAAGCAGATTGAAACTGCCGCCCCCGCTTTTCGCGGCGAGCCTCCAACGGCGGCGTTTGCGCCGCGCAATAATCAAATTCCAAAACCCGCCGCGCCGCCCGCGTCCGCGCTGGCGCAGGAGATGCCTCTCATGCACGATTACCCGCAAGGCGAAACCGCGCTTTCGCAAATCGCGCGCGAAGTGCTGGTCTGCAAAAAATGCCCGCTCGGCTCGTCGCGGCTGAAAGCCGTTCCCGGCGTGGGCAGCCCGTCGGCTTCCCTTATGTTTATTGGCGAGGGCCCTGGTTTTTCGGAAGACCATAAAGGCGAACCGTTTGTGGGGCGCGCGGGCGAACTGCTCAACAAAATTATCGCCGCCATGGGTTTCAGGCGTGAGGATGTTTACATCGCCAATGTGGTCAAATGCCACCCGATGATAGACCCCTCGGACCCCGAAAAGCGCGGCAACGACCGCCCCCCCGCGCCCGAAGAATCAGCCGCCTGCCATGATTATCTCGTGCGCCAAATCGCGGCGATAAAGCCGAATTTTATAATCGCGCTGGGCGCCAGCGCGGCAAAATCGCTTATGGACTCGCCCAAAGCTTCGCTTTCCTCGCTGCGCGGCAGAGTCCACCTCCTGCCCGCCTCGAATTTTCCCGTCGGCGCGGAGATAAAGCTTGTCGCCACCTACCACCCCGCCGCGCTGCTGCGCAACCCCAACTGGAAAAAAGACACCTGGGAAGACATGAAGCTCGTCATGCGCGAAATGGGACTCGCCGTGCCGCAGCAACCGGCCAGATAAAATCCTGCTATGTTTTGTAAAGTGGCTTTCCCTGTCCCGCTGCGGCGGGAATTCGATTACGCCGTGCCCGAAAACCTTCGGGCCGCGCTGTCGCCCGGAATGCGGGTGCGCGTCCCGTTCGGCCCGCGCGCGGCGACGGGGTTCGCCGTGTCGTTTTCCGATACAACCAATGTTCCCGCCGGAATAAAGCTGCGCGAAATATCCGCCCTGTACGATGCCGCGCCGCTGTGGCCCGCCGGAACGCTTTTATCCCTCGCGAATTTCATAAGCGCGAACTGGGGCTGCACTCCCGGCGAAGCGCTGAACGCGCTGATTCCCCCGTTCATAAAGCAGACGCCGCCCGAAGAGTTGCTTTCCGCCGCCGAAAAAGGCGCGGCGGCTCCGCCGGTTTTTGAGCTGGCTGCCGCCCAGTCCCGGGCTTTTGACGAGATTTGCGCGGCTCTGTCCGCCGCGCAGCGCAAACCGGCGCTGCTTTTCGGCGACGCGCTTTCCGGCAAGACGGAAATCTGCGTGCGCCTGCTGCAAAAATTTACCGCCGGCGGCGGGCAGGGGCTTTTGCTCTTGCCCGATATCGCCCTTGCGGGAAATATCGTCGAAACCCTGCCGGAGAGATTCGGGAAAATACCGGTTTTTGCCTGGCACAGCCGGCAGACCGCCGCGAAGCGCGCGCGCATCTGGCACGCGCTGCGCGGCGGGCAGCCCGCCGTCGTAATCGGGGCGCGCTCGGCTTGCCTGCTGCCTTTCAGGGATTTGCGCCTCGCCGTTCTCGACGATGAGCATGACGATTCCTACAAGCAGGAGGAAAACCGCCCGCATTACCACGCGCGGGAGGTTTTGCTCGCGCGTGCGCGGCTGGAGGGTTTTCCGCTGCTGCTGTCCAGCCACGCCCCGTCGGTGGAGACGATGCGCGCGGCGGTGGGCGGCGATTATGAGCTGGTCCGCCTCAAAGGCTGCGCCCTCTCCCGCGGCGCGGAGGCCGCAGTGCGGCTGGCCTCCAAAAAGGGAGCCGCCTCGCCCGTTTTTTCCGACGAGCTTCATGCCGCGCTGGAAAAAAGCCTGGCGGCGGGCGACCAGTCGCTTTTAATCATCAACCGTGTGGGCTACGCCGGCGCGTGGTCCTGCCTGTACTGCGGCTATATAGTGCCGTGCCCGAAATGCGGACGCGCGCTGTCGCCCACAAAAGAAGGCGCGGACAAGCAGCTTTTATGCGGCCACTGCGGCGAAAAAATGCCGCCGCCGGAAAAATGTCCGCTTTGCCAAAACCGCGTTTTCCGCGCCGCCGGGTCTGGCACGCAGCGCGCGGCGGCGGAGCTTAAAAAGCTTTTCCCGCAGGCGCGCATATTGCGCTTCGACCGCGAAACCCTGCGCCTTAAAAAAGGCGAGGGCCACGGCGTTTACGCCGCCATGCTGGAAGACGGTCCCGCCATAGCCGTGGGCACGCGGATACTGGCGCATTACTATTTCCCCCGGCTGCGCCTCGCCGCCGTGCTGGACGCCGATACCGAGCTTTACGGCCCCGATTTCCGCGGCGCGGAGCGCACCTGCCAGACTATCATGCAGGTGCGCGGACGCCTGGCGGCCCGCGGCGGCGAGTTGATAATCCAGACTTACCGCCCGAAGGAATACGCCATCGCGGCGGGCGTTTCCGGCGATTATATGGCTTTCGCGATGCACGAGTTCGACGCGCGGCGCGATTTGGGCTATCCGCCGTTCAAGAAACTGGCGCGCTTCACGGCGGAGGCGAAAACGGAGGAAGCCGCCGCCTCCGCCTGCGGTGAGGCCGTTGCGCGGCTTGAGGCGGGTTTGTCCGCCGCCGGATTGAACTGCCCCGCCGATTATGAAATCGCCGGCCCCGCGCCGATTCCCGGACGGCGCACCGAAAAAACCAGGCGCTGCCAGTTTCTCGTAAAATGCGGCTCGCCTGAAACCGCCGCTAAAATCCCCCCCCTGCTCGAAACCAAACGGCGAAAAGGCCTTGTCCTGCGCATAACCGCCGACCCCTATTCATTCCGTTAAAAACCGGCTAAAAAAAGCTAAAATTAGCACATAATATGAACGTAGAGGCGACGGTTGAATTGCTCAAGCGCGGCTGCGCTGACATAGTCAGCGTCGAAGAGCTTGAAAAGAAGCTTGAATCCGGCAAAACCCTGCGCGTGAAACTGGGCGCGGACCCCACCAGCCCCGATTTGCATCTGGGCCACAGCGTGGTGCTTTCCAAGATGCGCGCGTTCCAGGATTTGGGACATACAGGGGTGCTGGTTATCGGCGATTTCACCGCCTGCGTGGGCGACCCGTCGGGCAGGGACTCCACCCGCCCCGTGTTGTTGCCGGAGCAGGCGCGCGCCAACGCCGAGACTTATAAAAAACAGGCTTTCAAGATACTGGACCCGAACCGCACCGAAATACGCTGCAACAGCGAATGGCTTGTCCCATTTACCGGTTCCGGCCTTGAGTCCCGCCAGACGCCGCAGTTGCTTTCCACATTGCGCAAAGTTACGCTTGCGCGCATCACCGAGCGCGAGGATTTCAAAAACCGCATCCGCGAGGGCAGCCCAATTTCACTGCTGGAGCTTTTGTATCCCATTTTGCAGGGGCAGGATTCCGTCGCGCTTGAAGCCGACGTGGAACTGGGCGGAGCGGACCAGATTTTCAACCTGTTGATGGGCCGCGATTTGCAGAAAGACAACGGGCAGGAACCGCAGGTGGTGATGACCATGCCGCTGCTGGTCGGCACCGACGGCGCGCGCAAGATGTCAAAATCCTACGGCAACTACGTCGGCCTTGCGGACTCGCCTGGCGATATTTTCGGCAGGATAATGTCCGTCTCCGACGAACTGATGCTGAAGTATTATGAATTGCTGACCGCCGAGGACATAGCCGCCGTAAAGGCGCTTCATCCGATGGAAGCCAAAAAAAACCTGGCCTCGCTGCTGGTGGAGCGGCTGCACTCCAAAGAAGCGGCGCAGGCCGAGCGGACGGAGTTCGAGAAAGTCCATTCCCGCAAGGAATTGCCGACCGACATGCCGGTATACTCGCCGAAACCCGGCGAACGGCTGTCGCAAATTATGGTGGCCTGCAAACTGGCTTCCGGCATGAACGAGGCGCGCCGCCTTATCACGCAAGGCGCGGTTAAAATGGACGGTAGCAAATTACTGGAAGACAAGCCGCTTGATATTTCCGCCGCTTGCGTCTTGCAGGTGGGCAGCAGGCGGTTCTGCAAACTGGTGAAAGGGTAAAAGTCATTCGTTGACGGGGGCACAATGAGAAAACTTAAAATCATGGCGGTTGCCGTATCGCTTGCGGCGGCGTTGTTTTCAGGCGCGGGACCGGCTTTCTGCCAGACGCTGCCTACGGTGGACCCCAACGATTATTCAAGGATGATGCAGGCCGTCGGCGCGGTGGATACCCAGGCCGTCGCCGGACAGGCCGCCCAGCCGCAGCAGACCGCCGCGGCGCTGGTGGATGACGGCGAGGATTCCTGGGAGGCGCTTGTTACCGCGGTTTCGGGCAAGGTGCTTGTCGAGGTCCCCGAAAAACACGGCAAATGGATGGCGGCAAAGCGCGGAATGCCGCTGCGCTCTTCTGACGCGCTGAAAACCGGCGCGAACGCCTCGGCGGAAATTTCGTTCGACGGCGGGCAGGGCATCATAAGCCTCGGCGCGAACGCGCAGCTTGCGCTCGACAGCCTCAGTTCCGACAACGCCTCGCTCACTCTCAAAGCGGGGCGCATTCTCGCGCTGATGAAAGGCCTGCTCAAGCTGAACCGCAATTTCGTGATAGTCACGCCCAACGCGGTCTGCGCCGTGCGCGGCACGGAGTTCGCCGTCGAATATCTTCGGGATTCCGGCTCCACGGTGGCCGGGGTTTTTGACGACGGGCAAATCGGCGTCAGCGCCTCGGACCCCGGCAACGACAGGGAAATATTGCTGACCAGAAATCAGGAAATAGAGGTTTCCTCCGGCGCCGTCTCCCGGCTGGACATCAGGGAAATATCCCGTTTCGCGAACCGCAAAAAAAGCGCGGCGCTCCTGGAAAAACGCGCCGTCCTGGCGCATAAGGGCTGGCGGCGCATGTCCATCCAAAAACGCCGCGAGGTGCGGTCGCAGTATGTGCGGGAATCCGCCGCCAGGCGCCGCGCTCCGCAGCAGATTCCGCGCATGAAGCTGCTGGACCAGCGCTCCCGCCACCAGCGCGATTTGGATTCCGGCAACAGCGGTCCGGCGCCAGCAGCGCCGCAGCAGTTGTTCAATACCGTTCCTCCGCGGCAGGACGACTATCGCCGGTGAGGCTGTTCATCGCCGTAGAGACGGGTGAAGATTTGCGCCTCGCGGCGGCCAGCGCCATGCGGCGGCTCGAGACCGCCGGCGCGGACGTGAATTGGGTTAAGCCGGAGCAGATGCATTTCACGCTGCATTTTCTGGGCGATGTGGCGCCGGAGCGCGCCGTCCCCGCCGCGCGGGCCGTGGAAGCGGCATCGGGCGTTCGCGCGTTTCCGCTGGAGTTATCCGGCGCGGGAGCGTTTCCCGACGCCGGCAATCCCCGCGTGATTTGGCTCGGCCTCTCGCGCGGCGCGGCGGAACTGGCCGCACTGCGCAAGGCTGTGGGCGAAGAGCTTTCCGCGTCCGGATTCGAGTTGGATAGCCGTCCTTTCGCCGCGCACCTCACGCTGGGGCGCGTCAGGGGGACGGCGGGCATGGATAATTTGCGCAAACTTTTGCGGGAGCAAAAACCTGTTCAGCCCGCGCCCGAGTGCTTTGCCGCCGCCGTCACGCTTTTTGAAAGCAGGCTCGCGCCGTCCGGGCCGCAATACGAGGCCGTGCGCAGCGTGGCGCTTAAAAGTGTATGAAAAAACTGAAAATTACCTTCGCAGCCGTCCTGGCGGTCCTGCTTTTGGCCTGTCTGCATTATTTCATGCCGGGGCATGACGTTTTGTTCGATATCCATGACGGCGCCACCGGCGGGCAAATCGCCAGGGATTTGAAGGAGCAGCATATAATTTCCTCCAGGCTCTGGTTCAAAGCGCTGCTGCGGCTGACCGGGGGCCGGAAACATCTGCGTCCGGGCCGCTACCGCCTGCGCACCGGCATGTCGGGCGAGGAGGTAGTCTGGACGCTGTTTCACACCGACGGCAGGTATTACGTCAAATTCGCGGTTCCCGAAGGCTGGCGCGCCGAGCAGATAGCGGACAAGCTCAACGCCTCCGGCGTTTCCTCGGGCGCGGAATTTCTCGCGGTAGCGCGCGCCGAGAAACTTGAAGGGCGGCTTTTCCCCTCCACCTATTTTTTCGAAGAGAAAATCACGGCCCGGCAGGTGGCCAATACCATGCTCAAAGAATTCGACCGGCAGGTGCGCCCCCTGCTGACCGATGCCGCCACGGCCAACCTCAGCGCGCCCAACATTCTTGTCATCGCCTCGATTGTGGAGCGCGAGGCCGTGGTGCACGAGGAGCGTCCGCTCATCGCCGCGGTTTATCTCAACCGCATAAAAAGGAATATCCTGCTGGAGGCGGACCCGACGGTGCAGTACGCCATCGGCTACGTGCCCGCCGACAAGTCGTGGTGGAAGCGGCGCACCACGCTGGCGGACCTTAAGGTCGAATCGCCATATAACACCTACAGGTATCCGGGAATACCGCCGGGGCCGATATGCAATCCCGGGCTTGAATCCATAAAAGCGGTGCTCAACCCCGCGCGGGTTGACTCCATTTATTTCGTGGCGGACAGGCAGGGGCGGCACATCTTCAACGAGGATTATAAAGAGCATCTCAAAGCGAAACGGCAGATGAAAGAGGAAGCCCGCCGCCGCAAAGCCGCAGCGACAACCGGAAACTGAATTATGCGAAGCTGCTGTCCCTTAATTATTTTTGCCGCGCTTGCGTTGCTCTCGCGCGTGCAGCCGGTTTCAGCCGCCGACGGCGAACCGTCGGCGCAGGCTTCTTATGTCACCGTGCAGCGATTGTTTGACAAGGCGGGACCCGCGGCCAAAGCGGATATAGAAGGCTATTTTTCCGGGAGGATGTTCAAAAAACAATCCCCCGGCTCGGCGAACGGTTCGCTGCTTGTCGGCTATAAAGGCAAGTTTAAGAAAAAACCGGCGTTCAAGGCGCTTGTTGAACATACCGCTGTCAGTCCCTCCTACTACGATACCGTTGATAAGCGCGTCTTAAGCGGACTTATACTTACGGAGGAAAAGAAGCAATCTCTCTCGCCGGCCAGCGTTGCGGCGACCGGATTGCTGAGCATTCAAAAAAACCCGGCGGGCCGTGAAACCGTCCGCGAAATCCGCAAATACGGCGGCTGCCTTTTTATAAAGGAGGGCAAAACAGCCGCAGCGTACGCTTATTACTGCAAAGAAGTTTCCGGCATGAATGTTGCCGCCGCCAAAACCGCTTCCAAACGCAAAACGGGCGGCAAGAGCGCGCCGCGTTCCCGCGCTTCGGACGATTCCGCCCCGGAAAAGGCATCCTCTGATTCCACTCAGGGCAGCGCTGACGGCGGCGACGACGGCGACGACGGCAAGGGCGCGCAGGCACAACGGCTTGGCGCTTTCCGGGCCGGCACAGTCCGTAAATTTTCCGAACTTTTGCCTTTCACAGAGCAACAGCGTCACGAGGCGCCCGACGATGTCGATGCCGACGACGACGATGACGATGACGCAAAGCCCGAGACTCCCTGCCGCTGGAGAACTCGCAAAGCCGTGGCTAAAGCGTACAGACAGGCTGAGATTGTAGGCGAGGAAGATATTTCCGGCTGGTTTTCGGGGCGCAATCTCATTGGTCCAGACATACACCATTCTAAGGCGTTGGACAAATCTAAGTCGTTGAACAAATTGGAGGGCGCGCTTATCGCGTTTCAAAAGGTCGCCCTCAAGGACGGCACGGTGATTGTCATGCCTATGTTTTACGCTGATTTTGATGCTCATTCTGATAGGGAAGACGCGTTTGATGTGCCCGATGAAAAGCTGATTGCAATGATAGAAGAAAGAGTGGCAAGCGAGAAATCCGCCGCAAAGGCTTATCCGGATAGATACAACTCCGAATTCTACGTTCACCGTGAGGGTCGCCATAACGGTCGCGCTTTGGGACTGAGTGGACCGAATGGATCTTATCTAATCCGCAAATACGCCGGCTGCCTGATTGTCAGATATTTTGGACCAAGCTTTTTTTATTCCGTGAAAAAAGTGAGAACCGTAGACCTCAATTCCGAATCCGCCGGGGAAGAAAAGAATAAATGACTGTTTTCGGATTCAGGATGAGGTCACGCTTTCCGTTCGCGGCAGTTTCTGCGGTCTTTGTCTTGATGGCGTGCGCGCAGCCGGTTTTTGCTGCGGCAAGCGGCGCGGAAAAACCGTCTTCTTATGCCCTTGTCG
>JAQTYB010000080.1 GCA_028688475.1 Elusimicrobiales bacterium
AAAAACGCGCCGAGACAGCTTCAAGACTGTTGATAATCTGATAGAAAGGACAACAGCAAGGAAAACGACAACTACATGACATTTCTAAAAAACGCAAACCATGACATTTCTATAAACTTGCAACACATATAAAGGACGCGTTTCGTCCTCCAAGATTTTCATGTTAGAATTTATTAGTTTATTGGCGGAGGGTGAAATATGGATGTTAAAGCTCATGTCCGGCGCGTTGAAGGCATAACCCGCTGGCTCGGAAACAAACTAGGCAAACTGCGGCCCGAACTGGCCGTCATCATGGGCAGCGGGCTTTCCGGCTGCGTGCCGCCGCTTGAGGATTCCGTCTCTATTTCCTACGCGGATATCCCCGGCTTCCCCCAATCCACCGTGCAGGGCCACGCGGGCACGCTTCTCGCCGGCAAAACAAAGGAGGGGCTGGGCGTTGCGATGATGCAGGGCCGCTTCCACTATTACGAAGGCCACGCGATAGGCGACCTGGCCATACCCGTGCGCGCGCTTTACGGACTGGGCGTAAAAAAACTGATAGTAACCGCCGCCGTGGGTTCCGTGAAGAGAAGCGTCAAGCCGGGCGACCTCGTGGTGTTGAACGACCATATCAATTTCATGTGCCGCAACCCGCTGCGCGGAATTTACGACAGCCGCTTTGGCAAGATGTTCACCGACATGACCGAACCGTATGACCCCGTTTTCCGCCGCGAAACTCTGAAACTCTGCAAAAAACTGGGAATACGCGCCACAGAGGGCGTTTATCTCGCCGAAACCGGGCCTTCTTACGAGACGGCGGCGGAAATCCGCGCGTTTGCCATGCTGGGCGCGGACGTGGTGGGCATGTCCACAGTGCCGGAAGTCCTTGTCGCCCGCCAGCTCGGCATGCGCGTGCTGGGGCTTTGTTGGGTCACCAATCTCGCCACCGGAATTTCCAGCGCACGCCTGAGCCATCAGGAAGTGGTGGCGCAGGGCAAGCTGGTGGCGGTGAAATTCCAAAAACTGCTCCAGGCGGTTTTGAGCCTGCCGCAAGTTAGGAACTGACTACCATGCGGATGCTCGATATAATTCTCAAAAAACGCGGCGGCGGGCGCATGACTCCCGCCGAGCTGGATTTCATCGCAAAAGGCGCCGCCTCCGGCGGCGTGCCGGATTATCAGCTTGCCGCCTGGCTCATGGCGGCGTTTTTCAACCCGCTCGACGATAACGAAACCGCCGCTTTCACCAAAGCGATGGCGTTTTCCGGTGCGCGCATGGATTTCGGCGGCCTGCGCGGCCTCAAGGTTGACAAGCATTCCACCGGCGGCGTGGGAGACGGCGTTTCGCTCGCGCTGGCGCCGCTTGTCGCCTCCGTCGGCGTCGCGGTGCCGATGATGTCCGGGCGCGGCCTCGGCCACACCGGCGGCACGCTGGACAAACTGGAGGCCGCCGAAGGCTTTCGCGTGCGCTTGTCTCCCAATCACATAAAACGGCAGATGAAGGCCATCGGCGTGTGCATGTTCGGCCAGACGCAGGAGCTCGCCCCGGCGGACAAGAAACTTTACTCGCTGCGCGACGCCACCGGCACGGTGGAATCGCGCCCGCTCATCGTCGCCAGCATACTGTCCAAAAAATACGCCGAAGGCATCAACGCGCTGGTGATGGACGTGAAATTCGGCTCCGGCGCGTTCATGCGGGAATACTCCGAGGCCAAAAAGCTGGCGCAGTCTTTGGTGAAAACCGCGCGGTTGCTGGGAATCAACTGTGCCGCGCTTTTGACGGATATGAACCAGCCGCTGGGCCGGAGCTGCGGCAACGCCAACGAGCTGGAACAAGCCGTGCGCGTCCTTCGCGGCGAGAATGTCGCGCCCGATTATGCGGAGCTTATGTACGAGCTCGGCTCGTGGATGGTCTATATGGGCAAGCGCGCCAAATCGCCGGGCGCGGCGCGCAAGCTGCTGGAGCAATCGGTCAAATCCGGCGCTGCGCTGGAAAAATTGCGGCAAATGCTGCGCTGGCAGGGCGCAAACCCCGACTTGGCGGACACTCCCGATTATCTGCTGCCGAAAGCGAAACTTGTGCTGGAAGTGAAATCCGAAAAGGCCGGTTTCATAAGCGGCATGGACGCCAAAAAAACAGGGCAGGCCTGCGTGCTGCTCGGTGCGGGAAGAAGCCGCATGGAGGACAGCGTTGATTTCGGCGCAGGCATAGTTCTGGAAAAAAAGGTCGGCGACGCCGTCGCCAAAGGCGACGTTATCGCCCGGCTTTACGCTTCCGACCAGAAGAGGCTTATGGCCGGACGGGCTGAATTTTACAGCGCGCTTTCCTTTTCGCGCTCCAAGGTGCTGCCGGGGCCGCTGATACGGGAAATAATCAGATAAATTTGGCGGGGTAAAGCGAGGAAAAAATGACTGTTCCAAACCTGAGTGTCTGCAAACATCCGCTTGTGCTGGATAAAATCGCGCGGCTGCGCGACAGAAAAACCGTTTCCGCGGATTTCCGCCGCCTCGCCGGCGAAATCGCCATTATGCTGGGTTGCGAAGCGCTATCCGGGGTGAAGACAAAGCCCGAGCTGGTGCGCACTCCCATTGACACTTGCGAGTCTGTGCGCCTCGCGCAGGAACTCACTTTCGTGACCATTTTGCGCGCCGGACTCGGCATGACCGACGGGCTTATGAAGCTGGAACCCAACGCGCGCCTCGCGCATATCGGCATCTACCGCAACGAGGACACGCTGGAGCCGGTGCGCTACTACGCGCGCTTTCCGCAGACTCTCGCCGGCAATTTCGTGCTGCTGGCGGACCCTATGCTCGCCACCGGCGGCTCGGCGGTGGAGGCGGTCAATATTTTAAAGTCGCGCGATGCCAAACATATGGCTTTCATCTGCATAATCGCCTCGCGCGCCGGAGCGAAGCGGTTCCATCAGGCGCACCCCGACGTGCCGGTCTGCGCCGGCGCGCTCGACGAAACGCTTAACGAAAACGGCTACATAGTTCCCGGCCTCGGCGACGCCGGCGACAGAATGTTCGGCACAGTTTGACGGAAACGGATTCCCTCCCAAATAAACGCCTTCCTGCCGGATGGCGTTTATTTTTTTAGCGGTGAGTAAAATAAAACCGACGCGGCATGGGTTATACTAAGTAGCCTGTTGCGAAACGCCTGAAAATTCCTTAAAAACAGCGCTTTGTAACAATGTTGACAGGCCAAAGGGTAAAAGGCCTATACTGGGCTGTCAATCAATCACCGCAAGGGGAGGGACAATATGAATATGAAGAAAACAGTATTCAGCGCATTGCCGGTTGGAATTGTTTTTTGCGCCGTCGGTTTATGCCGGGCGGAGGATACCGCCGCGAGCAGCCGCAATCCATTCCCGACTATCATTACCGGACAGATTGCCAAATCAGCCGCGAAAACCAAACCCGCCAACTGCGGAACTTTGCAGTTTGAGATTGAAGCGGATTATATGGGAAACAAAGGTTCCGCCTCCTTTCTCGTTCTCAACGGCATGCAAGCCAATCAGGTGCTGTGGAGCGATAAGCGCGTTCAGCCCGGCGAAGATAAAAATGACAAGTACCGCTATGGTTTTATCACCAATGTTCTGCCCGTCTGCGCCGCAAACGGTATGGTGAATGTGCAAATCCAGATAGAATTATCCGCGCCGATGTCCGCCGATTCATCCGCCAGTTCCTGGCAATTGCAATCTGAATTCGAGGTAAAAAAAGGGCAGAAGACTGTTCTGGTCAGCAAACCAGCCCATGTGGAGATTACAATTTCCGACGCAAAACCGGAATAAAGGCCTTTAGGGCTATTTTGGAATAAAGGGGACATAAATCACTACATTCACGCTAGGTCGCTGTTCTGAATAATTTAGTATCGTGTCCCCGAAATAATGATAGATTCAATAATTTGGTAGGTTGTAGTTGCACTGTTTCGCGCCTCCGTTCCAGTGATTGATTCCACAGGAAATGGTACGAAACAGTGCGCTGTTTTTGCTTTCAACTGCGATTTTTGGGTTAAGTGAGGTGGAAACGCGTGGATTCTGACGACTCATTAATTCTTCGATGCAGCACCGACCCTGCGGCGTTTCGTGAACTGGTGCGGCGGTATAAGGCGAAACTATATGGTTTTCTCATACATATGGCAGGGCATGACGCCGCGGATGACTTGTTTCAGGAGCTATGGCTGCGCGTTTTCAAAGCCGCGGCGCATTATGAACCCCGAGGCCAGGCATCAAGTTGGCTGTTCAAAATCGCGCGCGGTGTCGCCCTGAACCATTTAACGCGGCGCGGAATATGGGCGCGCACGCAATCCGAGGACAGCGCGCAGGATTTCCCGGACCCGTCGCCCACGCCGCATACGGTATTGGAACATTCCGACCTTAAAGTCCGCATGCGCGCCGCCCTTGCCGCTTTGCCCCGTGAGCAACGGGAGGTGTTCCTGCTGAGGGAATCGGGCGGGATGTCTTTCAAGGAAATAGCCGCGGAGTTGGACATTCCCTTGGGAACGGCGCTGTCGCGGATGAATTACGCGCTCATAAAACTTAAAGTTTCGTTGAGAGAATAAAATGGCTGAAAATCACTTTGAAAAATTGTTCCTGTACGAATCCGGCGAACTGTCCCGCGAGGACGCCGCCGGGTTTGAAACTCATCTGGCTTCCTGCGCGGAATGCCAGAACCTGCTCAAAGATGCGCGCCAGGCCCACGGCTGGGCGGAACTCGCCGAGGAAGAGCCGTCCCCGGAACTTTTCGCGGCAGCGTTGTCTCAACGCAAAAACGGCGTTTCGGCAATTTTCGGCAGATGGGCTATAGCCGCGGCGGCAACCGCCGTCGGCATAGTTGCCATGGCTTTGGTATTAAAACCCGCCAAGCCAACTCCGAAATGGGAAACGGATTTACCGGTCCGTGTCTGGACGTTATGCCAGAATTCGCAAAACTTATTTCCGGTGGCGGAGGAATCCAGAATTTACTGGTTCAGCGCGCAATATCAGCACAGGAGCGGCACTCAAACAAAAAACGGAGGATGAGGCTTATGAAAAAAATACTGTTAGGCATTGCTGTTTTGTTTGTCCTGGGCATTATGGGCATTGTGGCCGTGGTATGGCAGGCGCGGGAATGCGCCGGACGGGAGCTTTCAGCCGGAACGATTCTTGCGGACGGCACGGTCGCGGGCGAGAAGCAGGCATTGGTTTATTTCAAGAGGCATGAACCCGAAATATACAAGGCGCTTATGGCTATTAAGCCGGAAAAAATGCGGACCGATTTCGGCTTGAATTTCGTATGGTTCCAGCGGGTAGGGCACTGCCGGCAAGGGCAAAAAGGAGAGATGATACGCCAAATTGGAAATGCGCTTCATATCACGCCACGGGAGAATTTGCAGGGTTGCGGCAATGGCGGTTGCTATGGCTTTTCTGCAGGAACATCAACTGCCGCGGTGCGAGAAGAATGCAGCGAATACGAATTCGCGCCCGGTGCGGTTTTGCCGGACGGCACGGTTGCTGGCGAAAAGGAGGCATTAAACTATTTTAACGCCAACAATCCTGATATTTTCAAAGGACTTAAGGCTCTCAGTACGCAGGAAATGAGGAGTGACCTCGGAAAATACTTCGTATGGTTTCAGCGGGTGGGCAATTGCAGAAAAAGACAAAAGAAAGTATCAATCGCCCAGCTTCAGGATGAACTCCGCATTCGCGCTCTCGTAACGGAATATCGCAGGACGACTGACGCCCGTAAACGCGGCGCGATTCGCGGCGAGATACAAAGCGGTCTGTCCAGTGTCTTTAATTCCGACATTGTGCTTATGAATATGGAACTGGACAACGCAAAGCATGCGCTTGAGGAGGACGATGAGTCATTCTGGCATTTTCTCGCGGGGAAAATTGAAGCCAGACAAATTAAATCGGCTATCAAAACTTCCGAGCATGAAATAAGCGAGCGCGTGCGGAATTACGACATGGTAATACAAGACCGGTTAAAAACGCTTTTGGAAAAGTAAATCCCAAAGCGCCAACAAAAAGCCCTCCGGTCGGAGGGCTTTTTGTTACCGCAAACGGCTACATAGTCCCCGGCCTCGGCGACGCCGGCGACAGAATGTTCGGCACAGTTTGAAGGCAGAATTTGTTTTTTACCATATGTGGATGCGTTAGCATTTAGTATTACCAAACGCTAACGTATCCGCATATAGTAACACCTGATAAAGCACGCCGCACCTATCATTTCCACAGTCTTGAATCGAAACGAAACGGCTGAGGTTTGCCTATTTTCAGTTTGTGAAAATCGGCATGGGCCGGGTTTATCAGAAAGTCGCATTCTACCGGCACGATTACGGACGGTACGCAGAGCAATGCGGAACTCTGTTTTAGGACCCAAGCGGAACCAAGTTCCTGAGTCTCTTCCGGGACAGGGGTGTCGCGCCAGTTGGACGGAATTTTATGGCTGTTAAATCGTTCAATCTTGATACCGGACGGCATCTCTATCTTGAAAAAAGCATACTCTATATTTTTGCCTTCTTCGCCCGTATGAATAAATTGTTCCAGCACGGACAAAGATAAGGTTTGTGCCGCGTACACGACGCGGGTCCCTCTTTTATTCCAGCGTCCGCCATACAGCGCGGCGCCCTCGCCTGTGAAAGCGTCGGCAATGCGCGCGTTTTTCACTACGCGCCAGACGGCTGTCATGGCAAGACGCCGTATTCGAGTTGATTAAGCAGTGTTTGAACCTGCTCAAACCCCGGTTCAGTATCAAGCAAATCCGCAGGAACCTTGTTTCCCAACCCCGGTTGCGGGCGTTTGAGCCAGCTTAACGCATTTTCCCTGTCCTGAAAGACCGTTGTCGCCAAATCAAGAATTTTGGACATTCTGTAAATGCGGTCGCTGGCGGTCGGAGAAATAAACGCTTTGCGCTTTTTCGCCCTGCTCAAAGTCCTGCCGCTTATACCCACCAGTCTGGCAAACGACGCCGTGTCGAATCCCCATGCTGTCTGCACGTCTTTGGCGGTGCCTATGCTGAATCCGTCCCTGATGCGTTTGATTATCGCTTCCTTGGGAACAGCCAGCAAATGACTGTTCCGCCCGTCCGGCGCGATATGCGATGCCTTGATTGTCATGTCATGCCCCTCCGTCATCCATTATTATTATAACGGACAAATGGCTCACAGTCAATGGACACTTGGCTACTAGAATCTGTGGTGCTACATGGACGTGGTAAACGAAACGCTAAACGACAGCGGCTACATAGTCCCCGGTCTCGGCGACGCCGGCGACAGAATGTTCGGCACGGTTTGAGACGAACGCATCCCACCAAACAAAAAACCCTCCAATCGGAGGGCTTTTTGTTTGATAGCGATGCATATCAGTGTATTTGCTCGTGAACCCAGTCCATGAAATCTTTTTTGCGTGCTTTGGAAACGAGTTCCGGTACAGAGGCTTTTGTCCTCAAATGTTTGAAAACGAGGAGGTAAGACCTATAGTCGCCCCGTTCTGGGCTGTCCACTACGGTGAGCATTTCAGAGGGAGTCATGGCTAGAGTGGAATTTTCAAATTGCCTCGCGGCATACACTGCGAAACCCTCATAAAACCACACGGGTCCCATGTCGTCTTCCTTGCCGCCCAGAATACTTACATGCAGCCTGTGCGCAATTTCGTGGGCTATGATTTTTTCGTAATAGTCCGTATCTACGCATTTCGGGCAGTTCTCGGCGTATAACTTGGGCGATACTCCCATGAAAACCCTGTTTTCCAGAACGGCGGAGAATGTTTTCGGCACTTGGGTATCGGGATTTTCCCCGCTTGCCGCAAGCATGGCTCGGTCAAAGTCTTTTTTGCTGTCGTATATTTGCGCACGGTCTATGAAACATTTCCAGTAACTTTCCAGATTGTTTTCTTTTGCAAAACGTATACTCCGCACCAGGGCTTTTGAAAAATCAGCTTCGATTTCCCGTCTTTGCGGTTCAAGGCTGGCGGGCAAAGTGACGGGAACAGCGCAAACACTCGGTGTGATGTCCGAAATGTCGCGGGAGTTTTTGGTTTCGGCGCTTGCGCAACCTGCCGATAACAGGCATGTGCCCAAAATAAAAGACAGCAGTTTGCATTTGTTCATACTTTAATTCTCCGTTGCGGTTATTTTTTCGAGGAGGGCGCGGTTGGTGATTATGATTTCTTTGCCGTTGCGGCGGATGATGTGCTTTTTTTCGAATTCCGCCAGTATGCGCACGGCGGTTTCGACGGTGAGGCCGGCCATTTCGGCGAGTTCGCGGCGTTTTACATCTTTTACTATGGATTTTTTGCGGGGCTGCGCGGGAGGGGCGGATTTAATCAGCACGTCGGCCATGCGGCAGCGGGCGGATTTGTAGGCGATATCGCACGCCTGCGACTGGCCTTTTCGCACCTCGGACGCCATAATCTGCATCAGCGCGATTGCGGCGTTTGGGTGTTTTTTGAGAAATTCGATGAAAAGCGCGGTGTCTATCAGCGAGACGAGGGTATCGCCCATCACCTCGCCGTTGGCCTGGAAGTTTCCGGCGGAGAGCATGGCGATATGCCCCGTCATGCCGCCGGCTTCCTCGATTCTGGAAATAAGCTGCTGGCCGTTTATGCTGGTCTTGCAGATTTTGATTTTGCCTTTGCAGACGATGAACAGGCCGGGCGGCTTGTCCCCCTCGCTGAACAACAGCTCGCCGTCCTGAAACGAAGACGAGGTGCGCAGGTTCTTCCATTCATACTGCGCGGGGCGGTCCATGTGGGCATAGAGGCATTTGCCCTTCGCAAGGCAGTAGTCGCAATCAGGGGTGTCTCGTTTACCAAACCACATGATTCATATTCTAGACACTTTGAGCCTGCCCGTCAAATTTACGAAAAAATCGCAGGGCGGCGCACGCGCAGAACGCCAGCCCCGCGTAATGCGCCGTGTATAAGAAGACGCCCGCGTCCAGAAAATAACGCAAATCCTCCAGCACGAAAATTGTCGCGCAGAACAGCGCTATCGCCAGCATGCACAGGTGAGCAAACGCCGACAGCGCGGCGAGCGCCGCCAGTTCGCGGCTCCATTTTTTGCGCCAGGTGACAATGCCCGCCATTAAAAGCGTCGCCAGCAGGGCGGGGACGTACCAGACGCTGCTGAAAAGCGGCGCCTTATCGAAAATCCCCCCCCACAAACCGCCGATTATCCTGTCGCCGGCGTGAGGGTTTTTTATGAGGGAGGCTTCGATGCCGGACAGGTAGCGGTTCAGCGGTCCCGGAGACAAGGCGGACTTCTCAAACTGCGCCCATTCGCCGCGCCACCAGTCGTCCTGCGCGTCGCGCCACCCTGGCTTCACAAGCTCCCGATAACCGTAAAACCAACTGCTCTGGAGCGACCGCCGCTCGTTGACGCCCAGCCGCATGACGAACGTGATAGGCAAAGCCGCCAGCCGCCGGATGCGAGTGCGCGGGAGCAGCATTTCCCGATTCCAGCCGTACAGGTGGTAAAGCTGGTTTTTCACCTTTGAGAGATACCAGCCCGGTTCGCGGGCGATTGCGCGCGCGAGCCAGCGCAATTCGAAAGCGTTAACTTTGGCCGCGTCGCGGTTGAAATGCTCCGCTATCAGGCGGCAGGAGCCGTGCCATTGCGCGTAAAAAGGATAGTAGCCGATAGTGGAGCTGGCGGGAATTTTCTCCATATCCCGAGTAATCCGGGCGGACAACTGCCTGTAAAATCCGCTTTCCGCTCCGGGAGATTTGTCCGCTTCGGTGTCCAGCGCGCGCTTAATCGGCGGGAGATGGGCTGAAAACAGCACGTCCGCCGTCATGGTTTTGGCGATTAAATCGTTGCGCGACAGGTATCCGCCGATTCCCCAGACGAACACGAGCGCTATCAAAACCGGAATGATAACCCGCGCAATATTTTTGCGCAGCGCGCCGGATTTGAAAACCGCGGCGCCGCCGCAGGCCGCGCAGAGGACGGCGCCCAGAGCGAACCGCGGCTGATAGAGGACGGAGAATATTCCGGCGGACGCCAGTCCCGTTCCCCAATTGAACAGGGCTTGTTTTTTGTCCTCGGCGAAAGCCGCCGCCACATGCGCAAAACATAGCAGTATAAGCGCGTACAGAGCCGGTTGCAGCGCCTCTGTCATCAGCGAATGCTCAAAATCGGCCTGCCAGTTGCTTGTCAGGAATACCGTTATTGCGCACAGAAACGCCGCGTCCGCCAGCGCGGACGGGATGAAATCAGATTGCGTTTTCCGAAAGCTCAGCAAAGCCGCAAGCAGCAGTCCGCCCGCCGCCAGCCCCGCCAGATGCTGGATAACGCTGATAGTCCTGAAATCGCCCAGAACTCCAATCGCCAGATAGAGAAACGATGGATAGAGATACGGGCGGCCCCACGCGGTTTCAAATTCCCCTCCGGCAAGCGCCGCGATAGCGGGTTTCAAATAGCCCCAGGTATCCGCCGTGGCGGCGGGCAAAGCGTCCAGCTTGAACCGCAGCCACGTTCCCGCGACAAAAACAAGCGCGGCAATGCCCCAAAAAACAAACGGGTAAATTTTACGCGCGGCAAAGGCTGAAGATTTTTCGCTGTCCGGCATGGAGCAAATTATAACTTTTATCGGCAGTTTCCGCGGCGGGGAATTTGGTAGACTTTTTGCATGTTCACGCGCATACGCCGGCTCGGCAGGGAATCCGTCGTTTACGGGCTTTCCACCGTGCTGGCGCGGCTGCTCAACTTTTTTCTGGTTCCTTATTACACTCACGCGCTGTCGCCGGGGCAATACGGCGTGGTTGCCGCCGTTTATTCATATATCGCTTTCCTCAACATAGTTTTCCAGTACGGGATGGACCAGTCCTACATGCGTTTTGTCTGCGCGGACAGGCCGCGCGAGAAAACCATCTTCTCGACGGCGTTCTGGCCAGTGCTGCTGACTTCCGCCATGCTGGCGGCGCTGCTGTGGCAATTGCGCGCGCCGTTGGCCGCAATCGGCGGAATCGGAGCCGATTACAGCGCGCTGATAACCTACTCCGGCGTCGTGCTGACGCTGGACGCGCTGATGTGCGTCGCTTTCGCCAAGCTGCGGCTGGAGCACAGGCCGCTGGCGTTCGCGGGCATCCGCTCGGCGGGAATAGTCGTCAACATCGCGGCGAACGTGGTTTTTCTCACGAAATATCAGCTCGGCCCCGAAGGCGTGCTGATGGCTTCGGTATTGTCCTCGGCGGTGACGCTGGCGCTGCTGGCGCCGGTTTACGCGCAGTCATTAAGATTTGAATTCGCCGGGCCGCTGTTCAGGGAGATGTGGGCCTTTGCGTGGCCGTTCATTCCGGCGGGGCTGGCGGCTACGGCGGTGCAGGTGATAGACCGGCCCATCCTGCTTTTCCTCACCGACCAGTCAACGCTGGGAATATATCAGGCGGGATACCGCCTCGGCATTTTCATGATGCTGGTGGTCAGCATGTTCGACCAGGCGTGGCGTCCGTTTTTTCTGGAAAATCACGAAAAACCCGGCGCGCCGGAGCTGTTCGCGCGGGTGTTCACCTATTTCGCGGTTTTCGGCGCGGCGGTGGCGCTTTGCGTTTCGCTTTTCATCGGCGATTTGGCGCGGTTGAGCATTTTCGGGCGGCATTTCATCGCGCAGAACTACTGGGGCGGGCTGGCGGTGGTGCCGGTGGTGCTGGCGGCGTATCTGCTGTACGGGTTTTACATAAATTTCATGGCGGGGCCGATGCTGTCGAAACAGAC
>JAQTYB010000081.1:0-7266 GCA_028688475.1 Elusimicrobiales bacterium
ATCGCTTTCGAGCCATTCGCCCTTTTCGCCGGTGGCGGCGGACCACCAGGTTTTAATATCCTCGTCAACGGCGTTGTTGGCGTTAAAAGCGCCATAGACGGACGAAACACGCACCGGCTTTTTGTAATTGAGCAGCATCCAGCCGGTGAAGAGGCCTTTTACATGGTCCGCCGCGCCAGCAGGAAGATAGACCGGATAGTCGCCGTATGCGGTGTTGGCGTAGAGAATGCCGTCCTTGTCGAAACCCGCCGGCCAGATGCCCAGCCGCCGCTCGTAATTATTCTTGACGGACAACATTATCGTCGAAACGTGCCACCAGTTGCCGAACTTGTCCTGATAAGTGGCTCCGTGCCCCGCGCCGCGCGCGAAACCGCCGGGTTTGTATGAAAATGGATTATGGCTCTGGTAGGCGAACGGCCCCAGCGGATGCTCCCCGACGTAAACGCCGTCGCCGTAACCGCTGAATTCGGTGCCCGGCGCGGCGTACTGGAGATAGTACTTGCCGTCGTGCTTGCTCATCCACGCGCCCTCGATGAAGGGACGCAGGAAAGTGTTGTCCCCCGCCTCGCCGAAACGCTCCCAGCCGTGGATATTGTCATGCAGGTTGATAAGCGGCACATTCTCCCCCACGGGTTGCAGCGTCTTGCGGTCCATCTCCCTGCCATAGAGCGGGTAGAGATTGTTGGAGCCGTGGTATAGATAGAGACTGCCGTCGTCATCCAGAAAAAGCGCCGGGTCCCACGCGCCGGCCTGGAAGCTGTCCACCGCCACGGTCCAGTCGTCCACACGAGGATTCGTGCTTTTCCAGATTGAAAAATCCTTCTCATAAGTGGAGCCGACCACGTAAAGCGCGCCGTCCATGACCCAGACGGCGGGGGCGCACAGCTCGTCGTAGACTTTCGCGTCCGGCTTGAGGAATTTGCGCGGGACGAAATGCCAATCCGCCATATCGGAGCTCCACCAGTAGCCCCACTGGTTTGTGGAGAAAAGGTAATAATCGCCGTTGAACACGGCGATAACCGGGTCGGCGGTGGCGCGATGCTTGCCCTGCGAGACTTGTTCGGGAATCGGCGTGTAGCCGTAGTCTATGTTTATCGGATTGCAGTAAGTCTTTTGCCGCCCGGCCTGCGCCGCCGCCGTTAAAGCACCCAACACCAGAATCAACATGATTTTTTTCATCATATTCCCCTAATATCGGTTCCTGGAACACGCCTCGGCAAAAGTCTTGCGCGGACGCGGCGTCGGATTTTCCGCCGGATAACCAAGGCTGATTAGCAATTCGACTCTTTTGCCGAAGGGAACGCCGAGGATTTTGCCGGCTTTTTTCGCGTCGAACCAGCCGATGATGCAGGTACCGAGGCCCTCGTCCTGCGCCGCCAGCGCGAAATGCGCGCAGGAAATTCCCGTATCCACCAGATAAAACGAGGTGCCGCGCACCAGGTTCCCAACCCGCACGGTGAGATTGCCTTTATCCGCCACCACGGCCACTATTACCGGCGCCGCAGCCGCGAACCGGGTGGCCGAATACAGCCCGGAAAAAGCCGCTTCGCAAAACTTCCGTTTCAATTCCGGGTCCGTTACCGCCACATATCTGCACGGCTGGCTGTTGCAGGCCGAAGGCGCAAGCCGCGCCGCTTCAAGACAGCGGTCCAGTTTTTCCGGTTCCACGGGCCGGTCAAGGTACTTGCGTATGCTGCGCCGCCGCGCCGCCAAATCCAGAAATGTTTTCATCGCCTCTTTCTTGCAAACCCGCCGCTAAAATAGTTTATTAGCTTAAATGGGGGTTTTGATTTGCCCGAAGATTCCATAGGTAATTATATAAATCTGGCGCCCGCAGCCCAAGGGCGTTACGCGGACCTGTACAAAGCGCAGGCGGTTTTCAACAAGCGCGTCATTTGCGCGCTTAAAATTTTCAAGTTCCCGGTGCCGCCGCACAATTACGACCTGCGCCGCGCGCTGCTGCTGGAAGCCGCCGCCGCGTGCGAACTGTACCATGATAACATAGTCCGCGTCTTCGACTACGGCATAGACGGCGGCAAGCTCTATCTGGCGATGGATTTCATAACGGGCGAAACGCTGGAGAACCGCCTCCGCGCCGGTCCGTTCACGCCGCAGCAGGCGCACAAGCTGGCGGCGGACATCGCCGGCGCTTTATGCTGCGCTCATCAAGCCGGCCTGCCGCACGGCAACCTGGTTGCGCGCAATATATTGTTCAGGGAAGGCTCGCAGGACGCGAAAATCTGCGATTTCCATCTGCATAAAATAACCGCCCTCCCCGAAGCGGCGGCATTCGCGAAAACGCCGCCTTCCGACCGCGCGCAGCAAGCCTATACCCCGCCCGAAGTGCTGGCCGGAGGGGAACATACCGCGCGCTCGGATATCTATCAGTTCGGCGCGCTGCTTTACGCGGCGCTGCGCAGCCGCAGCCGTTCAAAACCGAGCGCAGGCCGTTTATCGGAGACCTCCGTCCCGATATCGGCGCGGAGTTTGAAACGCTAATAACAAAATGCCTGGCGAAAAAGCCGGAGCGGCGCCCCGTCTCGGCCCGCGCGATAATCCGCGAACTCGCCTGGATTTCCCCCGCCGCGGCGAGACCGCGCCAGCGCCGCCCGCGCGCCGGCGACACCATACGCCAGCGGGTGGCTTTTTCGCACGATAATTTCCCTCCCCAGTTCCACGAGGCCATAGTCCGGCTGCAAACGTTCATGCTCAGGAAGCTGCAACCCGCGCCGCCGCCGGAAAACACTTATACCACTATTTTCTCGGAAACCGGGCGCGGCGCCGCGGAGCCCTCAGTCCCTGAGAAAGCGGCGGCGATATATGAAAACACCGCGATAACACGGCGGACGCAGCGCGGCCGCGGGAAAAACATGGAAACCATGCCGTTTCTGCTGGCATTGCTGCTGCTTTGCATTTTGAGCGGCTACTGGTATTTCAGGCCGCAGCCGAAACAGTCGTTTTCTCCCGGCATCTCCGGAGGGGCGCAGCCTTAAAAAATTTATGAACAGCGAACAGTTCCACCAGATGGGCACGCAGTTTTTACGTGACGGCGACTACGAGAAAGCGCTGAACTGCTTTGAGCTCATGCTGGAATATGACACACGTTCCGCGGACGCCTGGAATTTGCGCGGACTCATCCTGTTCATAAACGGCGATTACGCTGAAGCCGCTGAGGGCTTCGACAGGGCGCTCGAATTCCGCCCGGATTTTCCCGAAGCGCTGTATAACCGCGGCCTCCTGCTGCGCCGGAGCGGCAAGCCGGAGCGCGCGCTGGAGGATTTCACCAGGGCGCTGGCACTGCGGCCCGATTATACGGACGCGCTGCGCCAGCGCGGACTGGCCTGGCTCAGCCTGGGAAAAAGCGACAGCGCCGCGAAGGATTTTTCCGCCGCCGCCGCGCTGAGCCCCAAAGCGCGGGATATTCAGTTCTATCTCTCCGTCGCCCACGCGAAAATGGGCATGTGGGACAAGACGGCTGCGGACTCCGGCGAGGAATTCCTGCTCGGCCTGGAAGCGCGGCTGTCCTGACCGCCCTGCTGCGCGCGTGCCATTGTCATTGTTCCGGCAGGGTTTAGTAAGGTATACTGGATGCGCGGTAAAATTCAGCCGCGAGTGGCAAAACACAAGGAGCGCACAGCCCATGACAGGAAAATTAGCATCAGCCGCCATGCTTTTACTCTGCGCGGCAGCCACAGCCGGAGCGCAGGATTTCGATTTCGTCGGCTATACCAGGCTTCATAAGGATACGCTCACCGCACGGCGCCCGAAGCAACCGGTGCTGCCGCTCGGCGCGGACATTATCGTTCCGGTGGATGCCGACGTGCCCGCCGACGTGAAGAAACAACTGGGCGAAGACCTGAACTTCATCAAGACGATAACCGGCTCGTCCGCCTCGGAGCTGCACAAGCGCGTGTTCGGCGCCGACGCTCTGGTGGACGGCGGAGCCTATTACGGTTTTTTCGTTTCCCGCGTCAAAGCGATAGGCCTTGACGACTGCGGCAACGGCGCCGCGGTGGCCTGCGTCATTCCCTTTCTGGATTCGTCGAAAATGTGGATTACGCAAAACTACATCAAGTTCAGCCATCCGCAGATAGCCCGGCTGATGGTGCTGTTCCACGAGTCGCGCCACACGGAAGACGAACACGGCAACTGGAGGCACGCCAGTTGCCCCACCCCGTTCCAGGACGAGCAGGGACACAATTACGCCAGCATCTGGACAGGCTCCTCCCTTGCCGGCCAGCCCGCCTGCGACACGTCAACGCTGGGCTCCTACGGTTCCTCGACGATAATGCTCAAGAACATAGCTAAATTCTGCACCAATTGCACCGAGAAGGTGCGCCAGGACGCGGCGCTGTACTCCGGCGACCAGCTTAACCGCATGCTGGACAACGCCAAAGAAAGCATCCGCAAGGACGTATTCTAAAGTTGTGCCGATGACAAAAAGTGGGCCGGACTTTTGAGAGTCCGGCCCCCTTCAATTCCACGCCGCCAATCAATATCTGCCCGAACTGCCCAGCACCTTCTCGTTTTTGGACATGTACATCCTGACCAGTTCCTCGCGCGCGGGGCCGAGGTATTTGCGCGGGTCGAATTCCGCCGGCTTCTCGGCGAACACCTTGCGGATTATCGCCGTCATAACCAGCCGTCCGTCGGAGTCTATGTTTATTTTGCAGACGGCGCTCTTGGCCGCGCGGCGCAGTTGCTCTTCCGGTATGCCGACGGCGTTGTCCATCTTGCCGCCGTACTTGTTTATCATCGTGATGTATTCCTGCAGCACGCTCGACGCGCCGTGAAGGACTATCGGAAAACCGGGAATGCGCTTTTCCACCTCTTCCAATATGTCGAAGCGCAACGGCGGCACCTGCTCGCCGGGCTTCACTTTGAACTTGTACGCGCCGTGGCTGGTGCCGATGGAGATGGCTAGGCTGTCCACGCCGGTCTTCTTGACGAAATCCTCCACGTCGTCGGGGTCGGTGTAGTGCGACACCGCCGAGGACACATGGTCCTCTATTCCCGCCAGCACGCCCAGTTCGCCTTCCACGGTGACATCGTGCTGATGCGCGTATTCCACCACCTTGCGGGTGACTTCGACGTTATTCTCGTATGAAAGGCCGGAGCCGTCTATCATCACCGACGAGAAGCCGCTGTCTATGCAGGATTTGCATAACTCAAACGAATCGCCGTGGTCCAGGTGCAGCGCGGCGGGAACGGGCTTGCCCAGCTCTTTCATCATTTCGACGGCGCCGCGTCCCATCCAGCGCAGCAGCGTGGCGTTGGCGTAGTCGCGCGCGCCTTTAGAGACCTGCAATATCACGGGCGAGCGGCTTTTCACGCAGGCAGCGATGATGGCCTGTATCTGCTCCATGTTGTTGAAATTATAGGCGGGAACGGCGTAGCCGTCCGCCATGGCTTTCCTGAACATCTCGCGGGTATTTACAAACCCGAGTTCTTTATAGGAAACTGTATCGCTCATTATACTCCTCCGTGGAAATTAAAACGGCAATAATATGTTACAAAGGAAAACGGCGCAGTTGCAAAAACATCCGGAAATTTTTCCGTGGTTCAAAAGCGAAAATGCTACAATTGCAATACATTCCTCATTAAAGAGGCGCGACAAAATGCTGCTAAACCTAACGACCATCTGCCTTGCGGTTTCATTGGCATGTGCGCTTAGTTTACCGGTCGAAGCGGAAACTTTCACGCCGAAATCATATATAAAGGCCGTCTTCGCTGTTTCTCCCGTCATTGGCGGCGCGGAGCAATCATTCGAGCAGGCAGTAAGCGTCTATCGCTCGGCCATAATGGATGCCGTCGCGCCGTCGTTTTCGCTGTCCCTGTCCAATTCGCTCTACGACGACCAGAACACGGCGCTGAGGTTCAGAAAAGGCGACATAGGTTCCAGCCTCTCCGCCTCATGGAATCTCTACGACTCGGCCTTGAGCCCCGTTATCAAAGTGCGCAAAGCCAGACTGGATTATGAATACGCGCAACTCACCCTGCTGATAGCCAAACAGAGCGAAGCCGTCAGCGCGCTCAACCGTTTTTACGCGCTCTATTCCGCGAAAAAACGCATCGAAATAGCCAGAATGAACCTTGCCTCGCGCGAACGGCAGTATAAAGACACCTCGGAGCAGTATCAATCCGGCACCAGAAGCAAAACCGAGCAGACCCAGAGCGAGGGCGACAAGCTGCAAAGCGAGCTCTCACTTGCCCAGGCCGAGTCCGCCGCGCGAAAAGCGCTTCTGGCTTTCAACGAAATGCTTAACACCGAGCCGGGTAAGGAGCAGGAGACTCTTGTCAGCACGCAGTCGGTCAATATCGCGCTGCCGCTGCCCAGGGACGATATGCAAAAGGCTTTGGACGGCAATTTTTCGCTGCGGCGGCAGAAAGTGTCCCTGGAAAAAACGCGGCTCAACACCCGCTCGAACATTATGTCCGACTATCCCAGGTTCCGGCTGGACGCGTCGTACAACAAATCGAATCTGGGGCTGTTCGGAATCCCCGGCGGGTCATGGGACGGAAATCCGAGTTACGGCCTGGGCATGTCGCTTAATTTCCCGTTCGGGTTCCTGGGCGCGCAGAACTATCTGGACGTAAAGGCCCAAAGCAACATCCTCAAATCCGCCGAGCTGGGCCTGGCGGACGCGCTGCGCTCGCTCAAAACCTCCGTGCTGACGGCGCAGGAAAATATAGCGCTGCAGGTGAAATCGCTCAAGCTGCTGGAATTCCAGATAAAAGCCCAGAAGGGGACCACCGACATGCTGCTGGAGGAATACTCGCAGGGCAATGCCGGGTTTCTGGAACTCGACACCGCGCAGACCAAGCTGCTCGATTCCAGCGGCAATCAGATAACCGCCGTCAACGATCTGGACATCGCGCTGGCCAATTACAGGACGCTGCTGGGCGAAAAAATCTGGGAATAGCGGGAGACTTCGGATGAAAAAAATGCTCAAAATCGCTGTCTGGCTAGCGCTGGTTCTGGTGGCCGCCGCCGGAGGGGTATGGGGCTACAGGCGTTATAAAAAGATGATGATACGCCAGGATATAGGCGAATTCCTGCGCCAGTCCTCCAAAGGCGACCTGAAGCTGGATTTGCAGGAATCGGGCGAGTTGGTTTCGCGCGACACGGTTGACGTTTTCCCTCCGAATAAAGGCTTTGTGGTGGAGATTTTCAAGCGTGAAGGCGAGTATGTCGAGAAGGGCGACAAGCTGATGATGGTCAAAGGCGGAGAACGCATGGAATCCGATCAGTACGTGCCGGTGCCG
>JAQTYB010000081.1:7276-11558 GCA_028688475.1 Elusimicrobiales bacterium
CCGCGCCGCGCGCGGGCCTGCTCACCCGCTGCGTCAGCAAATACGGGCAGAGCGACGAGGAAGTCCGCGCCGGAAAGCGCATAAACAGCGCGTCCGACTGCGTCGCGCGGGTTGTGGACATGAAAACGCTGGCCGTCAACCTGAAAATAAACGAGATAGACATCTACAAAATAAAGCCCGACATGCCGGTGAACATAACCTTCAACTCCATCCCCGGCGAAAAATTCACCGGCAAGGTGGACCTCATGGCCCCCATGGCGGAAAGCAAGAGCGGCTACTACGGCGGCGCCGGCTCGAAAGTGTTCCGCGTCGTGATAAACATAGACAAGCCCGTCAAGCAGATGCGCGTGGGCATGAGCGCGGTCGTCACCGCCAACATCCAGGCCAAGAAAAACGCGCTCAAGGCCCCCATCGAGACGCTTTTTCAGGAAGGCCTCAATTACTACGTCTACCGCCAGACGGAGGGTTACGCGGCGGAAAAAACGCAGGTATTTCCCGGCATGCGCTCGGATACCGAAGTGGAGCTGGCCGGCAACATAAAGCCGGGCGACAAACTTTTCACCGCCGTGCCGGAGACTCTCAAGTGACCATAAGCTGCCGCGGCCTGACCAAGGTCTACGAGGGCGGCAAGTCGGGCTGGCCGGCTTTGCGCGGCATATCGTTCGACATCGGCCCCGGCGAGTTCGCGGCGGTGACCGGCCCGTCGGGCTGCGGCAAATCCACGCTGCTCAACATCATCGGCCTGCTCGACGAGCCCAGCGGCGGCGGTTACTTCCTGCACGGCAGGGACGTGGTGAAAATGTCGGATTTGGAGCGCTCCGACGCGCGCCGCGACGGGATAGGCTTTGTTTTTCAGGCGTTTCATCTGCTCAACCGGCTGACGGCGCTGGACAACGTCTGCCTGCCTATGATGTACGCGGGCGCGCCGGACAAGGCAATCAAATCCCGCGCGCACGAGCTGCTGCATAAAGTCGGCCTCAAGGGAAAAGAGATAAAGACGCCGCTTGAGCTTTCCGGCGGGGAGCGCCAGCGCGTGGCCATAGCGCGCGCCCTGGCCAATTCGCCTAAAATTATCCTCGCCGACGAGCCGACCGGCAATCTCGATTCCTCCTCCAGCCGTGAAGTGATGAACATGCTGCTGGCGCTCAACAAGGAAGGCATCACCGTAGTCATGGTGACGCATGACAGGGAGCTGGCCGCTCTGGCGGGCCGCAACATCAGGATGATGGACGGGGTAATAGAATCGTGAAATCTCTCGTCATAGCCGCAAGAACCGGATTTTCGGAGATACGGGCGCACAAAACGCGCTCGATATTGAGCTTTCTGGCCATCGCGGTGGGCGCGGTGGTTTTTATCAACGCTTTTTCCGCGATATGCGCCACCTACGAACGGCTCAAAAAGCAGAAAGACGTCTCCGGCATGGCGCGGCTTAAAATTTCGCAGAATAACAGCCGCCTGTTTTCGTCGCCGGATGCCGAGTACACCCCGCCGCCCGCGTTCACCTACGAAGATGTTCTGCTGCTGAAAAGAAAAATGCCCGGGCTTTACATGGTTTCGCCGGAAGCGCGGGATTGGCACGACGTGCTTGAATACAACGGCAGGCGCGTGAACACGAACCTGCTGGGCGTCGCGCCGGATTGGATAAAGCGCGATTTCGTCTACACCCTGCGCGGTCGTTTTCTGAACTGGCACGACATGGAAAACAAGCTGCGCGTCTGCGTGCTGATAAAAAAAGCCCCCCTGCCGCCCGGCAACAGTTTTGAAAAAAGCATGTTCAAAAAGTGGAATTACGCCGCCGCTTTCGACACCCTGGTCTCGCACAACGACCTGCTCGGCAAGCCGGTCAAGATTGAAGGGGTCAACTTCACCGTGATAGGCATTCTCGAAGAATTGCCCGCGTCCAAACGCCCCGAAGTCATGATGGGCTATTCAAATTCCAAGGACATCCAAATACTCGCCCCCGTGACCACGCTCACGCACTTCGAGTTTATAAACGCGAGAAATTCCCTCGACGTGAGCATAGACACCGGCAGCGAGCAGACCTTTGAAGAATCGCTCAAGCTGATAAAAAACTTCCTGAAAATACGCTTCGGCGACGAGGACAGCTTCATCATCGAAAACCAGATGGAGCTTATCAGGGAACGCACCGAAAAAAGCGTCAAAAATTCGCTGATGACGATTTCTCTTGGAATGCTGGCCTTCATCGCCGGCGGCATCGGCATAATGAACGTGACTCTCGCGACGGTGTTCGCCCGCACGAAGGAAATAGGCGTGCGCCGCGCCATAGGCGCCAACCGCGGAGACATCATGCTCCAGTTCATAGTGGAAGCGGTGCTGCTGGGCTTGATAGGCGGCGTGCTGGGTTCGGGGATAGGGTATATCTGGAACGGGCCGGTCCGCGTGATTTTCGGCATGGGCGGCGGCGCTATCGAGCCGTGGATACCGCTTGTCTCCGTCCTCATCGCGGCGTTCACCTCATTCGCCTTCGCCATTTACCCGGCATGGGTGGCGGCCAATCTGAAACCGGCTGACGCGCTGCGGGCGGAGTAGCGGAAAATAGTGAAACTCTTCATTTTACTCTCACTCTCCGTCCCGGCGGCCTGCGGCGCGGCGGCGGCGGAACAGCCTGTTTCCACCGCCGGAGCCGCCATCTACGAGGGACGCATAAGCCCGTACGCGGGCGGCGCCGCGCTGGCGGTGAACGGCGCGGTTTTGAGGCTGGACGCGAAATCCGGCGGTTGGAAATTTGCCGAGTTCCTGCCCGCTATCGAATCGCTGGGTTCTGCCGCCGGCGGAGGCTGGAAATCGCCGAAATCGGGCCTTTATTACGCCTTCAGCGGCGCGCGGAAAACTCTCGCAAATCTCCTCATTTCGCCAGACCCGTCCTTTGCCGGAGGCAAGCCTCCGCAGGAAAGCGCGCCTACTATTGGCCTGTCTAAATTCGACTCGCCGGAGCCGCAGGGCAAAAACTACATCCTGGCCGGCGCCAACGGCGAGCCGCCCGACGCCTGCGACCCGCAGCAGGTGGACGCCTGCGCGCTCCCGCCGAACGCCGACAATTACGGTTCCTGCGGCTACGGCAGTTGGCTGGGCTGGGTGCGCAGTTGGAAAGGCGCTCCCGCTTATCAGTTCATCGCGAACGTGGCCGCCGGAAAAATAATCATTTACCCCGGCGAGACTGTCGGCATCGCTCCCGGCGCGGTGGTGCGCGATTTCCTCTGCCATAACGGTGAACTCCCCCTCTTCGCCACGGGAAACAAAAAAGGCGGCGGTTATGCCGCCGGCGGCAGCGGCGTAATCGCCATAACGCGCGGCGGCGGACAATCTTATCTTTCCGCGGCAACCGGCCTCGCGGATAACCATGTGCTGAATATCGAGGAACATAACGGCAATCTGTGGCTGGTAACCATGACGGGCGTGCAGCGCCGCGCCGCTTCGGGCGGCTGGACGCGCTGGAAATTCTCATCGGCCAAAGCCGCCTCAAACGCCAAGCTGCTTGCCGGACGCGGCTCAGGCTGGACGCCTCAGTCTCTGGCGAAGGGAGAAGTTTTCAGGATAACCGCCTCGCTGCCCGGCTGGTATTGCGCCAAAACAAAAACCCCGATAACAGGCTGGGCAGGCAAAGCGGCGGTTTTGCGGGAATATCGCGACGTGAAAAAACGCGCGGGACATTCGGTGAATCCTGCGCTGGTACAGCAGCAACCCGTCCCCGATTCCCCCGCCGGCGGCGAACTTTTCGACGGCCCGCAATGCCCTGACTGGCGGATTAAAGCGGACTGGCCCTTCGAAAACGAAGGCGATTGGCTTGAAACAACGGCAAACTCCGCCCTAATCCCGATGCCGGACGCGATACCGATAATCGCCAAATGAAAACCGCGCGGTTCATGCGCCACAGCGCATTTCCGCGCGGTTTCAAAAGTTCGGGCTCAACCGCTGCTGCTTGCCGCCGTATCCGGCGCTTTCAACCCGGATTGTGCAATAGATAGCTCGGACCGAGAGGGTGGATGGCGAGGACAGTTCGACGTAAAATTTGGAGCGAATAGCCGTAGCTATTCGCTCCAAATTTTACACAGAAATATCCCGCCAGCCGCCCTCGAATCCCGCTACTCTATTGCACAATTCGGGTTCAAGCGCGCGTTCCAGGTATCTGTGGTCCTATTAACCCGCTTCTCAAATACTATACCATTATGCTACACTTGACTGATGCAAACAAAAAGGGATTTCAGGTCTCTTGATGAAGCGACACGGGCGGAAGTGCGCAGGCTCGCTTTTGCCGATATTG
>JAQTYB010000082.1 GCA_028688475.1 Elusimicrobiales bacterium
TGCGTCAAAACACACAAAACGCGCGACAAAACAGCCTTATAAAATGCGTTGCAAGAAAAATAGTGCCTAAAAAACGGAAATAACCACCTACTGCCCGCTCAACTACACCTTACCTGAGGATTGGGGGAGACACGCCTGGGGCTGACGGGTTATCCGAAACTGCTATAATTTGAGAAGGTACCTGTAATGAAAGACTCCGCCCCGGGAAACGAAGTCCTGCTGCAAAGCATACCGCGTTCGCTTACGGTAAAAGAGCTCGCCCCGTTGTACCCTGACGGCGTTACTTCACGGGACATAACGGCAGTGAACGCGCACAACGCCCTTTTGCAGGTGGCCAACGAAGTGTTGCAACGGGTGAACGTCCAATTTTCCTCGTTCGGAATCACGCAGGCGCGGTTTCGCATGCTGATACTGTTGCTGCGCCACGCCGGCAGAACGGGCCTCAAACCCTGCCAACTGGCGGACATGATGAAAGTCGAGCGCGCCACCATAACCGGCATTCTCGACGGGCTCGAGCGCGACGGCCTCGTGCGGCGGGTGAAGTCTTTGCAGGACAGGCGCGCCGTCAAGGTGCGCCTGCTGCCCAAGGGCCGCGCCCTTATAAAAAAGGCGGCGCCGTGCAAGGGACGCCAGATGGCGCGGCTGATGCGGTGCCTTACCTCGGCGGAGTGCAGAACGCTTACCCGCCTGCTGGAGAAAATAGAAAAACGCCTCGCGGAAGTTGATAAATAACATGCGCGCTTTGATTATCCCGCTTTTTCTGTCCGCAGTTTCAATCGGCAGCGTGTCCGCGCAAACCGTTCCGCTGCGCATCACCATGCCGCAGGCGATAGCGCTGGCGGTGCAAAATAACGTAACGCTGCGCGTGGCGAAAGCGCAATCCGAGGCCGCCCGCGCGCGTGCGTTGCAAGCCGCGTCGCAGCTTTTGCCGCATCTTACCGCCACGGCAAGCCAGACCCGCAATTTCCGCACCAATATAGACGCGCTTGAAGGGCCGGGCCTCCTGCCGTTCAGTTTTCTGCCGGCTTTCAGCACTTTCGACGCGCGGCTCACGCTGGTGCAGGAGATATTCAACTGGAGCGCGCAGGAAACCCGCCGTTCGCAAAAGCAGAGGGAGGAATCCGCCAGACTGCGCCAGACGCTGGCCGAGGAGCAGGTTGCCGCCGCTGCCGGCCTCGCTTATGTGGAAGCGCTGCGTTCCGGCGCGGCGATAGAAGCCGTTCTGGCCGATGAGCGTCTTGCAAAAGAATTATTGAGTCTCGCCGAAGACCGCCACTCCGCCGGAGCCGCGACCGGGCTCGACGTGGCGCGCGAAAAAACCCGCGTCGCGCAGGAGCATTCGCGCGTGCTTTACGCGCAGGTGGCGGGGGCTGCGGCGCAGTTGCGCCTCGCACACATTGCCGGCCTGTCGCTGGACAGGGAGCTGCGGCTTGACTCCGCTTTCGCGGTTTCCGCCGCCACGGTTCCCTCCGCCGGCCCGTCAATTTCGGAGGCGCTGAGAAACCGCACGGAGCTTGCGCTGGGCCGCGCGGAACTTGACGCCGCCGATTACTCGCTGCAAGCCGCCCGGTTTACGCGGCTGCCGGTTGTCGCCGTCAACGGGCAATTCGCCATAAGCGGCAACGAACCGGATTCAAAATCCGGTTCCGTGGGCAGCATGGGAATCGGGCTGGCGTTGCCGCTTTTTGAAGGCGGGGCGCTGACAGGCAAAATACGGGAAGCGCGCGCCGCGCTTGACGAGGCCGCGGCCCGCCTTGACGATATGACTGTGCAGGTGGAAGAAGACGTGCGTCTTTCGCTAAAACGTTTTGAAGCCGCGCTGGAGCAGGTGCAGACCGCCGAACTCGCGCTCGGCCTCGCCGGAAGCGAGTTGGAAATGGCGCAGGGCCGTTTCGCGGCGGGGGTGGGAGATAACGTGGAACTGGTCAACGCGCAGACCGCGCTTTCGGTATCCCGTTCCACCCGCGTGGACGCGCTGGCGCAGTATAACAACGCCAGGATAAATCTGGCGCTGGCGCTGGGCAGAATGCGCTCCATGTGATTTCAGCTTTCACACTTGACGAGGAACCCGCTATGGAAACAACCGAAAAAGAAATTTCAGCCGCGCATAAAACGCGCCACCCGCTTTTGTCCGGCAGAAGGCGGGCTGCGGCAATCGCCATCGCCGCCGCCATGCTCTCCGCCGGCGGCTATTACTGGAATTACTATTCGCACCGCGAATACACCGACGACGCGATGATAGAGGCCCACGTCCTGCCGATAAGCTCCAAGGTGGCGGGGCAGGCTCAGACGGTCAGCGTGGACGACAACCAGAGCGTCGAAAAAGGCGACCTGCTGGTGCAGATAGACCCGCGCGACTACCAGGTGAAACTCGACGAGGCGAAAGCCGAACTCGCCGCCGCCGAGGCCGACGCGCGCCGCGCCGCGGTGGACGCAAGACGCTATGAGCAGCTTTACCGGCGCGATCAGGTTTCCAAGCAGGTTTACGACAAAGCCGTGGCCGACGCCGACGTGTTGCGCGCCCGCACGGAGCTCGCCCGCAAAAAAGTTTCCGCCGCCGAGCTGGACCTTTCCTACACGCGCATCACGGCCCCCGCGGCGGGGCAGGTCGCAAAAAAAAGCGTGGAACTGCGCTCCTTCGTGCAGGTGGGCCAGCCGCTGATGGCGGTGGTTCCCGGCGAGGTTTGGGTCACCGCCAATTTCAAGGAAACGCAGCTTGAGCGCGTGCGCGTCGGGCAGCCCGTGGAAATTCATGTGGACACCTATCCCGGACACGTTTTCAAAGGGCATGTGGACAGCATACAGTCCGGCACGGGGGCGAGGTTCAGCCTGCTGCCGCCGGAAAACGCCACCGGCAATTTCGTCAAGGTGGTCCAGCGCGTTCCGGTCAAGATAGTTTTCGACGAGCCCACCGCCGCCTACCGGCTGGTGCCCGGCATGTCGGTGACGCCCGCAGTTAAAATCTCATGAGCGAACCGGCGGCGGCTCCGCAATGGCGGCCGGCCCATTCTCCGTGGCTGGTCACGCTGTCGGTCCTGCTGGCCACCTTCATGCAGGTGCTCGATACCTCCGTCGCGAACGTCTCTCTCCCTCACATAGCCGGCAGCCTGTCCGCCTCCACGGACGAGGCCACCTGGGTGCTGACCAGCTACCTTGTCGCCAGCGCGATAGTGCTTGCGGCGACAGGCTGGCTGAGCTCGTTTTTCGGCAGGAAGCGCTACCTGATGTTTTCCGTGCTGCTTTTCACCGCCGCGTCGGCAGCCTGCGGAATGGCGCAAAGCCTGCCGCAACTGATAATCGCGCGCGTTTTGCAGGGCATCGGCGGCGGCGGGCTCCAGCCGCTGGCGCAGGCCATAATGGTGGAAAGCTTTTCAAAGGAAGAGCGCGGCGCGGCCATGGCGGCGTTCGGCATGGGCATAGTGGTGGCTCCGATTATCGGCCCCATACTCGGCGGCTGGATAACGGACAATTATTCCTGGCGCTGGATTTTCTACATCAACGTGCCGATAGGGCTGCTGGGGCTGACGCTCCAGCAGATGTTCGTGGAGGATCCGCCCTATCTCGCCAGAACGCGGGGGCAGCGGATTGATTATATCGGGCTCGGGCTTATGGTACTGGCAATCGGCGTGTTGCAGCTTGTGCTGGACCAGGGGCAGGAGGCGGACTGGTTCGCCTCGAAATGGATATGTCTGGGTGCGGCGGTGGTGCTGGTTTCCATGCCGCTGTTTATCATATGGGAAGTGCGGCGGCGAGACCCTTTCATCAATCTGCGGCTGCTTAAAAACCGCAACCTCGCCATGGGCACGCTACTGATTGCCGTCATGGGCGCTATTTTATACGGCAGCACGGCCATGCTGCCGATATTCATGCAGCGGCTTTTGAACTATCCGGCGCTGCAAAGCGGCTTTGCCATGATGCCCAGAGGCATTGGCTCTTTCATCTCCATGGTGATTATCGGCAAGCTGGTGATGAAGGTGGAAAACAGGCTGCTGCTGTTCATCGGCTTCTTCGGAGTAGGCGTCACCTGCCTGCAATTTGCGCACTTGAACACGCAGATTGCGCAGACGAATATCATCTGGCCGCAGTTTTTAAACGGGCTCAGCATGGGGTTTCTGTTCGTTCCCATGGCCGTGCTGGCCCTGTCGGAGATACATCAGCACGACATAAACCAGGCCACCGGCGTTTTCAGCCTGCTGCGCAATATCGGCGCCAGCATCGGCATATCGCTTATCTTCACTTTTCAGGCGCGCATGGCGCAGACGCATCAGGTCGCGCTGGTTTCCAATATCACAAACTACACCCCCGCTTTCAGGCAATGGGCGGCGCATGTGCAGTCTTACGGCGTGGGTTCGGCAATAACTTACGGACTGACCTATCTGCGCGTAACGCAGCAGGCCTCAATGCTGGCTTTTCTTGACGCCTTCCGCTGGCTTGCCGTGATGAGTTTTATCTGCTGCCCGCTGGTCTTCCTTTTCCATAAAATCCGTTCCCATAAAAAGGAAGCCCTGGCGGAGACGATGGAGGTGTGAGATGGATAAAGCATTAACCCGGAAATCGCAGTTGGATTGCGGAATTCGACGTAAAATAGCTTCATGGCTCCGACTCAAAAAAACTGCTCACAGGCAACGAGCCTGCTCGCATTTTTTTGAGCCGAATCCATTTCGCTCTTTTACGTCTCGGTTCTCGCAACCAACTGCGATTTCCGGGTTAATCGTAATTTTCGTTGTTGTCGTGCTGTTTGGCTGGAAGTTTCCGTTGCTGGGGTATGTGGTACCCGTCGTGATGGCCGCCGGCATCGGCTTTGGCGTGTTCAGGGGAAGGTATGTATGCGGCAATCTCTGCCCTCGCGGCGCGTTCTTGGGGACCGTGCTGCCGCTGCTGTCGCGCAACAGGCCTATTCCCGCCGTTTTGTTCCGTCTGCCGTTTCGCTGGACGGTGTTTGCTCTGCTGATGGGGTTTATGGCGCTGCGGCTCTGGCGCGGGCCGCTTACCATCGCCCATGTGGGTATAATTTTCTGGCAGATGTGCGCGCTGACGAGCGCGCTGGCGGTTGCGCTGGCCTTAATCCGGGGGCCGCGCTCCTGGTGCGCGATGTGCCCGATGGGCACGGCGCAAAGGGCGCTTGGGGGAGGAAAAAGCGTGCCGCGGATAGACGAGTCTCTCTGCAAAAAATGCGCGCTGTGCGAAGCCGCCTGCCCGCTGAATCTGCCGCTGGTTCAACCCGCGCAAGACAAATCCCTCGACGATTGCATGCAGTGCGGCAAATGCGCCGCCGCCTGCCCCGCGAAAGCTATCAAATAACCGGAATTACTCTTTGCTTTTCAGCAGGCTTGCGAATGCCTGGCCCATGGCGGTCGGAGGGGGGCTGTTCTGCCGCCGGTTTTGGCCGCCGTTATTGTCGCGGCGGTCGTTGCCCTGCTGACGGGGGGAAGGCGAAGTTTTTTTCGCGGCATCCGCGCCGGGGGCGCGGCGCGGACCTACCACGGGATTCGATTTCATCGAGAGAGCGATGCGCTTTCTTTCCAAATCCACATCCAGCACGGTAACGGAAACGCGCTGGTGCACTTTCAGGACGGCATTCGGGTCTTTGACGAAATTATCCGAAATTTCGCTCACATGGACGAGGCCGTCCTGATGCACGCCGATGTCAACAAACGCGCCGAAAGCGGTTACGTTGGTCACTATGCCGGGCACTTTCATGCCGGGTTTGACATCCTCGATTTTACCGATGTCCGCGAACTGGAACACCGTGAACTTCTCGCGCGGGTCGCGGCCCGGCCTGGCGAGTTCCGCCAGAATGTCTTTAAGCGTCGGCAGCCCTACCGTGTCCGAGACGTATTTCGCGGCGTTTATCCCGCCGCGTTTGGCCGGGTCCTTCAATAAATCCGCCACGCCGCAGCCCAAATCCTCCGCCATCTTCTCGACGATTGCATAGCGTTCCGGATGGACCGCGCTTTCGTCGAGCGGGTTTGCGCCGCCGCGTATGCGCAGAAAGCCGGCGCATTGCTCGAACGCCTTGGGGCCGAGGCGAGTCACTTTTTTAAGTTCGCCGCGGTTTTTGAACGCGCCGTTCTGCGCGCGATAATCCACTATATTTTTAGCCAGCGTGGCGCCCAATCCCGAAACGTAGGTCAAAAGCTGCCGGCTGGCGGTGTTGACGTCCACGCCGACGCTGTTTACGCAGGAAACAACCGTATCGTCGAGGCTTTTTTTGAGTTCGCTCTGGTCCACGTCGTGCTGATACTGCCCGACGCCTATGGCCTTCGGGTCTATTTTCACAAGTTCCGCCAGCGGGTCAATCAGGCGGCGCGCGATGGAGACCGAGCCGCGCACGGTGACGTCGTAATCGGGAAATTCCTCGCGCGCCGCCTCGGAGGCGGAATAAACCGACGCGCCGGATTCGTTCACCATCACCACGGGGATTTTGGCGAGGTCCAGCGTCTTGACGAACTCCTCGGTCTCGCGTCCGGCGGTGCCGTTGCCTATGGCGATGACCTCCACGCCGTGTTTTTTGCAGAGCGCGCGGATTTTCGTTTTGGCTTCTTCGATGCGGTGCTCGGACTGCGAGGGATAAATCGTGTCGTTTTCCAGCAGCCCGCCCTGCCGGTCGAGGCAGACCACCTTGCAGCCGGTGCGAAAACCGGGGTCTATGCCCATGATGTTTTTCGGGCCCAGCGGCGCCGCCATGAGGATTTCGCGCAGGTTGCGCGCGAAAACATGAATGGCTTCGCTATCGGCGCGCTTTTTTGTTTCCAGCCGCGTTTCCGTTTCCATGGAAAGCGAAAGCAGCCGCTGATAACTGTCCGTGACGGCGGCTTTAACCTGCTGCGCGCACGCGCCGGAGTTCATGACGAACAGCGCAAACAGGATGTCAAGCGCCGGCTGTTCGTCAACCTCCACGCGCAGTATCAGCGCTTCCTCCTTTTCGCCGCGGCGCATGGCCAGTATGCGGTGCGAGGGGGCGGTGGAAACCTGCTCGCGCCAGTCGAAATAATCCTTGAACTTCGCGCCTTCCGTTTCCTTTCCCTTGATAAGCTTTGTGCGGAACACGCCCTTTTTCAGAAACAGGTCGCGCAGCAGAGAGCGCACCGACGCATCCTCGCTGACATTCTCGGCTATTATGTCGCGCGCTCCGGCCAGCGCGTCGTCGGCGCTTTCCACCTTCTTTTCCGCGCTTATATAGGACTTGGCGAGCGCGAAGGGGTCTTCGCTTCCCTGCGCCATCAGCGCGGCGGCGAGCGGCTCCAGCCCTTTTTCGCGCGCGATAATCGCGCGTGTGCGGCGCTTGGGGCGGTAGGGGAGGTAAACGTCCTCCAGTGCGGACAGGGTTTGCGCTTCCTCCACGGACTTTTGCAGTTCCGCGGTGAGGAGGTTGCGCTCCTGAAGCGATTTGACGATAGCTGCGCGGCGTTCGTCGAGCGCGAGCATCTCGGCGGAGCGGTCGCGTATGGCGGCTATGGCCACCTCGTCGAGATTGCCGGTGGCTTCCTTGCGGTAACGGGCTATGAAGGGAATGGTGGCGCCCTCCGCCAGCAGCGCAAGCGCGGCGGTGACGCCGGAGAGCGGCTTTTGCAGTTCCCGTGAGATATGCGGCGCGTATGCGGTGGCGGACATGTGTTCCTCCGTGGACTCAAACTTCGGATATGATATCAAAACAGGGAGGAGGCCTCAAAAATCCTTGCTCGCTTTCAGGAAAGATTCAGTGAAGGCTTTTTCGGCGGGGGAGACTGCGGCGCCTTTCAGGCGCAAAAGCGAAATGCGGTTGATTAAATCCGGCTTTCCGGTTTTGATTTTCGCCAGCGCGCCGGACGCCAGTTCCCGCGCGATAAGATATTCCGGCACGACGCCCAGTCCCATTCCGCTTTTTATCCCGCTGATCACAGCCTGCACGCTTTCCGCCGCAAGCGCGATTTCCGGCTTTGCGCCGGCCATGCGGTAATGATGCCCGAACCAGCCGCGCACCGCCGCGCCGTGGGTGTTGTAGTCGAGAAAGGCGCACTTGAGCAGGCTGCGCGCGTCAGCCTTGCCGGGGAGGTTTTCGCGGCGATATTCACGCGAGCAGGCAAGCACCAGTTTCTCCCGCGCCACCAGCCGTATGGAGAAAACCGCGTATTCCCGCGAGTATTCCTTCGCGGATGAAAAAATGTCGGCGAAAGCGATATCCAGATTTCCGCCCGCCAGTTCCGGCAGCAGCCGGCTGGGGTGGCCCAGAGTCATGGCGAAACTCACCGCCGGATAATCGCGCCGGAACCGCGCGCAGATTCCCACAAGGTATTTGGCGCCGAATTCCGCCGGCGCGCCTACGCGCAGCAGGCCGCAGGGGCCGGAACTTTCGCGTTCTCCGTCGGCCAGCGCGTTTTCGAGGTCGCGCACGAACGGGGCCATCAGCCCGAACAGCCGCTCTCCCTCCCGGGTGGGGACAAGGCGTCTCCCCGCGCGGTTGAAAAGCGGGTGTTTCAATTCCCGCTCCAGGTTTTTGAGGCTCTGGCTGACCGCCGATTGCGTGACATAAAGTTCGCCGGCCGCCGCGCTGACGCTGCGGCGGAGGCATACGTAATAGAACGTCTTGAGCCGGTTCAAATCGGGAATCATAAGCAATACTTAATTAAGCTATTAAATATTTTAATTTTACTAATGGCAAGCGGCGGGGTAAAATATAGGTATATTCCAATGGAGGACGCCATGAACGATTATAAGGTTAAAGATATCTCCCTTGCCGCCTGGGGCCGCAGGGAAATCGAGATAGCCGAGAAGGAAATGCCGGGGCTGATGTCAATCCGCAACAAATACGCCAAGGACAAGCCGCTTAAAGGCGCGCGCGTCATGGGCTCGCTGCACATGACTTTGCAGACCGCCGTCCTTATAGAAACGCTTCATGCGCTGGGCGCGCAGGTGCGCTGGGCGAGCTGCAATATTTTCTCCACGCAGGACCACGCCGCCGCCGCGATAGCCAAAGCCGGCATTCCGGTGTTCGCGTGGAAAGGCGAAACTCTCGCCGAATACTGGTGGTGCACCGCCAGAGCGCTGGAATTTCCCGGCGGCAAGGGCCCGAACCTTATCGTTGACGACGGCGGCGACGCCACGCTGATGATACACCGCGGCTGCGCGGCGGAAAAAGACGCCTCCGTTCTCAGCATCAAAACGTCCGGCGAAGACGAAATAGAGCTCAACAAATATCTCAAGGCCGAACTCAAGCGCAGCCCCAAACACTGGCACGGCGTGGTGCAGGAACTCAAAGGCGTATCCGAGGAGACCACCACCGGCGTTCACCGTCTTTACCAAATGTTCGAGAAAGGCGAGCTGCTCATTCCCGCCATCAACGTCAACGATTCCGTGACCAAATCCAAGTTCGACAATCTCTACGGCTGCCGCGAGTCTCTGGTTGACGGCATAAAGCGCGCCACCGGCGTGATGGTGGGGGGAAAGGTGTGCGTGGTCTGCGGCTACGGCGACGTGGGCAAGGGCTGCGCGAAAGCGATGCACGGCATGGGCGCGCGCGTCATCGTCACCGAGATAGACCCGATATGCGCGCTTCAGGCCGCCATGGAAGGCTACGAGGTCGCCCGCGTGGAAGACACCCTCGGCCTCGGCGACGTTTACGTCACCGCCACCGGCAACATAGACATAATCACCGTCGCGCACATGCTCAGGATGAAAGACCAGGCCATCGTCTGCAACATCGGCCATTTCGACAATGAAATCCAGGTCGCCGCGCTGGGCGCCGCCAAGGGCGTTAAAATCACCAACATCAAGCCGCAGGTTGACAAATACACGCTGCCCAACGGGCGGGAAATCTACATTCTCGCGCAGGGCCGGCTGGTGAACCTCGGCTGCGCCAACGGGCATCCGTCGTTTGTGATGAGCAACTCCTTCTCCAACCAGACGCTGGCGCAAATCGAACTCTGGACCAAGGATTTGGAGGTGGGCGTGTACCGCCTGCCCAAACATCTCGACGAGGAAGTGGCCCGACTGCATCTGGAGAAAATCGGGGTGCGGCTCACCCGGCTGAGCAAGCCGCAGGCCGATTACATCGGCGTGAAACCGAACGGCCCCTTCAAGCCGGAACATTATAGGTATTGAGCGAATCATTCCGTGCGGCGCCTCCCTTGTCGGGAGGCGCCGCTTTTAAAACCGTCAGACGGCTGTCATTGTGGCGTACGTGGATAAAGTTCTAAAATATAACTATCCGGAATTTGCGTCCCCCGCCTTTTGAACGGCACGGAAAACGGAATCACTTATGGAAGAACATCGCCGTGAAGACGTAAGAAATATCGCCATTATCGCCCACGTTGACCACGGCAAAACAACGCTTGTGGACGCCCTGCTAAAGCTCACGGGCGAGTTCACAGTCAAGGCCGACCAGGCGCAGGAGGCGGTGCTGGACTCCAACCCGCTCGAGCGCGAGCGCGGCATCACCATTCTCGCCAAATGCACCTCGGTGCCGTATAAAAACCACACAATCAATATTGTGGACACTCCGGGCCACGCCGATTTCGGCAGCGAAGTGGAGCGCATTCTGGAAATGGTTGACGGCGCGGTGCTGCTGGTGGACGCCGTGGACGGTCCCATGCCGCAAACCCGTTTCGTGCTGCGCAAGGCGCTCGCGCTGGGGCTCAGGCCGATTGTCATCATCAACAAAATGGACAGGCCGCATATCAATCCGTCGGGCGCGCTGGACGCGGTGTTTACGCTGTTCATGGATTTGGGCGCGACGGACCCGCAGCTTGATTTTCCCGTGCTGTACGCCTCCGGCAAGGGCGGCTGGGCTTCTGAAAAAATTGACCAGCAGGGCAAGGACATCACCCCCGTATTCGAGACTATCTTAAAGCACGTTCCCGCGCCGTTTGCGCGGCCCGACATGCCGCTGCAAATGCAGATTACCATGCTTGACCACAGCAGCTTCGTGGGCTCCATCGGCATAGGCCGCATTTTGAGCGGAAGCGTCACGCGCGGGCAAACTCTCTCCCTCGTAAAGCCCGGCGGCATGTTCACGCTTTGCAAAGCTGTGCGCATAGAGCGTTACAGCGGCCTCGCCAAGCAGGAAGTGGTGACCGCGCAGGCCGGCGATATCGTCGCCGTCTCCGGGCTGGAGGGCGTAAACGTGGGCGACACGATTTGCCCGTTCGACAATCCGAGCCCGCTCAAGCCGCTTTCCATAGATGAGCCCACCATCTCGATGGAGTTTCTGGTGAACGACAGCCCTCTCGCCGGAACCGAGGGGAAGCTGGTTACCAGCCGCCATATAAAAGCGCGGCTTGAGAAGGAAGTCCGCACCAATGTGGGAATGCGGCTT
>JAQTYB010000083.1 GCA_028688475.1 Elusimicrobiales bacterium
GCAAGGCGATTTTCACGGTCTCCATTGCGCCCCCCCATTGTGCCATAGCGGCTTTGTATACAAAAATCACCGGTCTATTAATGAGTTCCGAATATTAAAGCGCGCGGCGCGACTTGGTAACATATAAGCCTCACACAATAAATGGAACTCACCGCTTCTTGCGTCCTTGCTTCGTCGGATTTCGGCGCCGCTGCGGCCAGACCGGCGGCGCGCCGGATTTCGGTCCGCTACCCGCTTGCCGCGAAAGCCGCCGCGCTGCGCCGCAATCTGGAACTGGCGGCGGTGCTGGGATTCATGGACGTCAAGCTCAAATACAACGGCAGTTTCCTGGGATTTCTCTGGTCGTTCATAAAACCGCTGTCGCTGTTCATTCTATATTACGCGGTGTTCGGCGTCATTTTCGGCGGCGGACGGAACCCGCAATACGCGCTGAAGCTTTTTTTCGGCGTCATCGTCTGGGTGCTGTTCGTGGAATCAACAAGCCTCGCGCTGACGGTTTTCGTTTGCAAAAAATCAATAGTATCCAAGATAAAACTCGACAACATTCTTCTGCCGGCGGCGGCGTTCGCCGCGCCGCTTGTCAATTTCGCGCTCAGTTTCTGCATATTTTCGGCTGCCTACTGTGTATTCCATCCGGCGCCGCTGGCGGCGTTGACCGGCGGCAACATGGCGCTTTTCGCGTTCTCGTTTCTGACGCTGGGGCTTTTCACCGTGACGGTGAATATCCTGCTGTCGAATCTCTATGTCTTGTTCAGGGACTTGCAGCCCGCGTGGGAACTGGCGCTGACCTACGGCGTTTTTCTCACGCCGATAATGTTCGAGCTGAAAATTCCGCCGCGGTATTCGTTTCTCTACTACTGCGTGAACCCGCTGGCGCTGCCGCTGCAAAACCTCAAGGCCGTGTTTTTCAAATCGGGCGAAGCGCTTTACGCCGACGCGCCGCTGATGGCCGCACATACACTGCTGGTGGCGGGCCTGTTCTGTTTTTCGCTTCTGGCGCATAAAAAACTCAATAAAATAGCGCTGGATTATTTGTGATAGCGCTTGACGGCGTCTGGAAGGAATACCGGGCCTACACCCCGCCGCCGCGCACGTTCAAGAATTTCATGCTCGACTGCCGCGGGCATTTGCGGCGGCGCGCCGCCGCGAAGCTGACGGTGATAAGGGACTTGTCGCTGCGCGTGGAGGAAGGCGAAATCCTGGGCGTCATCGGTCCGAACGGCTCCGGCAAATCCACGCTGGCAAAACTGATCGCCGGCACGATAAGCGCCGACAAGGGAACAGTCCGCACGCGCGGCAAAATAGTGCCTTTTCTGGAACTAGGCGTGGCTTTCAACAGCGAACTCACCGGACGCGACAATATCTACGTCAACGGCGCGCTGCTGGGGCTTGGGCTGGGTTATTTGAGAGAGAATATCGCGGACATTCTGGAATTCGCCGGACTGGAGGACTTCGCCGGCACACCGCTAAAATATTATTCGTCGGGGATGCAGTTGCGGCTGGCGTTTTCGATAGCGATGCACGCCGACGGCGATATCTTCATTTTCGACGAAATACTGGCGGTGGGGGACGAAAGCTTCCGGCGCAAATGCCTGGACTCGTTTTACAGGCTAGTCCGGGCGCGCAAGACCATTATCCTGCTTTCGCATGACCTGGAGTTCCTGAAAAAACACTCCGCGCGAATCCTGAAACTGGACAAGGGCGGACAATACTCAATCGTGGAAAAAACCGGTTTCGCGGCCCTGACAGCAGACTAAGCTTACTGTGTCATAAACACAACAGAGTTACAGGGCTGCATTTTAGCCACGAAACACACGAAATACACGAAAAATGAGGAGTCTTTAATTACAACAACAGCACTCAGCCGCAGATTAACGCAGATACTCGCAGATTAAAAACAAAACTGTTTTTGTCTGCCTTTATCCGCGAAAATCTGCGTTCATCTGTGGCTAAAACTCCGTTGTTTGTGTTGTTTGTTCCTCTTTCGTGTATTTCGTGTGTTTCGTGGCTCGTATTCATAAAGAGATAGCTGTTTATGACACAGTAAGATATCGGTCGCCGTCACGCGGACAGCAGGCCCTTCACTTTCTCCAGGATTATCTCCGGCTCCACCGGCTTGTTCATGTACAAATCCACCTTTTCGGAATAGGCCGCCAGTTGGTCTTCCTCATTGCTGCGCACGGTGAGCATTATCAGCTTCATCCCGCGGGTGCGTTTGTCGGCGCGGACTTTCTTTATGAACTCCACCCCGTTCATGCCGGGCAGGTTCCAGTCAACGAAAGCCACGTCCGGCACCAGCGCCTCCAGCATCCGCAGGGCCTCCTCCGCCGTCATGGCGGACACCACCCGGCACTCCATCCGTTCCAGGATGCGGCGCAGTATGACGTGAAAATCCTCTTCGTCGTCCACTATCAGCACTGTAGGTTTCTTAGCCATCGGACACCTCTTCGGTTGCTGTATCAAGAGTAAAATATATCCTGGTGCCTTTGCCGAGGCCGCTTTCGGCCCGTATGACGCCGCCATGCGCCGCCACTATGGACTTGGCTATGAAAAGGCCGAGTCCGGTCCCTTTCGGGCTCTTGGTGTGCAGCGGCGCGTTTCTGCCCTGCTCGAACAGCCCGAACATACGCACCCTGTCGGTTTCGGGAATGCCGACGCCTGTGTCGTCCACGCAGACCGTGACATGGCTGTCCCCCTCGTCGGGCTGCCGGACCGAAACCGAAACCGTTCCGCCCTCCGGCGTGAACTTAAGGGAATTGGAGACCAGATTCGTCAGCACCTGCCGGATGCGCTCCTCGTCGGCCATGACCAGCGTCCTGGCGTCCGCGTCCGGGCCGGCAAGCGTTATCCGCAGCGAATCGGCCCGCTCCTTGAACAGCGTCAGCACTTCCGCGGCAAGCGCCTCCACGGGGAAGGGCGCTTTCTTTATGCTGAATTTGCCGCTGTTGATTTTGCCCGCGTCCAGCACGTCAGAAATGAAGCGGAAAAGCCGCGACGTGTTTTTCTTGACGTATTTTATATCCGCCTCGAACTTGGCCGGGGGGCAGCGCTCCACCTTGATTTCGTAAAGCATGAGGTCCAGATACGATTCTATGGCCGACAGCGGCGATTTGAGCTCGTGCGTGACCGCGGAGACGAAATCCTCCTTCATCCGTTCCAGCTCGTTGAGGCGCGCGAGCATGGAATCGAACTCGTCGGCGAGGTATCCTATCTCGTCGCGGCGGTGGAGATTTATGCGGACCCCCAGATTCCCCCCGCCGGCGGTTTTTATCACGCGCGCCATCTGCTCCACGGGCCGGGTGAGCGAACTGGCCAGCAAAAACGAGGCCGCATAGCCCAGCACCAGCGAAAACAGCAGGATGTTGACGAAACCGGAAAAAAGCTGCGCGCGCAGATGTTCCAGATTCTCGTCTAGCACCTTCTCCGAAAACCCCACCACCACCCGCACCGGCGTCGAGCCCACCGACAGCGCTTTCGACAGCACGATAGTCTCTCTCTCGTCGTACCTGAACCGGCTGACAGGAGCGGATATATAACTGCGGTCTGAATGGGCGATAATCCGCCCGTGGCTGGACACGTAGCAGAACAGAACCGAGGGATTGGTTTTTTTGAGGTATTCCGAGAAATGCTGCGCCAGCAGGTCGTCCTGCACCAGGACGGCTTCCGAGGCTATATGGGCCAGGGAGTTGGCGATATCGTCCTGCTGGATGGTCAGGTTGCGCTCGTGCAGATTGCGCTGCATGAGATAATAGAACAACCCGGAAAAGCACAGTACGGTAGCCGTAAGCGCGCTGATGGCCAGCGTGAACTTGAATCTCAACCCCATTCGCCGTTAACGCTCCGTTTCCTTTTCAGCCCGCTCTATCGCCCTGCCGGCCCGCTGGTGCCCGGGCACAAGCCGCAGGCACTGGCGCCACAATTCTATCGCGCTCCTGGACTGGCCGGAGGCATAGAGCTTGAGGCCCCTGTAATAAATGGCGTCCGCCTTCGCCCGCAGCGCCGCATAGTCTATTTTCGCCGGTTCCGGCGGCCTGGCCGCGCGCGGCTGCGGCTCTGGCGCGGCCTCCGCTTCCGGCGCGCGTTCCGGAACGCCGAGAGCGGCATAGGACGGCAGCGAATCGGCGTCCGCGGCGGAGGCCGGCAGGGAGGCGTTTATTTTCGCCAGTTGCGACTTGGCGCGGGCGGAATAAAACTCCGCCTCCGGGTTCGTCTTGTCATAGTTTAGCACTTCTTCCCAGAAACCGAGGCTTTCCGCGAACATTCCCTCGCCGTAAAAGCTGAGCGCCTCTTTCGCCGACACTATGGCCGAGCGCGCGCTCTCCTCGGCTGAAAGCGCGCTGCACATCGCGCCGGCAGCCTCCTTTTCGGCTTTGCCGTAGCCCTGGGCGGCGGAGCTGGAAACGCAAATCCTGCCGGCGCGCGGCGGCAGCGCCGGATACGCCGTGGTCGTGGCGGCGGTCAGGCTCCCGCGCAGCGCGGCGGTTTCCCCGTCGAAAACGCCAAGAAGGCCGGAATAAACCGGAACTTGTTTGAGCAGATTCTCATAGCCGCTCCACAACTGCTCCGGAGGCTGCTGTCCGGAGAGGGACGCGGTTGAAAGCGCGAGGGCCCGTGCTTTCCATGACGCCGTCTTCCGCTGTTCTTCAAGCCGCAACTGCGGCATCTTTTCGCGCAGCATCCGCGCGTCCTCCAGTATGCTTTTCCTCGCCTCGTCGAGCTCCCTGCGTTCGCGCTCGCGGAGCATATCCCCCGTCTTGCGCATGAATCTCAGCGCGCGCGCGTCGCCGGGCTCCTCCATCAGCGTGTCCATGAAACCTATCAGCGCCATATCCAGCCTGCCGTGGTTGAAATTCTCCAGGCTCGCCTGATAAAGCGTCTCGGCCTTATATGACGCCGACAAAACCGGCGGCGCGAACAGAAGCGCGAGCAAAACCGCCATCGTCATCACTGCGTCTCCATCAGATTGCGCGCTTTGCCCATCAGCAGGACGGCGTCTTTGAAGTTCGGGTCCAGCTTCAGGGATTCGTCGAGCTCCAGTATAGCATCATAATACCGCTTTTCGGCTATCAATTCCTTCGCGCGACCGTAGCGCCAGCGCGCCTGCTCCTCGGCGGGCGTCAGATGCGGCGTGATTTCTATGGGCTTGCCGAATTTCACCGAGACGGCCATGCGGTGCGTGAGCCCGAAATCGCCGAAGCTGGCCAGCGCGTAGTCTATCTGCACCACCTTCAGGTTGAACCCCGCGCCGAAGCGTATGCCGTTGCCCACATCCTGCCCCGACAGATACCCCATGCGCCACGCAAACGAATGCCACAGTACCAGTTCCATTCCGGCGGCGTAATGCGACACATTTTCCACCGGCTTTATGACATCGGCGGCCACGGTCAGCGGGTCGCCCCAGAGCATAATCTGATAACTCGCGCCGGCCCTGTATGCGGTCGGCGCTTTATCCTTCTCGACATCGAATTTGTAGCCCGAACCCAGCGACACCGCGCTGACGCCCAGCCCCAGCAGCCCGGGCCCTAAGCGGGAGACGGACAGCAGCCCCGCGTCAAATAAAATGCTGGAGGCGGAGGCGGTCTCTATGGTCTCGCGGGCGTATTTCAGCGAGGCGCCGGCGAAAAGCCCGCGCCGCCGGTCATCCCACGGACCTTTTAGCCGTTTTGAATATACGGCGGCGAACATCGCGTCGGACGAGGTGACGTCGCCCGCGGAGTTGCCGAAATTGTCGTAGCCGGCGAAGGGTTTCACTTGCAGCATGCTGCCGACAAGCGCCAGCGCGCCCGGCTCGCCCAGCGGGTGGACATAGGCGAATTTTTGCAGCGTGATGCCTTCCAGCCAGGAACTGTAGGTCAGCGCAGCCTCTTTGTAAAACTGCTCGTTGAGGGCGGCGGGATTGGTCTCCGTCGCGCCCAGCAGCTCGCCGTACATTCCCGCGCCGACCTCGCCCATTCCGGCGAGGCGCGGGCTCTGTATGATGCGCAGCGAATAGCCGGACACGCTGCCCGGGGCGGCGAAAAGCGGGCAGAGCGGCGCCAGCGCCAGCAGCGCGGCGGCGGCAACGACTTTGGGAAACACTCCGCGTTCAGGCGTCATTTTATCACCGCCAGTTTGCCGGTTTTCCTGTTTTCGCCCGCAGTCACTTCCCAGATGTAGACGCCGCTGGCCACGGTCTCGCCGGCGGAATTCTTCGCGTCCCAGCGCAGGCATTGGCTGCCGGATTCATGCGCGCAATTGCTGCCTTCCGTCGCGATATCCAGCTCCCGCACCTTCTCGGCGGTGATGGTGTAGATGCGCACCTTGCCAATGGAAGGCAGGTTCGTGAAACTGATGCCGTCCGTCCAGGCGCCGTAACGATTGGGATTGCCGATATTGGGCCTGAACGGCACCGGGTAGGCGTAAACGCTGCCCACATCCGTATCAGGCTGCGACACCAGGCTGTAAGTCGAGAAGTGGTTCTGATATATGTACATTTGCTGGTTGGCGGCGTCCAGCGTGGCGCCACTGAGTTTGACCCAGCGGTTCTGCGCGTCATTAAGCCACCATACGGACAGATTGGCGGCCCTCAGCGCCGGTCCGCCCTGAACGCCCTGCAATATGCCTTTGGCGTCGGCGGTATATGATAGCGTTACCCGCGCGTCTTTGGCAAGGGTTTGCGCCAGGTGCCGGTTGGCGGCGTCGTACGTGTTTATGCTGAGGGCTTTGAGCAGTTTGCGGTCCGGGCTGCCGTTGGCGGCAAGCTGTGCGTCGGCGGCGGCAAGCTGGCTGTCGGCGGCGGTGGAGATATTCAGGAAATAATCCTGAGCGGGGTAGGATTCCGCCGGTATGAAAACGTTCGAGCCGGAATCTCCCTCAACGACAGCGCGGTTGTCCTTGAGGTGGTCGCGTATCACCGTGAAACGGCTCGACATCGGCGCGTACATCGGCTCGCCGTTGAAATCGAGCACTCCGGTGCTCACCTGCAGTTCGTAGGTGCTGCCCTTGTTCCAGACTGAGGAGGAGGCCATAACGCCGAAATCGCTGGTCAGATTCGAGCCGGCGTCCGCTATGGTGAAATACCAGGTGGCGCCCACGCTGCCGGACAGGCGGTCGGTCAATTCAAGCACCCGTATGTTCCCCGGCACTGACGCAGTGTCCACATCCGCGGAGAATGAGAGCTGCACCTTGTCGGAAGCCAGCGCGCCGGCTATCTGCCCGTTCGAAAAAATCGTGCCGGTGGAAGTTAATTTGACCAGGCCAAGCGGGTCGGAAACTATCTGCGAGAGATAGCCGCTCAGCAAATTCCCGCCCGTATAATCGGCGGAGTGCGGCGCCGCTATGGCCTCGCCGACACACGTTGTCAGCGCAAGGTTTCCGGCGGCGACAGCCGGATGTCCGTCCGAGGGTGACACATGCGCGACCAGCTCCCACCTGCCGCCGAATACAGCCGGCTGCATGAGGAGCACCGCAATGGCCGCGTACAGCAATTCCCTCGCGTATACCTTCATATCACTATTATATGCGGGTATTTACCAAGACTTAATACACGAATAGTCAAGAAATACTAAAGTTTTCTGTTTGCAAAATCAGGAAATGCACAGTTTTATATGCACGTTGTCATTACTCAAATTCCAATATAGAATAAATCTGCCGCGAAACAAATTGCCATGAAGGATACAATCTAATAAAATTGCCGCTTAATAATTTGCATCGCCAAATCGAAATTGTCCGGCTGAATACCGGTTTTCAACGCCATTTTATTTCTGGTCACCAGTCCGCATTTCGCGCATTTGAACAGCAATACAAAGGTATCCTTTTTGCCTTTTTCCGCGCCTACCGGCGCCTGCGAACCGCAGCAGACGTTGAGCCTGTCCCCCGGGTTGACATCCACATGCTTTGAATGCAGGCAGAAGGGACAGTGATTTCTATAGGTATCCCCTGCTGTAGGCTCAACCCTCCGCCCGCAATTATCGCAAACAAATCCCTCGTTGACTTTAGTAAATCGCTTGTGTTCCATAGCCCCGTTTGCGCGAAACGGGAGCGCCTGCGGTATGGCACTAATTATTGTTTTTTCGCTTTTTCCTGCGCTTTCCTGTAGTCGGCGAGGGATTTTTCAACCCGTGCCAGCAGGTCGGCGGGGTAGAGACGGCCAGCCAGCGATTGGCGGGCCTGCGCGCCCATTTCCTCGAATTGCGCAACCGCCTCCGGCGCGGGCTCGGTTACGGTTATTTTTTCTTTCTTAAGCGTGGAGACGGCGGCGATATTGTCGGCGCGGCTTTGCTTTGTCAGCTTCTCCGTGAAATATTTGCGGCCCAGCTCAAGCAGCGTTTTCCGGTCTTGCGGCGAGAGCGTGTCGAACATTTTTTTGGACACCAGCACCGCGCCCGAGGCGTTGGCTATCGGCAGGCTGAACATGTATTTCACCCGGGCGAACCATTGCATCGCCACCACGGCCATGCTGTTGCCGTAAACGCCGTTTACCAGCCCGGTTTGGAGCGAGGTCAGCACGTCGGTGATTGAAAGCGGCACCGCGGCTATTTTCATCGGCTTGAACGCCGCCTCGGCGATAGGGTCGCCTTCCCATATCCACATTTTGACGTTATGCAAATCCTGCGGCGCGCGCACCGGCGTATTCGTGAACAGCAGCACGGAGCCGACGTCCGCCCAGCCCAGCAGCTCATAGCCGCCCTCGGCGAGATATTCGCGGAATTCGGCGTCGAAATTTTGGGTGATATAATCCACTTCCGCCGGGGATTTGAACAGGAACGGCGCGTCAAGCACGCGCAGCTTCGCCGCCGCCGAACCGATGCCCATGCCGGTGAAGCCGCCCGCGTGCAGCTGGCCCAGCCGGATTTTGCGCAGCACGTCTCTCTCGTCGCCCTGCACGCCGCCGGCGTAGATGCGGAACTTCACGCGCCCCGCGGTTTTTTGCGCCGCTTCGTCGGCGAATTCCTTCATCACGCGCATCCAACTGGTGCCTTCGGGCGCGATGGTGGCGAATTTTATCACCGTCTCGGCGCGGGCCGGCGACGCAAGCACAGACAGCAGCAGCGCGAACAAAATATTTTTAGAAAAGCTCATTTTTGGTCTCCAGAAGTTTTTTGGCTTTGAGTTTGGCTACCGTATTTGCGAGGCGGCACCCCGCCGGCGAATCTTGCGCGCCGATGACCTCGCCGAGCAGTTTCTCGAACAGCGCCGCGTCCTGCGCGCGCACGGCGTAGGCTTTGGCGTACATCAGCTTGTTCGGCAAAAACGCCGCCCCCGCGCCCTCAAGCGCCTTATCGAAATGCTCCTGCGATTTTGCGGGATTGCCGCCGAACATCGGCGGGCGCATTGCGAAAATCGCCGCCTTTAGCGAATGTGCGCCGTTGTAATAATAGCCGGGGTCCAGCGCCAGCACGGCGTCTAGCAGCGGGTCCAGCTTGGAGATGTCCGCCATGGCGTCGGTCTTGTCGAGATTGAGTTGAGCGTAGCCCGCGCGGCAGAAAGCGTTCCAGAAAACAAGCGGCACGTCACAGCGGCGGACCTTGGCGGAGTTGAAATTCCCGCCGGCGGATATTATGCCGGCGGACTCAAGGGCGCGCCGTGAAAATTCCGCGCCGCGCTCATAGAACGCCGAGGCGCGCCCGCGGTCTTCGTCCTCCAAAAACATGAAGGCATAGCCGCAATCGCCCTGCGCGATGACGGACAGCAGGTCCGCGTTGTCGGGGTCGCTTTGCAAAACCGCTTCGGAGAGCTTTATCGCGCCTGGCAGCGTTTCGCGCGCGGTCTGCGCGTCGCCGTCCTCAAGATAGGCGGGCATTCCGTTCGAGATGATGCCGGCGGTGTATTTAGCCGCGGTCCTGTTTAGCGAGCAGCCGCACAACTGCGCGCAAAGCGCCGCCAGCAGCAAAACTTCAGCAGTATTTTTCATTGAAAAATCAGCTCTTGAGCCGCCCGGTTTCTTTCAGGATTTCCCTGTACGCGGCGATACGCTCGCGGTGCTTTGCGCCCGTCTCAATTTTTTCCACCGGCACGGGAAACCGCCAGGTCCAGTTTTGCGGGCCCACGGTGCCCGGAGTGTTGATGCGCTCGGTCATGCCGAAAATATCCTGCACGGGAATAAGCGCAATCGCCGAGTTGGCGCCGAACAGCCGCCGCAGCGCCGCGTCATGGACTTTGTCGGAGAAGCGCGGATGGTGCCCCTTTTCGCCGGAAATCATCTCCCACGCTTTTTCCTTTTCATGGGGAGGCATAGTGTCCCACCATTCGCGCAGCGTCTCGGAATCATGCGTGGCGGTGGTGGCGAGCGATACTTTGGGATAATTTTCAGGGCCCCGGAAACGGCCGTCCTTTTCCGTCTCCCAGCGCATCACCTTGTAACCCGGGATGTGCAGCTTCAGCAGGGTCTGGCGCGCGAAATCCGGCACCATCCCCAAGTCCTCCGCGACTGGCAGCGCTTCGCCCGCCTCCTCTATCACCGCGCGCAGGAACCGCTCGCCGCGCGCCTGCTGGGCGCGCTCGTCAAGATAGTCGAAATGCGGTTTTTGGGAACGGTCCTTTGGCACCACCCAGGTGCGGAAAAAGCCTATCAGATGGTCCAGCCGGAACAGGTCGTAAATTTCCGTCGCGCGGCGCACGCGGGCGCGCCACCAGGCGAAATTGCTGTTTTCCAGATTCCACCACCGGTACGCGGGCAGCCCCCAGCGCTGGCCTTCGGCGCTGTACTGGTCCGGCGGCGCGCCGATTTCGGCGGAAATATCAAAAATGTCCTGATGCGCCCACACGTCGGCGCTTTCCTGATTGACCATGAACGGCAAATCGCCGAACAGCCACACGCCGCCGCGCCGCGCCAGTTGGCGCACGGCGCGCCACTGCGTGTCCGCCACCCATTGCAGATACTCGAAGAAAGCGACCTGCTCGGTATGGCGCGCGCGGAAGGCGGCTATGGCGGCGGGGTCTCGGGTTTTCATGTCGTAGTCCCATTCGGTCCACGATTTCCAGCCCGTCATGTCCTTCATGGCGCGGAATATCGCGTAATCGTTGAGCCACCAGCCAGTTTCCTCGCGGAAACGGATGAAATCGCGCGAGCGCGGCCCGCCGCGCCGCCACTCTCCGTTATAAAAATGGTTGAACGCCGCCCAGAGCGCCTTATACTTGAGCGCTTTCACCCGCGCATAGTCCACGACTTCGGATTTGGCGAGCGCGGCGAGTTCTACGGCGAATTCGGGATGCTGTATCAGCCTGCGGGCATCATCGCACTCGCGGACATCCTCCACCTCGTCCACCGCGATGAAGACGGGGTC
>JAQTYB010000004.1 GCA_028688475.1 Elusimicrobiales bacterium
ATATGCCATTTTGAATCCATGCGTCATGGCTATATTTTGCAACACCGTGACGCCCCGTCGATTTCGGTACGATTTGGGTTGGCAAGATGTATTGCCCTATGGTTAGATTATAGCTGGCGCGATTCGACCTGTTGAAGGATTTTGAAATTATGCTACACTTTTCCAAATGCAAATACGCAGGGGATTGTTTCAGCGATGAAAAGAGTTTCATTAAGCAGAGCGGGAGCGCAGGTGTTTTTTTGCGCGGTCTTTATCGCCTCCGCCGCAGCCGTCACGGTTTTCGCCCTGCCGCCTGACATCGCCCGGATAAAAAACAGCAAAAAGATAGTGGTGGCGCTCATCGCGGAAGATTCGCCTCCGTTTTTCTATCAGGACGGCCCCAGGAATCTAAAAGGCATTGACATTGAAATAGCCCGCCTCATCGGCAGTCGGCTGGGTGTGGCCGTAGTGTTTGACAGAAGCCCGCAAACTTTTGACGAAGTATTGGACTTCGTCGCCCGCGGCAAGGCCGACATAGCCATTTCAGCGCTTTACCCGTCGCTGGAGCGCGCCCAGAAAGTGGTATTCACGCGGCCCTACTACAGGATAACCCCGGTTTTAATTGTCAACCGGCTTGCAGCCGCGCCTTTGGGAGTATTGCCATCCATGGAAGCTTTTAACAACCCCAAAACTTCAATAGGGTTTTATAATGCCGCTATGTTTCCGGGCCTTGTGCACAGGAATTTCCCGTCCGCCAGGCTGGCGGCATACAAAAACGACGGGAAAAGAAACGTTCTTATCAGCGACCTCACGCAAGGCAAGCTGGCGGCAATTTACACCGACGAAATTGAGGAAAAAAAGTGGCGCAAAGAAATTAAGAACTTTGACCTGTATTTCAGGGTAATCAAAGACCCGAAAACCCGGATTTCCGTTTCAATAGCGGCAAGATGGCAGGACACGCATCTCGCCTACTGGCTTAATTCATTCCTGACAACCCTCCGTGAAGCGCTGGGAGACCGTTCGCTTGACGACATTGTGGGGCGCAATTTAGGGGACCTTTTAGGATGGAACGCAAACACCCAATAGAAATTCTCACGCACCCGCTGACGGTCCTCGCAGGTATCGCAGCCGGGACGCTGCTGGGGCTGTTCCATGCCGGTTTGTCCGGCAGGATTGCGCCGCTGGGCGAAGTTTTTATTTCTCTGATGAAAATGTGCGCCATGCCGATAATGATTACCATGATCGCTCTCGGCATAGCCAGAATGCTCAAAGAGCGGCAGGCGAAACGCTACCTGAGCGCGCTGCTGGTGTTTTGCGTTTGCGCCTGCGCCTGCGCGAGCCTGTTGGGGCTGCTGTTTGGTTTCGCGGCGGGGCGCGTGCTGGTTGACAACGGCGGTATGCGTTCGGTTTTGTCCAAACTGCTTATCGCGCCCAATAGCGGCGTGGCGGCGTCCGCCATGTCGTTTAAGGAGCTTATATCCGGCATTGTGCCCCAGAACGTGTTCCGCGCCCTGGCCGACGGGCAGTTTTTGCCGCTTATGTTCTTTTTCATTCTTTTCGGCATCGCGCTGGGGCGCAGCAAAGAGCAGTCGGGCAATGTGGTTTTACAAGCGCTGGACGGCATAAACGAGGCATTTTTTAAAATCATAAACTGGTTCATATATCTGATGCCCATCGCGCTCTTCGCCATTTTCGCGGAGACATTCTCCAAATACGGCAAAGACACGCTTTACGGGCTGGGCGGGCTGATACTGGCATGCCATATAGGCTGCCTGATATTCATCGCAGCCTACGCCGCGATTATCTTCGCCGCGCGCGGCAAAGCGGCAGCGCGCGCCGCGCTGTCTCTGCGGCAGGCGCTGCTTGTCGGCTTGGGCACCACGAGCAGCTTGGCCGCGATGCCGTTTGCGATTAAAGCGCTGGAAAACGGCTTCAACATCGCAAAACGCGAGACGAAATTGATTTTCCCGCTGGGGATGATACTCAACGTGCAAATCACCGTTTTTTTCGTCACCATGGTGGTTTCTCTGGTATGCCGGATTTACGGCGTCGCGGTCGGCAGCCACGAAGCGGCGGTTATCGTGCTGGGCAGTTTTTGTTTCGCGTTATGCGCGACGGGAATGCCGGCCATCGCCTCCGTGGCCATGCTGGCGGTGGTGTTCAGCCCGCTGGGCATACCGGTTGAAGCGGCCGTCGTTTTGTTCATCGTCCTGCTCCCGCTCGTGGACCCTGTACTTACGTTGACAAATATTCTCGGCAACTGCACAGCCACGATACTCGTCACGAAACTTGCCGGCGAAGACGACCGCGGGAAAGCGGTTCTTTAGTCCGCTGCAAGGTAACCTGTATTACTTCCACGACCTCACCCAGTTTTTTATAGTTGTAAAAAAAGCCCATCTATAGAAAAAAACCGCCCGCGCTCCGATAAACCGGAATGCGGGCGGGATACTGTTCAATCTGTTTTATGCTACATGCTGGTGCAGACCACGGGCACGCTTTCCAGCGTAAGCTCAGGGGTGCGCAGGGACAGGAAACCCTTGTCGCCCACCACGTTCAGGACCAAAGGCTCCAGAATGCTCTCCACTGTTTTGGTAAAAGCGAGGCGGAGATAAAACTGCACGGGCTTGCCGGTCGGTTGCAGCACTCTGCAATCGCGCACGGGCCAGTAGGCAACCGGTTCGGTGGCAAGCTTTATCTCGGCGCCGGTCTGGGAACCGCGCGTGGCGCGCGCGCCGCCGAACCCGCCGTCGTTGTTTATGGTGACGGCGACATATACCGTATCGTCCGACGTGGTGTGGCAGACTATATTGAACGCGGACATCGCTTTCGGCGAAGCGCAAAACAGCAGTCCCGCAACCGCGCACGCCAGCATAGAAACTCTTTTCATGCCATTCTCCGATAACTGTTACCGATAGTCGCTCAAACGAACATCAAAAATAGTATATACCTCCCCGCCACAAACAGTCAATAGCATTTCAACCCTGTTTTTTGGGCGGCTGGTCTTTTTTGGAAGGGAGAGGATTGGGCAGCAAGCCGGGGTCGGAGGGTTTTTTGGCGAACACCTGGCTGTAGAGGGCCACGCCGCCTCTGCCGTGGGATTTCACCCAGTACAATGCCTCGTCGGCGCGGGCCAGGAGTTCCTCGCCGCTCGCGGCGTCGCCGGGATAGGTGGCTATGCCCTGGCTGACGCTCACGCGCACCTCGCCCGCCTTGGCGAACGGCACCGGCACGCGGATTTCGGAAATCTCCTGCGCGAGGCGGGCGGCTATGGCGCGCGCGTCGTCGGCGCGGGCCTGGGGGAGCAGTATTATTATCTCGTCGCCGCCGTAGCGGCAGGGGAAATCTATCTTGCGCAGGTTGGAGAGGATGACGCGGCCCGCCTCGAAAAGCACCTGGTCGCCTATCTGGTGGCCGTACGCGTCGTTTACTTCCTTGAAAAAATCTATATCCAGCCAGATGAGCGCCATCGGCTGCGCGAAACGCTCCGCGCGGTACATTTCCTCCTGGAACCTTTCATTGAAATAGCGCCGCAGCGGCAGGCGGGTCAGTTCGTCGAACTGGGAAAGCTCCTGCACCTGCTCGAACAGCATGGCGTTGTCAACCGCCAGCGCGATTTGACCGGCGAAAGAGCTCAGCGAAACCATGTCCTCCTGCAAAATCGGCTGCTGGGAGAGCAGATTGTCAACGATGAGCAGCCCCACGCTTTTGCCCTGCACGGTCAGCGGCAGGTAGATGACCGTTTCGCGGTAATTGTCCGTGACGGCGTCGCCCGCCGAGTTGCCCAGCACGATGTCCGCGAAGCGGTGCACGCCGGGCTGGAGCGGTATCTGCTCGTGCGCCAGGCTGCGCACCTGGCCGCGCGCGTCGGCTGAAAGCTCGCCCTTGAGCTTGCGTTCGGCGTGGCTGACGAGGTAGAGCCGCACGCGGTCGAAACCGAAATAGCGCTGTATGCCCTGGAGAATCAGGCGCATACCGTCCTCCACGCGCATGGAGGAGGCGAACACCCCGGTCAGCTCGTTGAGCGCGTGGGCGCGGTTCAACTGCTCGCGGTTGAACTGGTCCAGCTCGGCGTGGGAGAGGTTGTGGGCAAGCTCGTCGGCAAGGCCCCTGGCCAGCTCTTTTTCGCGGCTGGAAAACGCCCAGGATTTCTTGAGCCGCTCCATGCGCAGCGCGCCAAGCCGCGGCTCGTCGCCGGTTTCGGGCCGTCCGGCGAGCCGGCGGCCTCCGCCCTTCCACTGCACCGGAATATAGAGCGCGGGATAGTTGAGATTTTGCGAAACGTAGACGCCGCCGTGCTCAAGCACCGCGCGCAGCGGCGAGCCGACCGCGACGGCGATATCCTCCTCCATATCCATGGCGGCGCCGGCGCGCCACACGAGGCGCTGCGAAAGCAACGATTCCTCCGGCGTCCAGTCGAAAAAGCAGACCTGGTCGAGCTTGAGCTGGCCGGCCATCAGGTCGAGCGCGCGCACCAGCAGCTCGCGCGAGTCGGCGAAGGGCTGGTTGAGCTCTTTATGGTAGCGGTATAAAAGTTCGGTCGGCAGCGCCATTTATTCACCGTACAACGAAAGCAGATAATCCATCTCCACCTGCACCTTGACCATCGCCTGCATGAGCAGCGCCGGATTCCACGCGCCTTTGGCCAGCTCCATCGCCAGTCGGGAAAGCGTGGAGTCCAGCACCGTCATGTAAGTGCCGCAGACCATCACGTTGGGCACGGTGCGCGCGCCGGCCACTATGCCCGAATAGGTGCGCATGCGCTCGTGCGAGGAAAAAATGAACCGCTCGAACCCCGCGGTGGACGGCGGGAACGCGTGAATCATCTGCGAGTAGCGCAGTTGCTGCTCCGTGCCGGTAAGCCATTTCAGCAGCGTTACGGCCTCCTGCTGGTTTTTGCCGCCCCTGGCCACGCCGAGATTGTAGCTGGAAAGGTAGCTGTGCGAGCCGAACAGTTCCCCCGGCACGGGCAGCGTTTTGACCTCGAAATCGGGCTCCTCGCCCTGCGGCAGCACGGATTGCGAGAGGCGGCGGGAAATGGTCATGCTGGCCTTGCCCTCCAGCAGCGTGCCCAGCGAGCCGCGCTCGCGCATCAGCGGCATGTAGCCTTTCCTGAAGAGCTGCAGAAAATCCTCCATGCCGCGCAGCGATTCGTCGCGGTGCGCCACGGCGCGCGTGCTGGAGGAATTGAAAATGTCTCCGCCCCGGTTCCACATGCACGGCAGCACGTCCCGGATGGTGACCGAGCCGCGCATGTTGGAGTTTTCGAGCGGGAAATAGGTGCCGCCCTTTTTGAGTTTGGAGAGAGCCTCGCAGGCCTCCATAAAGCCGTCCCACCGTGCAAGCTGTTCGTCGGGATTCGAGGACACCTCGCGCAGATGGTCCACCCGGTAATGCAGCGCGGAGACATCCATCCACCACGGCACGCTGTACACCTGCTGCGTGCCCGGCAGCAGGCAGTGCGGACGCAAAGGCTCTATCCACTCCGTCACGGAGGACAGCCTGGAATCGAGTTCGCCCAGCTCGGCCAGTATGCCCAGCCGCACCAGAAGCGCCGTCCAGTAATGCGGAAACTGGATGATGTCCGCCCCGGCCGAACGGCGCGGCTCGCGCTGAAAGCCGAAAATCTCGCGCCAGAGCGACTCTCGCGTCAGCACCGCAAGCTCCACCTTGATATGCGGATATTCCCGCGAAAACTCGGAAAGCAGCGCCGTCAGGTGCGAAACGGTGCCGACTCCCGAATTGGGCAGAACCCAGAATAGCATTTAGACTTGTCTCCCCCAGTTTTCCAGCCGGAGCGCGGGGTTTATCCCGCAGGCGCCGCGCGAAACCGCGCCCGCTTCCAGCATGCGCGCGCCGCACAAGGCTATCATAGCAGCGTTGTCGGCGCAATAGCGCTTTTCAACAAAAATAGTTTTCAAGCCGGCTTTGGCCGCCGCCGCGGCGAGCGAAGCGCGCAGCGCGCCGTTCGCCGCCACGCCGCCGCCCACGGCGATGTTTTTGACGCGGCAGGCTTTGGCGGCCTCCACGGTCTTGGCCGTGAGCGTCTCCACCAGCGATTCCTGGAACGCCGCGCTCACCGCGCCCGCGCCGGCGGTCCCGTGGCCGCGCAGATAATAGCTGACGGCGGTTTTGAGCCCGCTAAACGAGAACTCGCGCGTGCCCGGCATGAGCGGACGCGGAAATCTGATTTCATCCCCCTTTGCGCGCGCGGCGGCTTTTTCCACCTCCGGCCCGCCGGGATAGGGCAGGCCCAGCAGTCTGGCCACCTTGTCGAACGCCTCGCCGGCGGCGTCGTCGCGCGTCTTGCCCAGCAGCTTGCAGCGGCCATAGCCGTTCACGCGCCAAAGCTCCGTATGACCGCCCGAAACTATGAGCGCCAGCAGCGGAAACTCCAGCGGGCGACAACGCCGCCCGTCCCTGAGTTCGCAGGCGTAAAGATGCCCCTCGAGATGGTTGACGCCTATCACCGGCACGCCGTAAAGCGCGCCCGCGGTCGCCGCCGCCACCGCGCCCACCACCAGCCCGCCGGGCAGCCCCGGCCCTTTGGCGAAAGCCACGGCGTCCACCGGCGGACGGCCCCTGCCGGCTTTTTTAAGCGCCGGCGCGAGCGCCGCCGCCACCACCGGCGCTATTTTTTCGGCGTGCGCGCGGCTGGCCAGCTCCGGCACCACGCCGTTATAGGCGCGGTGCAGCGGCACCTGCGAAAAAACGACATCGGACAGCAGCCGCCCGTTTTCGAGGACGGCGGCGCCGGTCTCGTCGCAGGTGGTTTCTATCCCCAGTATCCTCATGGCCGAGAGCGCCGCGCTCTCATTGCGCCGGCTTGAGGTTGATGAAGGCGTCCCTGGCCTTGAGTATCTCCACGGCGCGCGCCAGCGCCTCGTCTTTCACCATATCCTCCGGCTTGACCGCCGAAACGGGCTCCTTGCCGGGGGTGTGAATCTGGTCTTTCTGCCTGATGCTCCTGGCGTCCGCCTCGGGACTGATGTCGAGCGCGATATCGGGCACTATGCCGCCGATGCCGGTCTTGGGGTCGCGGTGTATGGACTTGCCGTTGGGGGTGTAATAGTGCGCCACGGTGAGCCGCAGCCCGGAGCCGTCCGAAAGCGGAATTATGGACTGCACGCTGGCCTTGCCGAACGTGCGCGAGCCGATGATGACTGCGCGTTTGTTGTCCTGAAGCGCGCCGGCCACGATTTCGGAGCTCGACGCCGAGCCGCCGTTGACCAGCACCACCAGCGGCAGCCCCGCGTAGGGCGCGGCGCGCCCCGAGCGGAACTCCTGGTAATTTTCAGGCTTGCGGCCCTTGGTGTAGACAATCATCTTGTTGTCGGACAGGAAAAGCTTGGTTAAATCCACCGCGCCCACCACCAGCCCGCCGGGATTGAAGCGCAAATCCACGACAAGCGCCTCCATGCCCTTCTTTTTCATCGCGGCGAGCCCGTCCGCGGCCTCGTCCATCATGTGGCCGGAGAAATCCGCCAGGCGCAGGTAGCCGATTTTATCGTCAAGCAGCTTGTAGCTGGCGACTTCCGGCACTATTTTCGCGCGCTCCAGCTCGTACTCTTTCACCGCCCACGGCGCGCCGGGGGTTTTGCCCTCCGGCTCGCGGGCCACGGTGAACTTGACCTTCGTGCCCACCGCGCCGCGCAGCTTCTTGACCGCGTCGTCGGGGAACATGTCCTTGGTGCTCTCGCCCTCGATTTTGATGATGCGGTCGTTGGGCATTATGCCGGCTTTGTAAGCCGGCGTGCCCGGCGTGGGCGAGACCACGGTTATATAGCCGTCCCGGCTGACTATGGAGATGCCCAGCCCGCCGAACTCGCCCTCGGTGTCGCTTTTGACGCGCTTGTTGACCTCGGGGTCCATGAACTGCGAAAAATCATCCAGCTGGCGGATGACGCCTTCCGCCGCGCCGTAAATGAGCTTTTTTGTGTCAACCTGGTCCACGTAATTGTCCCGCACCAGTTCCAGCACCTCCACCAGCACGCGCAGCTGCTGGTAGGTCTGGTCAACGGCGGAGTACGCCCGCGGGAAAAGCATTCCCACCAGAAACGCCGCGAATATCCAGAGCAGGTATCGTTTGCCTTTTTTCATAGATGTCTAATTTCTCCTTGTTGTCAGCCAGTCCACCGGATTTACCGCGTTAGTGCCGGAACGTATTTCGAAATACAGCGCATTGCCGGCGCCGCTGTAGGAGGCGGCCTCGCCGTCCGTCCCCGCGGCGCCTATTTCCTGCCGCGCCTCCAACTGGTCGCCCTTGCGCACTGAAATATCCCGCAAAAAGCCGTAGACGGAAAAAAAGCCGCGCCGGTGGTCCACTATAACCACGTTGCCATAGGACCGGAACGGCCCCGCGTAAATCACCTCGCCGTCCAGGACAGCGAGCACCGGCTCGCCGGCCTGCGCGGATATTTTTATCCCCTCGCGGAAAATCCACGTTTTGAGCGCGGGCACCATCTGGCGCCCGTAGCCGCTCAGCAGCGCGCCCGACACCGGCCAGGGCAGCGAATGGCGCTGTATGGAAATAGCGCCCCTGGCGCTGGAGGCGCCGTGCGCCGCCTGCTGCTTCTTCTCGAAATTTTCGAGGAAGGCCAGCAGGTTTTTGGCCGAGGCTTTCAGCTCGCCTATCTCCCGCTCCAGGCGCTGGTTGCGGTCCCGCGCGGAATTGCGCTCGGCCAGGTTCTTTTCGTAGCGCAGCTTGCGTATGGCGTCGTCTTTTTTAAGCTTGCCGGAGCGGTTCACCAGCTCGCGGCTGGTGCGCTTCCACACGCTCATCTGCCGCTGGACGCGCTCCGATTCGCCGCGCAGCTGGCCGATAAGCGCGGCTTTCTGGTAAATCGCCGACTGGAGGTATATCTGCTCCGGCAGCTTCGACGAGCCGTAATACTGGTCAGCGCCCAGCTGCGCCAGCCAGTAGGAGCGCATGTCCTGCGCCGCCAGCGTCCCCCAGCGCCTGAGCGAACTGCCGAGGGCGGAACTGCGGCGCTCGGTTTCATTCAGGGATTTCTCGGCCTGGTCTATCTCGCGGGAAAGCTTCACCCTGGCCGCGCCGGCGGATTCCTCCTGGCGTTTTAGGAAATCTATATAGCGGTTCAGGTCGCGCTCCTTTTTGCGGTACAGGTCCAGCTCCTTTTTGCGCGACTCCACTCTGTTTTGGATGTTTTCGAGCTCCTGCCTGCTTTTTTCCGGCGCCGGCGCGGCGGCCTGCGCCAGGGCGTACGGAGCCGGCGCCAGCGCTAGAACGGCGGCTAAAATCAATGCGACTCTTTCCATCTAAAAAGCGTCCAGCCGCAGACCGCGCCGCAAACGAGCACGGAGACCTGCCAGCCCAGCGCCGGAAAAGACCACCACAACGGGCTCAAGTGCTTTACGGGATAGACGAACAGCCAGCACAGCCCCGCCGAAAAAGCGGTGCCCGCCATGCCCGAGAGCATCCAGTTGCGCGCCTGGCGCAGCGAAGGCAAAAATCGCGTCCGCGAAACGGCGGAAAACTCCACCGAGGCAGCCGCGCAGGCCAGCAGCAGGACCGCGAGGCTGAAAGCAAGCTGCAAAAACCGCCGGTAGAACGCGGCCTGCATGACGGCGTAAATCTGCTCCGGCTTGTAGGAAACGCCCGCTATGGACGGCATTTTGCCCTTGAGCACGTTGGAGTCGAGCCAGGCGCCTATGTCTTCGAGCGCGGCATCGCCCAGCCGCAGCGCGAAATAAGCGGGCATGGGATTTTCCGTCACCGAAACCACGGTTTTCACAAGCTCCGGGTCCGCCGCGCGCAACTGGTCGAGCGCTTCGCTTTTTGAAACGAAGCGCACGTCCGAAACATGCGGCAGGGCGCGCAGCCGCGCCTCGACAGCGCCGAGGCTGACGGCGGGAAACCGCTCGTCCACTATCAGGAACAGCCTGAAATCGTCCTTGAGCAGCCCTTCGACCTGGCCGCTTTGCCTGACCATGAAAGCCAGCGTTGAAAACAACAGTCCCACGCAGGCGGAAAACAGGAAAACCGCCCTGTAGCCGCGGCCCAGGCTGCGGGTAAGGCCGCGCCATACCGCAGAAGCGCGCGGCGCCTCACCGGCGGCAGCCGGCTGCGCCGGCGCGGCGTCCAGAATCTCTTCTTCGCGAACGGGCGATTCCTCGTGCATAGTAACATTCTATAAATTTTAAGTGTGTTTACAACGCAGCCGCGCGGATGTGCGGATGGTTGGGAACTTCACTTCCGCGGCTCTGTTTTGGAAGGGGCGATGCGGAGCACGAAGGGATAGCCGGAGGCGCGGCTGACGGTATCGGCGGGCAGTTGCCCGGCCACGGTCACGATATGGGACACCGCGCGGGAATCCCCTCCGTCCGCCAGCGGCGCGGAAACGACGGACACCGTCTTGTTCCAGACAAACCCCGCGCCCTCGTTGAGCCGCCGCAGCGTAAGCGCCATGAAATTGTACGGCGTGATTCCCGGCGGCACCCTGACCGTTATGGCCACGCCGGCGGAGGGGGTCGCAAGCCCTTTGGAGTATTTGGCGGCGGCGAAGCCGGAAATCACCTTGTATACGCCCGGAGAGGCGGCCAGAGCGTCTATTCCCGTTTTGGCTATCCAGCCGCGCACCGTATAGCCGCGCACGCCGCCCGACGGTTTTATGAACTTCATTATCGCGGAAAGAAGCGAGTCATCGGAAGCCGCCGGTACGGGCGCGTCCACATCCGGTTGGTAAGGCACAAAACCCGTGGCGCCCGCCACCGCCGCCACGGCTGAGGCCACCGTCCCGGACGCGGCCTTCACGAATATTATCGCGAGTTCGCTGTCCGCCGCGGGCGGCGAATAATCCTCCGGCGGCAGCACGGCGAGGGCCAGCGGCCCGCGCTCGGAGATGGAGCGCACCTTGTAATCCGCGCCGGCAAGGTCGTATTTCGGGCCGAAAAAACGGTAGGCATAGTTGAACACGCAGAAACTCGGCGAGTTGAGCGCGTAAAGCAGTTCCTTTTCCGCGTCGCTGCCGGGCAGCCCGGCGGCTTCCGGTTCGGGCATGGGCTGGACATTGCTTCCGCCGCCTTTGGCCTGCTGCGCGCCCGGGAGCGCTGCGCCCGCTGACCTCGGGGGAGCAACGCGCTTAAGCCTTTCCTCCAGCGCCGGAGCGAGCGGCCTGTTCGCCACGGAGTCGCGCATTCCCTTGAGCTGGAGGCTGCCGCCGGAGGAAGAGACGCCCTCGTCGGCGGCGGAGAGGCGTTCGTATTGCGTTTCGACGAAATCCTGAAAACCCGCGTCCAGATACGGGTTGAGCGGCCTGAAATAGGGGTTGACCTCACGGGACGGCTGCGCGGCAGGCCGCGGCGCCGCTGAAGTAGCGCCGGCGGACTGCGCCGCCGCGGTATCAGACCATCCGCAGAGGATAGACAGCAATAGAAACAGGAACCCTTTCATAGAGAAAGCGAAAAACCCCTTTCCGCCGCCAAAGCAGGCCGGCAGGACTTCATTCCGCCGCGAAAAGAATCGCGGCGCTATTTTAGTTTAATCGTTAGCGGATGCGCGGACAAGGGCCATAAGGCCCTATTTGAAAAAGCCTTCAGGCACCCTGGAATTGCACCCGGACAGGTTTATGAGGCAAAAACAGTTTACTCCGTTATCTTCGCAGTTTCGCGACTTTGGAGTAGAGGTCCAGATAATGCGCGGCGGAGGCGTCCCAGGAGAAATCCTGCCGCATCGCGTTGCGCGTCATTTCGTTCCAGAGCTTGCGGTTTTCATACGCGCACAGGGCGCGCGAAAGCGCGCCGCTTACCGCCTCCGGCGTCGCGTTCGCGGCGAAAAATCCGGTTATCGGCGGCTCGTCGGACACCGTGTCGGCCAGCCCGCCGGTGCGCGTCACCACGGGCAGCGCGCCGTAGCGCATGGCTATCATCTGGCTGAGACCGCAGGGCTCGAACCGCGAAGGCATCAGGAAAATATCGCAGGCGGCGTAAAAAAGATGCGCCAGTTCCTCGTCGTGCGCGGCGCTGAGCGCCACGCGGCCCGGATATTTGCGCGCCAGCGCGGCGAAAGCTTCCTGCATCTCATGGTCGCCCACGCCGAGGAGGGCGAACTGCGCGCGGTCCGCCGCCGCAGGTATTATTCCGGCGGCGATGTCGGAACCTTTCTGGCGGTCTATGCGCGACACCATCGCCACGAGCGGCAGTTTATCGTCGAGCGCGAGTCCGAGGCGTTCCTGCAAAAGCCGCTTGCAGGCGGCCTTGCCTTTCGTGAAGGAGCGGATGTCGTAGCCGCGCGGTATGAAAGAGTCTATCTCCGTGTCCCAGACCTCGGTGTCTATGCCGTTCAATATTCCCGAAAACGCCGCGCCGCGCGCGCGCAGCACGCCTTCGAGGCCGCGTCCGAACGCGGGGTCGGACTGCACCTCTTTCGCGTAAGTCGGGCTGACGGTGTTTATCCTGTCGGAATAAACCATGCCCGCCTTGAGATAGTTGATGCCGCCGTAATATTCCAGCCGGTCCGGCGTGAAGTCTATCCAGCCGAACCCCGCCTTGAAAGCGGTCTCTTTGGGAAAGCAGCCCTGGAAGGCCATATTGTGTATGGTGAAAACCGAGCCCGCGCGCGCGAAAAACGCGTCTATGCGGTAAAGCGTGCGCAGGTATGCGGGGATGAGGCCGGTCTGCCAGTCGTGGCAGTGGATTACGTCGGGTTTGAAGTCCGTGAACTTGGCGCCTTCGAGCACGGCGCGCGAGAAGAACATGAACCGCTCGTCGTTGTCGGCGTAATCGCCGGACTTGGTGCGGTAAAGGTCGCTGCGGTCGAAATACTTCGGGTTGTCAACGAAATAAACCGCCGCCTTGCCCCAGTCGGCGCGGAAAAGCGCGCAGGGCTCTATTCTGTCGCCGATGGGCACGTTGAAATTGCCGGACACGGCCTTGAGCGAGAACATCCCGCCGCCGATGTTGCGGTATTTCGGCAGGAACACGGCGAGGTTGTTGCCCTTCACCCGGGAGAGCACCTGCGCCAGCGCGCCCGCCACGTCGGCGAGCCCGCCGGTCTTGCAAAACGGAAACACTTCGCTAGCGGCAAGAAGTATGTTCATGGTTTCTCCTCGGCTATTGCTGTCGAACTAGTTGCCGTTGCACCAAACCATTGGCGAAGCACCGTTTTGAGTTTGGTGAACGAGGAATCGGTACATCTATCGAAACTGACATTATGCGCCAGTTCCGCAAAGATTGAAGCTGATTTGGGTTTTTTTGCCTCTCTAAGAGCACGTTCAAACACTTTTTTTGGGTCTGCTGGTTTTGGTCTTGAGGCTGATATCATGTTGCAGGAAATAAGCCAGCCCCTCAAATCAGGATTGCGTCCGTCCCAACCCAGAGCAGAATCTACATTCGGAGAGTCGCTCCAAACCCACATTTCCAGTTCTGGTTCTATTACGACAACTTCGGCCCTCTCGTTCCAACCGTTTGCGGAAAGACGCTGCTTTAAATCATTTTCAACAGAATATGTAGCCTGGCCTTCCCGTCCCGAACCGTCTTTATCAAGAACCACCAGCGCATGGGTATAATGATTGGCGAAAGAACGCAGAAACTCGTGCGCATTCGTAAAACAACCGGAATCTCTGTTGGGGTGTTTGTAAAAGTCAAAGTTGATATCTCTTATTCCCAATGCCTGTGTCCTTCGTAACAGTTCAATAAGCGCCAGTTCCGCATCCTTATCGGCAACCAAAATCACTAGGTCTTTTTCTATAGTCATCCCAAAACCCCGGCGGCATAAAGAACACCCAGATTGGTTTCTTTCTTCCAGTCTTTTAGAGCCGGATGGTCGCTTCCGAGAACAATATCCGTCGCGCCCTCTGCGGTTTTCGCAAAACACAAAACTTTATCAGCATCCGCCATGCTTAACATAACCGGCGAATGCGTAGCCAGCAGAATTTGCCCGTCATATATTGAAGACAGGGATTGATACAAGGTTTCAACCGCGCGGGGATGTATCCCGTTTTCCGGTTCTTCGACAAGATAAACCCCGCCGAAACCGGGCAGGTATGCCGGTAAAGTCAAAGCTAAAAGCCGCAATGTGCCATCCGACGCCATCCACGATGGCACTTCCAACCCTCCGTGATAGCGTATCATCAGGTACTTGTGTTTATCATCTTCGCGTTCGACAATCCGGATATCTTCTATATCCGGCAATGCCGTTTGAATATGACCAATCCATGCATCAAATCGCTCTTTCGATTTGTTACGTAACTGTTCAATCATCCACGGCAAGTTTGACCCGTCCGGTTTAAAATAACGCGCCTGCCCCGGAGGACTCGCCTTGCGGATGACAAGACTGTTTAGCATCAGTTTTTGGACGCCTTCAGAAAGAAGTGATTTCAACCATGTTGCAGCCGGATACTTCGACTGGTCATCAGGCAAATTCGCCAATGCCGACTTTCTTGGTCCCAATTTGAATGACGGCGACCATCGCCCGCTGGTTTTTTCTTCCACCTCATTATAATAATTGTCATTGCCACCTTTAACTTTGTTTATCACAGTCCTTATATCCCTCTTGCCGGACGGAGTTATGAGCGACTGAGAATCCAATAATTGCGGGAAAAAAGTGCGCGGCATTTGTATAAATTTATCAGCTTTTTTGATTAAACATTTTTCAGAAAGAATGTTAATCTCGCTATCACCATTTACACCAATAGCAACTTCATATCTGATAGTGTCTAACTCCGGTTTAAAAAGCTGCTTACGTCTTTCATCCGGTATCGCGGCTTCAATTGCCAATTCAAATTTGCCGCCGCGTCTACCGTAAATAAGGTCTTGGAAATTTTGAGTTCTAGACACTACAGCATCATCAATGCCTTTGGAAACCAAGTCGCCCAGAAAACCAAGAACATCCAGAAAAGTGGTCTTGCCGCTCGCATTTGGCCCTACCAATATATTGAAAGGCCCAAGCGGTTGTTTGATATACCGCAAACATCTGTAATTCAACGCTTCTACCAAGGAAATCATATTATCACACTCATCCTTTCATTTATTTGCAAATCCTCACGCCTCGTTGAGCAGTTTGGCCGCTAGTTCGGGCGGGGTGGGGTTTATGTAGCAGCCGCTGCCCCACTCGAAACCGGCCACCTGCGCCATCTTGGGCATTATCTCGATATGCCAGTGGTAGCTGGGGGTTTCCGGCTCGTGCAGCGGGGTGGTGTGCAGCATCCAGTTGAAAGGCGGGTCGCCGAGAACGCGCTTTAGCTTGCCCATCACGCTTTTCATCAGCCGCGCCAGGCTTTTGACCTCGGCCTCGGTTATCTTCTCGAAATGCCCGGCGTGGTTTTTTGGCAGCACCCAGGTCTCGAACTGCGAGCGGCTGGCGTAGGGCTCTATGGCGATGAAATGCTCGTCCTCGCCGACGATACGCTCGGCGAAACGCTGCTCCTCATGGATGACGTCGCAGAAAACGCAGCGCTCCTTGTAGCCGTAATAGGACTGCGCGCCGTCCATCTCCTGTTTGACGCGGATGGGCACCATCGGCAGCGCGATAAGCTGCGAATGCGGATGCGACAGCGTGGCTCCGGCGGCGCGCCCGTAGTTTTTGAAAATCAGCGCGTATTGCAGCCGCGCGTCTTTTTTCGCAGCCGCCATGCGGTCGCGGTAGGCCCAGAAAATATCCTCGGCCCGCTTGTCGTCCATGTCCGCTATGTGGCGGACGTGCTCCGGCGATTCTATGATGACCTCGTGCGCGCCCACGCCGTCCATGCTGTCGTACATCCCCACGCCGCGGCGCTTCAATTTTCCGGCGGGGTCAAGGGCGGGGTATTTGTTGGGAATCACTCGCAGCCACCAGCCGGGCTTGTCGGCCTCGCGGCCCGGCGGATGATACGCCATGACCTCCGGCGGGGTCTGGGACTCCCTGCCGGCGCAGAACGGGCATTTCGACTTGTCGTCGGCGGGAAGCGTTTCGGCCTTCATGTCGGTGGGGCGGCCCCGGCGCTCCGAGGCGATTATCACCCACCTGCCGAAAATCGGGTCGCGTCTTAATTCAGGCATAATCAGTTCGGCTCGCCGCCGGAAGGTTTTTCGGGGGCGGCTGCATCTCCGGTTTCGGTTTTCTGCTCCCCGTTTCCGGCGGGAAGCGTTTCCTGTTCCAGAACGAACGGCTGACCTTCGACGCGCGCGTCGGCGGAGCCTTCGCGGCGGGGCTCGCCGCCGGAAGACGGAGCTTCGGTTGAAGCCGGCTGCGGCGGCACGGCGGCGGCGTCCTGCGGCGCCGCGTCCTCCGCGCCGCAAGCTTTGGCCTCGAATTCCTCGCGCGAGATGGCGGGCTCCTGAGGCGCGGGGGTTTCGGTGAAAAGTTCGGACTGTCCTTGCGCCGCGGGCTGCGTTTCGCCGGCGGAAGGCTGCCGCGCGCCGCCATCGCCTGTCACTTCCGGCTGAGATTCGAAGTCCAGCGCTTCATGGCTGGCATCGCCAAGCTCCGCCGGACCCTCTTCTTTTTTGGGCAGGAAGGCGTCAATCCTGGGCAAATCGTCGAGACTGTTGAGGCCGAACAGGCGCAGGAAATCCTCGCTGGTGCCGTAAAGCAGCGGACGGCCCACCGTCTCCTTGCGGCCCGCCACTTTCACCAGCCCGCGCGTTACCAGCGTCTCAAGCGGGGCGATGACCTCCACGCCGCGTATGACCTCTATCTCCGCGCGAGTGAGCGGCTGGCGGTAGGCGATGATGGCCAGCGTCTCCAACGCCGCCGCCGAAAGGCGCATGGTGAGCTTTTCGTTGAAAAGGCGGCGCACCCAGCGGCCGTATTCCGGCTTGGTGGACATCTGCCAGCCGCCGCCGACCTCGATTATCTGCACGGCGCGCGAGTTTTCCAGATAAAGCGTTTGCAGTTCCGCCACGGCGGCGCGCACGGCCTCCTCGTCGGCGGTTTCGGTTACCCGGCACAATTTTTTGATATCCAGCGGCTGGTCCGTTATGAAAAGAAGGGTCTCCACCGCTTTTGAAAGTTCCTCGCGTTCCATTTCATTCTCCGTCCGTATTTGCGTCTGGAATCGGCGCGGCGGCGGGCTGCTCGGCCGGCTGCGCCTGCTGCCCGGTGGTTTGAGCCGCCGGTTCGCCGGGCTCGTTGCGCAGGTAAATGCGTATTTCGCCGAGCGGCGCGTCCTGGCGCGCCATTATCCGGCGCAGCTTGATAAGCTCCAGCAGCGCCATAAAGCAGGTTATCACGCCCAGCTTTTTGGTCTCGCCCGTGAAAACGTCGTCCAGCAGCAGCCACTCCCGGCTGGAAAGCAGGTCCAGAATCTTTTCCATGCGCGTTTCTATGGGGAACTGCTCGCCGCGCACGGCGGGGCCGCCGGCCTTGTCCTCCACGCGCTCCAGGGCGCGCTTGACGGCCTCGATAAGCTCGAACATCTCCAGATTGAGAATCTTTTCCGCGTCGGAAAACAACGGGCTGCCGCGGTAAAAAACGTCCTTGTAGACGTCGAACCGCGCGTCCAGGAATTTGGCGGCTTCCTTGTATTTCTGGTACTCGGTTATCTTGCTGATGAGCTCGGCGGCGGGGTCGGGGCCCTCGTCGGCGTTCGGTTCGGCCTGCGACGGCAGCAGCGTTTTGGCCTTTATCTGCATGAGCGTGCTGGCCATCACCAGGAACTCGCCCGCCACGTCGAGGTTGAGGTCCTTCATCACTTCGAGGTAGTCAAGATATTCCCGCGTGATTTGCGCTATGGGAATGTCGTAAATATCGAGATTGTTTTTGCGGATGAGATACAGCAGCAGGTCCATGGGACCCTCAAACACGTCCAGATTGATGTTCATGGATTGCGCCGGTATCATGAGAATTTCATCGCCTTGCGCACGGCTTTCATGGTTTCCTCCGCCGAGGCGTTGGCGGCGGCGTTGCCGCGCGCGAGAACTTCATCAACCAGTTGCGGGTTGTTTTGATACTGCGCGCGCTTTGCGCGGAAGTCGGCGAGATGGTTTTCGATGAACGTGAAAACATGTTTTTTGCAGTTTACGCAGCCCATGGAGCCGGCGCGGCATTCCGCCTCGCGCGCCTTGAAATCCGGGTTGTAGATTTTGTGGAAGGAGAACACCACGCAGCCGTCGGGATTGCCCTTGTCGTCGGCGCGTTTTTTGTTCGGGTCGGTGAACATGCACATTACTTTTTTTCGCGCGGACTCGGTTTCCTCGCCCAGCTCTATGGCGTTGCCGTAGGATTTGGACATCTTGCGCCCGTCGAGCCCCGGCACTTTGGGAATTTCGGGCAGAAGCGGCTTCGGCTCGGTCAGCGTGTCCGCGCCGTAAAGGTCGTTGAACCGGCGCACTATCTCGCGCGACATTTCCACATGGGCAACCTGGTCCTGTCCCACCGGCACGAAATCGCCGCGGTGCACGGCTATGTCGGCGGCCTGCAGCACGGGGTAGCCGAGAAAACCGAAAGAGGCGAGTTCAGAAGCCGCGGCCAGTTCGGCGTCCGCGCCCATTCCGGCGGATTCGTTGAGCGCGGTCATAAGCTTTCCAGAGGATTGCGCCTTGTGATGCTCCAACTGCCCTGCGTATTTTTTCTTGAAAATTTCTATCAGCTGCTCTTTGTAAGTCGGGCAGCGCAGCAGCCAGCCGACGGGGGTTATCATGCCCAGCAGCAGGTTAAGTTCGGCGTGGCCAGGCACGCCGGACTGCCTGAAAATCACGCACTTTTCCGGGTCCACTCCGGCGGCGAGCCAGTCTATAACCATCTCGCGCGTGTTTGCGATAATCCGCGACGTATCCTCGTGCCCGGTGGTAAGCGAGTGCCAGTCCGCGACGAAAAAGCGGCAGTCGTATTTATCCTGAAGCGAGACCCAGTTTTTCAGCACGCCGAAATAGTGGCCGAGATGCATCCGGCCCGTGGGGCGCGCCCCCGAAATCACCCGCGCTTTTTTTTCCATATCCACGCTCCGTTAAAAAGTGAACAGACCCATTTTCGCCAGCAGCAGCATCGAAAGCGCCACCGGCAGCGTGATGATGTATCTCATTATCCCCGTGACGATGAGGCCCAGCACTATCCACATCCCGTAGGGAACATGCCGCTCGTAAACCGCCGCCCATTTGTAAGGCAGCAGTCCGCGCGCTATCTGAAACCCGTCCAGCGGGGCGATGGGAATGAGGTTGAAAACCGCCAGCACCAGATTCACCGTAACCAGAAAAGAAAGCGCTTTGACGGCCAGCACCACATTATCCGCGCCGAGCAAAGACGAGGCCAGCAGCACGGACTTGAGCAGCAGCACTCCCGCCAGCGCCAGAGCTATGTTGGAAAGCGGCCCCATCGCCGCCACCGCCACCATGTCCTGCCGCGGGCGGTTGAGCCTCAGCGGATTCACCGGCACCGGTTTCGCCCAGCCGAACATCGGCAGATGCGACATATAGCACAACACCGGCAGCAATATGGTGCCGAACAAATCCACATGCACCGCGGGGTTGAGCGTGAGCCTGCCGGAAAGATAGGCGGTATCGTCGCCCCGGCGGTAGGCCATATAGCCGTGGGCAAACTCGTGGAACACCACCGAAAAGAAAAGCAGGGGAGCCTGATAAATCCATTCCATAGAGAGTCGGAAAACGGGCGCTGTCCGCCTGTCCCCGGATAATTCAGGGAAACAAGCCTATTCTTCGATTATCTCTTCGATAATCTCGTCGCCCTCGTCGGTCCGCGGGACGGGTTTCAGTTTCGGCGCGGGCTTGGCGGCGGCGCGGCGCGGCGCAACCGCCTTTTTGGCGGGCTTGCGCTTTTTAGCCGGCGGCTTGCCCTCCGGGACCGCGCCTTCAACCGGCGAAAACGGCTGCGCGGCGGATAGTGCGCCCGCGGAGGCGGGCGCGCTGACGCCGTCTTTGGCGGACGGGGCCGGTTTGGGGGCGGCAGGCGCGGGCGAAAACGGCGACGCGAAGTTTGCGGCGGGCGGCGCGGCATTGCCCTGCCGCGGCGGGACGGATTGCGGACTGGCCCTGCCGGACTGCTGCGCTGACGCGGGCGCTGGCGCGGCTCCGGCGCCGCCGGCGGTTATGAAAAGATTCTGCGCCTCGCTGTTTGTGGGGACGACGGTATGCTTTTCGGCGTCATAATCGAAGAAATAGGACACCTTGTAGCCGTTGGCCCCCGCCGGCGGGACCGTCACGGAAACGGCATACAGCGAGCCGGACACCGCCTGCGCCTTCCAATCCGCGGAGGACGCCGCCACAGCCGGAGCGGCGGCGGTTATCGCGGATTCCAGCGTGACGCCGGGCTTTATTTCGTAGCTCTTCACGAAAGCCAGCAATTCGGCGCTGCGCTGCGCGTCCGCCGCCTGCTGCGGCGAAACCGCGGCGGCGGGCGCCGGCGCGGGAGCGGCGGGCTGCTGCGGTTTTTGCGGGCCGCGCAGTCCCGGCAGATAGGCGGAAACAGATTTTACAATAGCGGGGTTCTTGAGCGGATTGAACGAATCGGGCACATACCCCTGCCATAATATGACGCCGAAACAAGCGGCCGCGGCGGCTATGATGACAAGCGTCATGCCTATGGTCTTGAACAGGCCTTTGAGATATCTCTTGAGCACGTTGAAAAACGGCTCGCCGGTGCCGCCTATGGTCATATTCAGCTCTTTCTGCGACGGCTCGTCCGGGGAACCTGGCTGCGCCACCGCCGGCACAGGCGAGGCGGGACGCAGCGACGCTTCCGGCATACGGCGCTGCGTTTGCGGTTTGGCGTCCGCCGGCGCGGTGGGGTATACCTGCTGCGGCGCGCTGCGGTCGGCGGAAAGGATGGAAATTGCTTCCAGTATCGCGCTTATCCGGACGGGAATATCCTTGTTGGCGTTTTGAAATCCGGAAAGGGCTATGCCGAACTCGTTTTTGAAAGAGGCGAGTTCGCCCAGCAGCCGGTCCAGCTTGCGCGCGGCCTCGGCGTCGGAGGCGCCGGACGGCGCCGTCGCGGCGGCGTCAGCCTGCTTTTGGGTATGCCGGGAATCAACCAGAATCTGCCCTATGCTGTTGACGTTGCGGCTTAGCTGCTCGAGCCGCGATTTTATCTCGGTGGTCTCCGCCAGCGACACGCTGGCCGCGGGAGCGGCGGGCCGCGCCGGGTAAGGGGAGCCATGACCGGCGAAATTAGGGCCGCCGTACGGCGAGGAATGCAGCGGCAGCGGCGTCGCCTTGCTGATTTCGACCCCCAGTATGTCGGCGGAACTTTCGATTATGAGACCGCCCTTCGACAGTCCCTGCTCAAGGCCGGTGGAAGTGTTCATCGAGGCGAGCGCTTCGCCGTGAGCGCCTTCGGGGGAGAGCGCCTGGGCGGCGCTTTCAAGCTGCGGCCTGGCGAACTCTCGCGGCCAGGACGACGCGGGCGTTCCGGCGGAAGAGGGCTGCGGCCTGGACACCGCCGAGGACGCCGATTCAAATGAAAGCGGCTGTGCGGAGAGCGGCGCCGCTTTTTCCGGCGGAGGAGCCGCGTCAGCGGGTTTGGCTTCCGGCGAAGGCTGCGGCGCGGCGGCGGCAGGAACTTCAGCGGCCTGCGCGGCGGACGGTGCGGAGGCTTGCGGCGCCTGAACCAGACTGTCCAGCGACGCGATTGCGGCGGGGATATCGGCGGAACCGCCTGTAAATGCCGCGGCTTGCGGCTCCTGAGCGGGAATGCACTGCGAATCGGAAGCCTTCGCCGCATCGCTCAGCGACGAAATGGAGCCCGCCAAATCAGCCTGGCTTTCCTGCTGCGCGGCGGGTTCGCAAACAGCGGCGTCTTCGGGAACGTCCGCCACGGCTTGCGGGGAAGAAACGGTTTCAGGCGTTTGGGCGGGCTCTTCCCGCGGCGCGGAGGCCTCCGGCGAGACGGCGGCTTGCGAAACATCCGCCGCGGTTTCCGGCGCAGACGCGGCTTGCGGCGCTTCGGCGGCAGGCGGCGAGACGGCCTCGGCGTAAGCCTGCTCGAGTTCCCGCAGCGAGGGCTGGGATTGAGCCCCTTCGGCGGCGGGCTCATAAGCCTGCGCGGCCTCGTCGGGCTGCGCCGGCATGGCGGAAGAATCGGCAAACAACGCGCTGGCGAATTGCCATTCCTGCGGCTCGCCGTCCACGGTGCTCTCGGGGCAAAGAAGCGTTTCAGCCGAATAGCCGGCGACTGCCGGCAATTCTTCACGGTCGAAAGGCCCTTTGATTTCGTTGTCTATGTAAGCCCAGTATTTCACGCAATACCGCCATTGTAGAATGGAGTAATTGTACCAACTAACCGCGCGGACTTACAACTTTCAAAATATATTTTGTAGAATCTGGGTAATGGGCAAGAAAATATTCATAATCGAAGATTCGCCGGAACTGCTTGAATCGCTTGAGGAAACGCTGCGGAAGGAAGGTTTCGAGGTGTTTTCCCAGGACACGGGGCGCGACGCTCTCGACAAGATAAAAGCCGCCGCGCCGGACCTAGTGGTGCTCGACGCCGTTCTGCCCGTTCTTGACGGCAACGCCATAGCGGCTCAGCTTTCCGCCGACGACGCGGTTAAAAACATCCCCATAATAGTCCTCAGCCACCTCATGCAGGCAAAACCGCTGTTTGAAAAATTCGGGCAGGTGAAAGGATTCCTGTCCAGGCCTGTCAAAACCTCCGAACTGCTGGAAACCGTAAAAACCGCAATTACCTGACAGCTTCAAATACCGCGCTGACAGCCGCGCTTGTTCCCGCGTTGAAGGGGCAGGCGTCCTGGCATATGTCGCAGCCGGCGGCTCTTTGTCCGCATATTTCCGCGGCGCCGGGCGGCAGTTCCCCTTTGTGCAGCGTGGTCCAGTAAGACGCGCAGCGCGCGGGATTCAAAACATACGGCTCCAGCGCGCCCGACGGGCAGGCGCGCAGGCAGTTTTCGCAGCGTCCGCAGCCGCCGGTGGCGCACGGCGTGTCGGGTCCGAGTTCGCAGGACAGCGCTATCCCGCCCAAAACCACGAAGCTGCCGCGGCGCGGGGTTATCAGCAGCGTGTTTTTTCCGACCCAGCCCAGCCCCGCTTTCACGGCCAGCGCTTTTTCCAGCACGGGAGAATCATCGCAAAAAACCCTGCCTTCTGTTTCGGGATGATTTTCCCGCAGTTTCGCCAGCACGCCTTCAAGCGCGGCTTTCACCGCCGCATGGTAATCCCGCAGCAGGAAATAGCGCGCCGCGTTCACCGAAGGCAGCGAAGCGAACGCTTTTTTAAGCGGCAGGTTCCTGCCGCCGCGCGTCGCGGTTATGCGCTCAAGTTCTCCCGGAGACAGCGGCGCCGGCGGCGGTCCGCCGTAACAGAACGCGCACATCAGCACGGAACGCGCTTTTGGAAAAAAACTCCTGATATCGGCGCGCCGCCGCGGCGCGCGCGCAAGCCAGCCCAGTCCCGGCGGCAGGCCGCGCGCGATATAATTTTCGAGTTGCGGAACGGAGGAGGAGAGAATGTCCGCGCCGGCCACGCCCGCGGACGAAGCCGCGCCGAGCGCGAGCCTTTTCAGTTCAGCCTTGAGGCGGCTTTCAGTTCCCATGCCGAGTAGGCGTCCCAGAAAACGGAAAAGAATTCGGAGAGGAACTCGCCGCGGTCCGCCGCCGCGCCGCTGGCGCGGCGCACCGTGGTGGCGCGGGGCAGGGTTTTGGAAAGCCGGTTTTCGAGATTCACGCCGATTCCGGCCACCACCCAGTGCGCCAGCCCGCCGTCCGTGGAGGAATCTATCAGTATGCCCGACAATTTGAGATATTTCCGCCGGGCCGGCTCCCACGCCAGCACGTCGTTGGGCGGCTTGACGCGGGTTTTAAGCCCGTAGAGCCCGCGCGCGGTCCGGGAAACGGCGTCCGCAACAGCGAGGCTGAGCCCGCTCAAATCCGCCGGCGCGGCTTTGGGCCTTAAAATCACGCTCATGTAGAGCCCGCCGGGAAGAGATTCCCACTCGCGGCCCAGCCGTCCCCGGCCAAGCGTCTGCTCCCCGGCCAGCACCAGCATGCCGTGAGACGCGCCCGAGACGGCGAGGGAGCGCGCGAAATCCTGCGTGCTGGCGGCTGAATCCATATAGAGAGTTTCGGACACGCCGCGCAGACCGCCTTTTACGGGAACAGGGAACAGGTTATTTCCGTGTGTCGTCATCGCATATTTCCAGGCTGATATCCAGCGCGGGGGCGGAGTGGGTCAGGCGCCCCACCGAAATCCTGTCGGCGCCGGTCTCGGCGTAGGCGCGCACGTTTTTCAGGCTCACCCCGCCGGAAATTTCCACCTGCGGGCGCACGGCCTGCGGAAAAGTTCCGATGAAGCGCACCGCTTTTTTTATGTCGGAGAGGCTCAGGTTGTCCAGCAATATTATGTCGGGGCGGCAGCCGGCGGCGAGTTTGACTTCCTCCAGCGATTGCGCCTCTATCTCGATAAATTCGACTCCGGGGCGCTTGCGCAGCTTCTCCACCGCCTCTTTGATGCGCGGCCAGCCGGCGGCGCGGATGTGGTTGTCCTTGACCAGCGCCGCGTCGTAGAGCCCCATGCGGTGGCAGACCCCGCCGCCGCATTTGACGGCGTATTTTTCCAGTTCGCGCAGTCCGGGAACCGTCTTGCGCGTGTCGAGAATGACGGCGGTCGTGCCCTGCGCCGCTTTGACGAACCGCGCCGTCAGCGTCGCTATACCGGAGAGGTGCTGCAGGAAGTTCAGCGCCACGCGCTCCGCGGAAAGAATGGACCTGTCGCCCTCCACGCGCAGGATGACGTCCCCCGGCGAGACCGGTTCGCCGTCGGCCTTGAGCGTTTCCACTTTCGCCGCGCGGCTTAAAAGCGTGAAAGCCAGCTTGGCCGCCTCCACGCCGCAGACGACGCCGCTCTCTTTCGCGGCGGCGGCGGCCTTGTAGCGCTTGTCCGCGGGAATAAGCGCCGCGGTGGTGATGTCTCCCGCGCCGATGTCTTCTTCAAGCGCGCGCCTTACCGTTTCTTTCAGTGTCATAGCATGAAAATTGCGGAGATTCCAGTCTTACTGTGTCGTAAACAACTATTTCTCCATGAATACGAGCCACGAAACACACGAAATACACGAAAGAGGAACAAACAACGGAACTTTAGCCGCAGATAAACGCAGATTCTCGCGGATAAAGGCAAACAAAAGCAGTTTTGTTTTTAATCTGCGAATATCTGCGTTCATCTGCGGCTGAGTTATGTTGTTGAAAAGGCTCCTCATTTTTCGTGTCAATTTCGTGTGTTTCGTGGCTAAAATGCAGCCCTGTAGCTCTGCTGTGTTTATGACACAGTACTAAATATCTATATAGTGCGAAGCGCGCAAGCCCAGCACAATGCTCACGTACTCGCGCACGCCATAGGCGGGGCGGCTGAGACCCATCACGCTGGGCCCGCCGTTGTAGGAAGCCAGCACGCGCTCGACCACCCATTGCGGCTGCTGCGCCGGCTCGCCGGATGAGCCCAGTTTTCTGTTCGCCATCTCAAAAAGCCAGACGAGATATTCGGTGCCGAGCCGGATGTTCATTTCCGGGTTCTTGAGCTGCGATGTTTTGAAATTTTTAATCCCGATGCGTTTCGCCATATCTTTGGCGGTGGCCGGCTTGAGCTGCATCAGCCCTATCGCGCCCGCGGAGGACTCGGTTGACGAATCGAACACGGATTCCTCCGCTATCACCGACTTCACTAGCCGCGGGTCCAGCTTGTTCGCCCCCGAGTATTTTCTGATTAAATCGTCATATTTGTTCACCGACTTGGACGCCACTTTGCTCGCTAACACTTTGTCGTCAACCGGCACCAGCATGCCGGTGCCGATAAGCGGCGGATAGCTCCGCATGGCCTCAAACAGCGGCGAAACCCCGTTTCCGGCGGGCGCAAGGCTGCCCATATCGCCCAGTTGCGGATTGAGACCGGCCCCGTCGTCCCACCCCGCGGGCGCGGCTCCGCCGGGAAGCATCGCGTTGACCCGACGCTCGCGTTCGGAATCGGAATTAGAAGCGGACGCTGCGGAGTCGCCGAACTTTTTGTGTATATCAGCGGAGCCGTCCCCTCCGCCCGGCTGAAGACGCTCCTGTTGCAATTTGGCCCGCGCCTGCATGACCTCGCGGACAAACTGCTCGCTCGCGCCATCCGGCTTGTCAAATTCCAGCGGGCCCCGCGCATAGTCCAGCAGCACAAACTTTATCTCCTCATCGAAAAGCGCCGCCGGATTTTTGATTTTTCCTTTCCGCTTTCCGCGTTCAACCAGCTTTTTGAGCAGAAAACAACCGGCTTCGGGACTTTTCCTCGCGTTGCGCAAATCCCCGGGATTCATCTTCAGGAGGCGGGCGTAAGACGGGTTTATCCCCATGGGGCCCAGCCGGCCTTCGGCGAGTTTTTGATTGGCGTCCAGAGCCGAAAATATCGCCAGCGGCAGTTCCGGTTCAACGCCGTATCTCTCGGCGAAGGTTCGTATCAGGGATTGCGTGTTGTCTTCCACGCCGGACGGCTGGCGGTTCGCGGGCCGCGGGTCGGCGCTCTGCGCGCAAACCGGCAACGCGGCGAAACCGCACAAAGCCGGCAACAGAATCAGCCTTCCAATAAAACTCTGCATACGAGTAATCCCTGAAAATCGGACTGTTTTGGAATTTGACACCGCCGTACGCCGCCCCTGTATTAGATGTTCATGTTCGGCATCATCGCCATGACCTTGCGGGCATAGGCAGTCGTGGCGGGAATCGGGTTGCGTATTCTGCCCGGGCCGCCGTTGTAGCCGGACAGCATGGAGAAGTCGTCTTTGGCGCCCTCCTCGCGGAGATAGTCCAGATAGGCGCAGCCAATCAGAATGTTGAAATCAGGGTCTTTCAGTTTCTCCTGTATCTGCTGATCGCTAAGATTGGCGACATCGTTCATTCCCAATTTCTTGGCCATTTGCTTGGCGGTCGCCGGCAAAGGCTGCGTAAGCCCCACCGAACCATGCCCGTCTTTAGACACAACGGTCGCGTTGAAGCCGGACTCCTGCTTTATCAGGGCCTTCACCAGTTTCGGGTTCAGCTTGAATTTTTCGGCGTACTTCTTTATGATTTCGTCGTACTGGCCCGGCGAAGTTCCGCCGCCCCCGCCGCTGCTGCCTTCTCCCGAAGAGCCGCCGACGCCGGCGCCGGGACGGGAAGTGCCGCCGCCGCTGCTACCACTGCTGCTGCCGCCACCGCCGCTTTTTATTCCGCCCATGCCGCCGCTGACTCCGCCCATGCCGCCCGTTTGAGGGCAGCCGAGGCTTTCGCCCTTGCCGCCCCACACATTGGCGTCGAGAACTCTGTCCACCCGCTTATCCCTGTTTTCGCCCGCAGCCGAAGACGACTTCTCGGACTTGGCCAACTGCTTTTTTATGGCCGGCGCGTGGGAACGCTCCGCCACCAAACTGGAACGCTCCTTCATAACCGCGTTCATGAACATGTTGTCCATTTTGCTCAGCTTGCCGCTTCCGGACGGGCCCAGTATATAACCCCGCAGCACGTAGCGGACATCAGCCTGGGAAAGATGCGACGAGCTTTTTTTGCCGCCCTTTCTTTTCCCGATAATCCCTTTGAGGAAATAGACGCTGGCGCCGGCGTTCGCGCTGGCGCCGCGCAGTTTTTTCGCGCTCATCTTCCTCTGGCGGGCGAAGGCGGGATTTATGCCCATGGGGCCGAGGCGGCCCTTTGCGAACTTGCTGAATCTTTTGTCCCGCATCACCCGGGCTATGGCGACCGGCAATTCGGATTCCACGCCGGCTTTTCTGGCGGATTTGGAGACGCTTGATTCAAAGCTGTCGCTCCCCCTGGCCTGCGGCACCTTCGGGCAATCGGCGCAAGCGCCCCGCGCGATATCCGGCAGCGCGGCGAAGACGCACAAAAGGGAAATTAAAATCGCCGTTGGTTTCATAATCTCAATTGCTCTCCACCGAAGGTTCCGGAAACATCACGCGCCGCTTGCCGAAGCTCTCAATTACCCCCCGTCTGAGGTCCTTGCTGAAGAACAGGCGAACCGCCCGGGAGCCGTCCCGGCAACTTGGCCTTGTTGTCAGTTGCTGCGCGTCCCGAAGCACCGCCGGGATTGGACTTGGGACCGTTGCTGCGCAAAGCCTCCATCTGTTTGTAGCGGTTGGAGGCAGCATTGTCGGAGGCGGCCAGTTTCCGCGCCAAGTCATTCGCGGGCAGCGTTGAATGCTCCTCCGCCAGCAGTTTGGCGCGCTCGCTCATAACCGCGTCCACAAACTCTTTTCCCGCTTTGCCGGACAGGCCTTTGCTCCTGGCATAGCCGTCAAGCAGGGTTCTGGCGTCACTGTCAAAAAGATTGGAGGGGTCTTTGATAAGGCTTTTGTTTTTCCCGTGACCCATCAGTTCTTTAACGGCGTTTACTTCGGTTTGGGCTCTGTTGCTCAATGCGCGTTTGTCCGCGGCTTCTGACGCATTCGCCCGGTTTTGGGTCTTGCCGGCGCCGCCGCTTAATCCGCGCGCGACTCTTGAATCCGCTCCGGCTTGGGCCTTGCTGACTACGCTTACCCCGCGCCTGCCCGCAGCTTCCGGCGTCTTAACTCCGGCTTTAGCGCCGCCGCGCGAACTGCGCGCGCTTATTGCCTTGCCCGTCTTGCGGGCATGGGCGGAGATTTTGTTTTTCGCGCCGGACCGGTCTTTCATGGATTTTGCGGATTTCGCGGACCTGGCGCTCACCCGCGCCAGGGCAACCATCAGCGCGCGTTCCACGCCGGCTTTTTTAGCGAATCCGGCGACTTGAGATTCATAAGTCTCGCCCGACTTGGCCTGGGGCGCGGACGGACATTTGCCCGCAGCGCCCTGCGCGACGCACGGCATCGCGGAGAAGATGAACACAAGGGAAATCAAAATGGTTGCAGGTTTCATACCTTGATTCTACTTCATATCCCGGCCCCGCACATGGGTCAAAGGACCTATTTGCGAATGGGGCCTATTGGCCCCTATTTCGCCGCGCCGTAGCTCCACACCAGCTTGCTTTTGGCGGCGTCGTAGAGCCAGACGGTGTTGAAGACGGAGTTTTTCATGTTCTGCCGGACATACTTTTTTATGTCCGGCAGCCGGTTTTCTATGGGGATATGGGCCGCAAGCTCGTGATAGACCAGCAGGCCGCGCACGGCCGCCTGCCCGAAATTGTAATCCTTGCCGAACTTTTTCTCTATCACGTAAAGCCAGGGCGGGCGGTTGGGCCCCGCGGACGTAACCTGCACGACCGGCCCGTCAAAGCGGCCCTTGATGATTTCCACTATTCCCCAGTCGAACGAATGGGTGCCTTCCGGCAGTTCGTACTCCGACAGCATTTCGACGGCTTTCGCGACAGGCTTTCTGGCGCGGGAGCGGCCCCGCAAATGCAGGCAGATAAGGCTTGTCTTATAGGCGCGGCAGCCCGCTATGCCGGCAAGGATGCGTTCCTCTATGCCGCGCGAATTGGCGAACCGCAGGGTGAAGCTCCTGTCAACCGCCTCGGTGAGCTCTATGCCCCAGCTTTCAAGCGCGGCGTTTTTGCGCACGCCGCACAGCATATCCGGCTCGCCCCTGAGCGGGTCGCCGTGGCGGCAGGACTCCAGCGCGGCCTTGCCGTAGCTGAGAAAGAACTTGTCCAGCACGGTTTTTTCTATGCGCCCGTGCTCGGCTTCATGGTCGGTCATTTATTCCTTTATGAATACAAGCCACGAAACACACGAAATACACGAAAGAGGAACAAACAACACAAACAACGGAGTTTTAGCCGCAGATGAACGCAGATTTTCGCGGATAAAGGCAGACAAAAGCGGTTTTTGTTTTTAATCTGCGAGTATCTGCGTTCATCTGCGGCTGAGTTATGTTGTTGAAAAGGCTCCTCATTTTTCGTGTATTTCGTGTGTTTCGTGGCTGAAATGCAGCCCTGTAGCTCTGTTGTGTTTATGACACAGCAAGCAAGATTAGAATCTCTCCCAAAGCGCGGCGGCGGCCTCGCGCGAACGGCGGCATATCCCTTCCAAATCGAGGTCCAGCTTCAGTTCACCCTCCTCCAGCAGCGCCCGCCCGCCGGCTATGGTGCAGTCAACGGGAGCCGGCGCCATGCCGTAGCACAGGTGCCCCAAAAAGGTTCCCGCGTCCAGCGGCGTGGGCGCGCGGTAATCCAGCACGATGATATCCGCGGCGCAGCCCGCGCGCAGCTCGCCCGGCGGCAGCCTGAAATGCCTGGCGGCTATTTTGGCGTTGTTAAACAGCAGAGTTGACAGCGTTTCCATGAAGCCGCAGGAGGCATCGCCATGTTTCAAATGCTGAGCCCAGAGCGCGACGCGCAGCTCTTCCGGCATATCCACCGTCATCGCGTCGGTGCCGAGGCCGACCAGCACGCCCTTTTTTGCCAGAGCCACCACGTCCGCGATTCCCACGGCGTTGTTTAGATTGGACTGCGGGTTATGCGCCACCGGCGTTCCGGTTGCGGCGAGAATATCCATTTCCCTTTCATCCACATGAACGCAGTGCGCCGCGATGCTGCCGGGCCCCAGCAGCCCGAATTTTTCCAGCCGCTCGACGACGCGCATTCCGTGGTTTTTTTCGCTGAATTCCTCGTCGGCGGCGGCTTCGGCGCAATGGATGTGGAAGCCGGTTTCCAGCCCGCGGCCCGCGGCGGACGCGGCGGCGAGAGTATTGTCGCTCAGCGTGAAAGCCGCATGCAGGCCGAACATGGCGGACAGGCGCGGGTCCTTTTCTTTTTCGCAGCGTTTTATGAACTCCGCGTTCTCGGCTATGCCGTCGGCGGCGATTTTTTCGCCGTCGCGGTCTGACACCTCGTAGCACAGGCAGGCGCGCAGCCCCGTTTCCCTGACCGCTTTTGCGATTGCGTCGAGCGAACCGCGCGCGGCATAAGGGCTGGCGTGGTGGTCTATAAGAGTGGTGGTTCCTTTCCGTATGGAGTCAACCAGCGGCGCCACCGCGCTGTAATAGCAATCGTCCAGCGTGAGCTTTTTGTCCAGCCGCCACCAGAGGTTTTCCAGCACGCCGTTGAAATCCTTCGCCGGAGCCGCCTTGCCCAGCCCGCGCGCCAGCGTGCTGTAAAAATGCATGTGCGCGTTTATGAAGCCCGGCAGCACCACGCGCCCGCGCGCGTCTATAACCTTGTCGTACTTTCCGGCAAACTGAGAGTCGGGACCGACGGCGGAAATTTTATCCCCGGCGCACAGCACCGAATGGTTGTAAAGCACCCTGTTATTTTCGCCGAGAGTGATTACGATGCCGTTTTTTACGAGCAGCGTTTTCATCAGTCTTCCTTAAGAGCGGCAAGCTCTTTTTTGCTGCGCGCGCGCATATATAGCGCGCCGGAGAAGCATTTTTTCGCGCATATCGAACAGCCGATGCAGCGCGTCGGGGCGATGACGGGGATTTTATCCGCGTCCAGCTTTATCGCCAGATACGGGCAGCGCGCGCAGTTGCCGCAATGCTCGCACAGCTCCCTGTCAACGGCGGAGATTTTTTTGACGGCGGTCAATTGCCCGAACGCGGTCGCGGGCTCCGGCAACGCCCTGCCGATAAGCTCCCGCACCGATTTTATGCCGCGCTCCTCCAGCAAATAGCTGAGGCCGCAGTTAAGCTCGTCTATGACGCCGTAGCCGTATTTGTAGACGATGCTGCAAAACTGCACCGTTTCCGCGCCGAGAGCGAGGAAGTTGGCGGCGGAGCGGTAGTCCATCGGGCCGCCGTTGCCGGAAACATGCACCCCCAGGCCGGACACTTTCGCCAGCGTGAGGTTGCTTATCGGGATGACGCCTTCCCCGCTCATGCCGACGACGACGCCCTCCTCCCACATTTTCTTGCCGCTCTTCCTGAAACCCAGCGCGGGGAAGGAATTCGCCAGCGTCACGCCGCCTTTTTTGCGCGGATACTTTTCAAAAACTTTTTGGAGAGCGGTTATCACGGGATGTATGGAGGTCACCGCCGCGGTAAGCTTGAACAGTTTCGGCACGGATGGGTCGGCGGTTTCCATCACCCAATCCACAATCTGCGCGGACAACTCCGGGTCCTGGGAAACTATGTCTCCCTTCGTGCCGTCGCCGCCCTGCGGGCAGGAGAGGCTGTATTCCACTCCGCAGGCTCCGGCGGAATCGAGTTTGCGCGTGTTGGCCTGCCAGCCTTTTTTATCATGCTCCGCGTCGCCGGTTACGGGGCCGCCGGTTGAGGCCATAGTCAGCCGGTCCGGAAATTCGCGGCGGAGGCGCTCCACTTCGCGGCAGACGCGGTCCAGCGGATGTCCCGACACATTGTCGCAGTTGGCGTAGGTGGAAGCGCCGAACCTGAACATATACTCCGACGGAATATGGATAGGGATGCCGTCGAACGCGGTTTTCATCACCACGCCGGGCCAGCCGGCCTCGTAGGCTTTTTTGACCTGCTCGTAGCCGTCGGAATGCGGCGCGGCGGAAATCAGGAAGGGCGAGCTTATGCGCCGCCCGAAAAATTCCGCGTCTACCGGAACGGGACGCAAGTTGCGCCCGCGCAGGATGTGAAAGCTTTTGTTCATGCGCTCTATTTCCGGCGGCTTGTTTCCCTTTGTGTAAGCGGCCGCCAGCAGCGCCGCGTTTTTGCCGGAGGCCGCGGCTTCCACCACGGTGGACGCGCCGCCTTGCGCGTCGCCCGCGAAAAAAACGCCTTTTTCGCCGGACGGCTGAAACTCCGGCAGGTTTTTAAGCGCGAGTATGACAAGGTTGAATTCCGGGCGCAATTGCGAAGCGCCGGCGATGTCTTTGCCTTTTTCGCCAAGCTTTATGATTTTTATGCCGGCGGTTTTTCCTTTTGCGGAGATTATCTCAGTAATGCGGGTTTTGCCGTTGATGTTGATTCCGTTTGAAAGCAGCGATTCCATCTTGCGGCGCGCAAGCTGGATATCGCCGGCGTTTTTGCGGGTGAACATCTCCACCCGCGCAGCGCCGAGGCGTTTTGCGGTAACGGCGCAGTCCGCCGCCACCGCGCCGCCGCCAACTACCGCGACAGTTTTGCCCTTAGGCGAATATTTGCCCGGGCTTCGCAGAAACGCAAGCCCCTGCGCGGCCATATTTTCGCCGGGAATGCCCAGTTTCACCTGTTTTGAAACGCCGGCGGCGGCTATGACAGCCGCGTATCCCTTTTTCAGGAGCGAGGCGGGATTTTCCACGCGCCGTCCGGTTTTCACGGAAATTTCGCCGAGGGATTTTATGAATTTCCAATCTCCGTCAACCACGTCCGCGTCCAGCCGGCAGGGCGGAATAAGACGGCACATGCCGCCGGACTTTTTTTGCTCCTCATAAATATCAACGGCATAGCCTTCCTGCGCCAGCGCCGCGGCAGCCGACATGCCCGCCGGACCGCCGCCGGTTACTGCGATTTTTTTGCCGTTCGGTTTAACTTTGGCGAACTCCGGCAAAACGCCCAAATCGCGCGCTTTCCTGATTATCGCGGCCTGCACGGCGGGGATGTTGACGGCGGAATCGAAATGCCCGTGCACGCAGGCTTTCATGCAGTGCCAGTCCGGGCAGACCACGCCGCAGACGCCGCCCGCCGGGTTGCTTCCCAGAATAAGAGCGGCGGCGCGCTTGTAATCGGATTTTTCGCCGCATTTGGCGGCCATTATGAAATCGGCGGGGGAGCAATCCGCCGGACAGGCGGCCTTGCAGGGTTTTTCCTCGCAATACTCGCACTTGGCGATTTCGGCCTGAAGCTGAGCGTCTGAGAGAAAGCGGTATTTTTCCATTGTTCCTCTGAATAAGTGAAGGATTCAATAATCTTCGCCTACAAATTTCGCATTTTTCATCAAAGTTTGCAATGCGGAAAAACTTGCCGGAATTTTGGGCTTTCCAGCGGATTGCCGCGCTTCACGCATCGGGGACATGAAAGAGCAGGGGATTTCAGCGGGTTGCGCCGGCGGCGGCTATATCGTATTCCTGCGTTCCATCCCTGTCCGTGCGGTAAACTTTAGCTCCCGCCGCCTTAAGCCTGGAAAGCGCGGCTTGCGTGGGATGCCCGTACGAATTGTCTTTGCCGACTTCTATATAGGCGGTTTTCGGTTTCACCGCTTTCAAGAACGCCGCGCTGGAACTGGTGCGGCTGCCGTGATGCCCAACCTTCAGCACGTCGGACTGAAGCTGCGCGCCGTATTTGGACACCAGCCGTGACTCAACGTCGGACTGTATATCTCCCGAATAAAATATCGAAGTGTTCTGATAGGTGACTTTCAGCGCTATCGAGCAGTTGTTGAGCACCTGCCCGTCGCTGCTTGAGCCTTCGGCGGAGCAGCTGTTGAACACCCTTACCGCCACTTCGGGGGCCCAGTTGAGACTGTCGCCTTCGGCGGGATAGACGGTATTGACTCCGAGGTTCGCGATTTTGGCGCGCAGTTTTTCGATGTTTATGTCGTTGCGCTCGCGCGTGTCATAGAAGGTGCCCACCTGCACGTGCGTGAAAACATAATCCAGTCCGGCATAGTGGTCGAAATGGGGATGGGTCAGCACCACGTAGTCTATGCTGCGGATGTTGTGCTGCGCGATGAATCCCGCCAGCGGCGGATTGCCGTACACGATTTCCTGCCCGTCGGGAGGGTGCGGGTCGCCGGTCACTTCGGCGGGGCCGCCGTCTATCAGCGCGGTTTTGCCGTTGGGCAGCTCCAGATATTCCGCGTCGCCCTGGCCCACGTCAATGAAATAGGCATGCAGTCCGTTTTTATCGGCGCGGCCTGCGCCCGTTTTCGCGGGCGCGGGCGCAAACGACGGCTGGGGCGCGGCGGGGAGAGAAATTGAATTTGCCCGGATTGCGGCGGCGAAAGCCGCCCGGCTGCTGAGAGTTTCCAGGCTTTCCGACTTGGCGCGGGCGGGCAGTCCGGCCAGCGCCAAAGAAAAAAACAGCATCGCCGCGGATAATTTATTTATCTTGCGAGTTGCGGTATTGATAACGCCTCCCTGTTTGACCTGTTTCCACACCTAGTATAAACGAATGCGGCGCGCATAGCATGGGCCGTTAGGGCAATTTTCAGGGGACCAGAATGCCTATTTTTCATAAAAAAACGCAAGCCCCGCTTGTTTCGCGGGGCTTGCTTTTTGCAAAAACTTATCACTACTCCGTTAAGTATATGCGGCTATTTGCAAGGGTGATTTTGAGGCGAGGCAAGGAGCGAGGAGCGCGCATACTCGTTGTATGCAAGCGACGAGCGACGCGGACGCAGCCCGAAAGCGCCCTTGCCCGCAGGGGAGGCGCATATAAAGGGATGGGAATGTTTTTGTTGCTGCGGGTTGCCTGCGCGGTTGTGCAGGGTTGCGTCGGGCGTATGGGCTGTTTATTCCGCTGCGCGCCTCCAAATAGGCGCATATACTTAACGGAGTAGTGTTAGCTGCTAACGCTTGCCGGTTTCCGCTTTGGTCTCTTTGTGCCGGGGCGGTTCCTGACCGGTTTCGGGCGCGGCGGCTGGTTTGCGTCCCGACGATATCCACTGCTGGTACGCTTTTTCCTCCTTTATAAGAGGAAATTCCGGCAGCAGATAAACGCTCATGCGCAGGCGCTTGGCGCGCTCCGCCAACTCGTCGCAAAACCGGCGCCCGGGCCAGGGATAGCCTTCTATGACGGCGGGCTGTATCCTGGTCATGCCCAGCAGATAGCACTCGCCGTCCTGCGCGGGGCCGAGCACGATGTCTTTTTCCGTCAGCAGCGAAAACGTCTTCTCGAGCCAGTCCTGAGGCACGCCGGGAGCCTGCACGGAAAGCACAGTCGCGCGCACCGCCCCCGCGTCGAACGCCCAGCCCATCGCGTTGGTGAACTGTTCCAGCGGTTCTGTTCCCTTCAGGTTGAGAAACCCGGGATCGTCGGGGTCGAGCCAGCGCAAATCGGGATATTTCGAGTCGCCCTTGTAAATTATCGTCGGCTGGACGCCCGAAAGTTTTTTGGACGCGGCGAACAGATGCCGCGCCATGTCCGTATAGGCCAGAACGGCTTTTTCCGCGCCGAAGGCGCTTTTGAACTGCGCCGGCATCTTGTCGGCTGAAGGCGCGTTGAGGAATATGAGCAGGCAGTTTTCTTTCATAGCTCTGATACTATTATAGCAAAATAGACGGCGTCCGTTTTCCGGCGGAAGTTATAGCGTGGGGGTGACCTTTTTGAGGCCTCTGGGCCTGTCCGGGTCCAGCCCTTTTTCGACGGCGAAATGCAGCGCGGCCAGTTTCAACTCGGTATCGAGCACGACGGAATTGAAAGGCGGCTTGCCGCCCGCGGGGGAGAGTATGTGATGCGTGGTGCCGCGCGAATCGAGCGCGCCGCGCACTTTCTCGAGGTCCGGCGGCAGCGCTTCGCGCGAGGGCGAAAGCAGCAGTACCAAATCCTCGGGGCCATGCGCGCCGATGGGGCCGTGCAGAAACTCCGCCGCGGAATATGCGCTGGCGTGCACCCCCGCCATCTCGCGGAATTTGAGCGCGGCGTCTTCCGCCACCGCGAACATCGGCCCGCGTCCCACGAACGCCACCACCGGCGCTTTTTTGAGCGCGGGCCAGAAAGCGAAATTCGCGTTGCCGCCGGCGCTTTGCAGCATGGCGCCGGTTATCCCTATCGTGCGGGCGAAGTCGTCCGCGTCGAAGCATTTCGCCCACAACTGCGCCGTCCACAGGCAGAGCCAGAGCTGCAATTCAAAGCTTTTAGTGGCTGCGACGACGGTTTCTTTCGACGAGGAAAGCAGTATGTGCCTGTCAGCTATGCCGGCCAGCGTGTTTTTGGCAGGGTCCGCCTCGTTGGTGACGGCCACGCCCTTCGCGCCCCAGCTCATCATGCGCCGGAGGCATTCCACCACGTCGGTGCTTTGCCCGGACTGCGAGAACGCCCACACCGCTTTATCCTTGAAATTGAGCGGCAGTTTCGCCTCGAAAATTGCGTGCGGATGTATGAAATCGGTGCGCACCCCGGCGTATGTCTCCCAGACGTATTTGGCGAACAGCGTCGCGTTGCCGGAGCTGCCGCGTCCTATAAGGTATACGGATTCGTCCGCGGCTTTGAGTATGCTGCCGCCGAGCTTTTCATGCGCGTCGCGCGAAAAATCCTCAAGCAGGGCCGGGATTTCGTGAATGTCTTTCCAGGTAAGCGTTTCCGAGGCTTTCATACTCAAATTGTAAGTCTTTTGGAGATTCTTGCCAAATTGTCATTTCGTGTAGATTTTTATTTGAGGCAACGCGTGCTATTTTCCGGCTATTTCCTGAATTACCCCGGCCAATTTGGCTGATTCCTGCGGGTACTTGGTTTGCATGAGGATATAGCCTTTTTTGGCTTTTGAAATCCAGTTTTTGCCGCGCTTTTGCAACGCTTCCCATGCCAGTAAAATATCTCCGCTGCGCTCGTCGCTTAATATGCTGAACAGGCTGGCGGCTTGAGCCACGTCTTTCAGCGTCTTGGCGTGCTGGCTCGCTCCACGTTCCTGGCTTACGATGAGTTTATGCAGCGCAAATCTTGCCGGGGTCGGGATATTGACCAAAATCCCGTCGCCGTTTACAACCGCGCCCTGAACCGTGTCCTCGATTAAATAATCCATATACTTCAATGGCATGGCGGTGGTATTGAGCCTCGGGATAAATACGAACTTGCCGCCGGATTCATGCCGGGCGGTTGTTAGAATATCAACGATAAGCGTCTTGCCGCGCACCATAAACGAGGTGGATGGATTTTTGGGGCTGAGCGCGGGAACGGGCAAAAAGCCCATTTCCAGCTTTTCCAAAGTGGCAGGGATATCCGTTTTTTCACCGGGGACGGCAAAATCTATATTCTTCGGACTGGCAATATCAATATCCTGCGTTTTAATATGGGTTTCCCAGTTGACGCCCAGCATATTGCCCAGCACCGTGAAGGCATGGGTTCCGACCAAAACGCCGCCTAACCGGAACAACCCGCTGTCTGAAAACGATTTTATCACTCGCGCGATGGCGGCATCCGTAGCCATTACGCCGCCGACACGTAATTGGGCGCAAAGCCGCTTGATGTGGTTGGCGTCAGGCTCAAACAGGCTTTTTTCCGCTTCAAATCTGGCTACAAGCTTATCCAGTTGCGGCGACTTCCTGCCGATATAGAATTGCTGTTTTACGCCGCTTAAATCTATGTGCTGGAAATAACAGTATTGGGCGCTCTTGATAGTCTTTGTCGTAAAGGAGCCTTTCAAATGCCCAATGGAGCGCCGGGCTTCCAGCGCGATAAGCTGTTCAAGCAATTCAGCTTGCAGCGTCTGCGTTTCTAAAGGTATCTGTCGCATAATGAGTTATACGCACAGTATAGCAAGTATGCGTATAACTGTCATCCGCATTGAGGGCTTGTATAATTTAGTATCGTGTTCCCTTTATTACATGTTGGAGGCTCAGTAAGAACGTGGCTAAGCCATATGTTCGGTAACCGAATCTGGCAGAACCACCCAGGAACGCATATGGTCTTCGTAAACCGAGAATCCTGGGGACGGGAGATTACGATTATCGAATGCGCCGATAGCAACACCCACTGAATCCGGCATATCATCTATCTCCCAGTATACTGTCGCCCCGCAGGTTGGACAAAAATAGAAATGAACATGATCGCCCTCATCCGTCGGTCTATCATATTTAGTCGCTTTTCCACTGATTTTTATCTTTGTTTTAGCAAGTCTGGTCTGTACGCCAAAGACACTACCGGTCCTTTTCTGACAAGCGTAGCAGTGACAGATTGATGTCCGGGTAATTTCGCCCTCATAGACCAGCGTAAGTTGTCCGCAGGAGCACGACGCCTTTTGTTTTTCCATAACCCTCCCAATATCATTGAACTGTCTATATTGTACAAAACCACACATGTCCGGTAAAAATTTAGGGGGGAATCCTGCGTTTAGTAGAATTGTTTTGGTAAAGGACACTTTTGCCGAGCCAGTTTGGCATCTGAGTGCGTGGCTCTGGTGCATCCGATAATAATAGCCCTGTTTGCGGTATTTTACCGTGCAGGGCTATTTTTATGCCCTTTTCGCCTATGACGGCCTTGTGCAAGACCACGTTCATCAGCTCTTTTTGCTGGTAAGGCTTCATTTGGGCAAAAACCTCACTGAAATTCTGCAAAACCTTGCCGATTTTGTCGTGGCTTAGCGCATGGCGCTCCAAATCCTCAATTACAAACTCCAGCTCCGAAATGCCGGTTTCCAGATCCTTTCGCCGCGCTGCCAGCTTGTCCAGCTTTTCCTTGAGAAAACCAGTATTGCTATTGCTGGCGACCGAAGCCCAGCGGCTCATCAGGTTGTCTGCAGTATTTGTAACCTTGCGCAATTCTTTTTCCAGAGCAGCTTTTTGTGTTTCCAACTGCGGCAGTTCTTTGTAGGTTTTCGCATTTGCCGTTTTGACTATTTGGGAGACTATGCGCTCGTCGCTTGCCAGGGTTTTTACGCGCTCAAGAACCGTAGCTTCAATCTCGCCTGCGGGTATTTTGCGGCGGCAATCACGGTTTTTGCACACATAATAGTAATACCGAACATTGCTTCTGCCGATACTGGATGAGCCTTCCATTTGACTGCCGCATTTCTCGCACCACAAAAGGCCGCTATTGAGGATGTAGCTATGCTTGAGTGGCAGCGTGCCGTTGTGCCTGCTTTTGTGATTCTTTTTGATAAGTTCTTGTGTTGCATAGAACTTGGCTTCGTCTACGATTGCAGGCCAGACAGCTTTTACGGTGCGGTAACGCTCATTCTCCGTCAGTTTGGACTGGTCTTGAATTCGTTTCCGCTTGTTCACTTCCTTGAGCCCGATATAGGCAAGATTTGTAAGCATCTGTTGGGTCGAGGTATAGCAAAACCGCCTGCCTGGATAAGAGATATTGCGCCGGGACACATATTGTTTTGTGTGATAGCCATGTTCGTTAAGGGTTCTGTAAGTTTGGATTAGCGAGCCGCATTTGAGATAAGTGTCAAACGCGAAATTGACCAGCGCTTTTTCCTGCTCATTCGGAATCAGGTAACCTTTCCGTGCCGGGTCTATGTTGTAGCCGATCAATTGGCTTCCCGTCCATAACCCCCGGTCGGCGCGGGCTATGCAAGCTTCACGTGTGCGCTCCGAAGTCTGTTCACGCTCGAACTCCGCCAAGGCCATCATTATCGTGATAAATAGTTTGCCCTGGGAGGTCGTGGTGTCATAATTCTGTTTGAGGCATACGAACTCGACGTTATATTTTGCCAGCAGTTCAAAGAAGCTCAAGAAGTCCCTGACGGAGCGGCTTACCCTGTCCAACGCCGTGCATAGAACCGTGTTTACGCGCCCGGTCTTTATATCCTCAATCAATCTACCAAACTCGGCGGTGCGGAATGAGTCCTTGCCGGATACTGCCTTCAGCTCGTATCTCTCCGCCTCAATCCAATCCTCGCCGCAAGCCGTTGTCTTGTATTCCACGTGCGCCCGCAATCGCTGCAACTGGTTGACGAGCGAGCCTTCCTTGTTTTGCGCCTGTCTTTCCGTGCTTACCCGAATTATGAAGCCACATTTTTTCTGCATATGAACCTCCCTGTGAACATTGAGCCATTCACATGATAGAGTCATTCCCTCCTGAAATCAAGGCATTTTCCGTCGGATTTTCCGAACATTGAACGCTTATGCCGCGCGCGGTTTTCAGCGCATTTGCGGCACGTTTCGCCACGATTTTACGGATGCCAATTTTCCGACTGGCCAACAGATAATCACAAACGCCATCAGCCAGCAGATTTACCAATTTCCGGCACTCATCCGCATCCAGTTTCTCGCGCAGATAGGTAATTTCCGTATGCATATGCTGTCCTCCTGCGCATCCATACGACAACCGGGCTCAAAGTGTCGGCTGAGGCATTTCCCGACGGTGAAGCGTAACCTCCGTTACTCCTCCGTGATTTAAGAAAACCGCATTTAACGCCAAAATATAGGCAGGGCTGAAGACACTTCCGAACTTGATTCGGAGGTGGCGAGTATGCGTTCTTCAGCCCTGCAGTATGGCGATGATTTTGATGATTGGGAGGTGGCGGTAGCTAAAAATGTGGTGGACGGTTTCCTGCGGCAATGGGAGTGTCTTCGGCCCGAAGACTTTGATGACCTGACTCAGGAAGCCCTGCTGCACTGGCTACAGAAAAGGAATAAGTATCGCGCCGACAAGAAATGCAAGCCGACCACGTTTATGGCGCGTGTCGTTAAAAACAAGCTGCGCGATATACTCAAGGCCCGGCTGGCTAAAAAGCGCAGGCCTAAGTCCGGGCCGGAACTGCGTTTTTCGGCACCTGTGGCGGATGATGGCGAAGACGATGAAAGCCCGACGCTGGAAAATGCTGTAGAGGATACTGCGGCGGCAAAACGGTTATCCGGCGTTGAACTTAAACTGGACATAACGGCGGCGACCGACAAACTTTCGCCGCGCCAGAAATTGCTCTGCAAAATGCTTGCGGGCGGAATGTCTATGTCCGAGGCCAGCAATCAGCTTAGCCTGCCGCGCGCTACGCTTTACGAGGAACGCAACCGCATCCAGGCTATCCTGCTCGCCCAAGGTGTCGGAGATTATGCTAAATAATCCGACACTTTGCCCTGCTTTGTCGTATGCAAGGGAGAAGTCAAATCCTGCAAACGGAGGCAGTATGAAAGACATCTATATCTTCCGCTTCGGCAAAGGCGCTACGCCCGAATACGCCGAGGCGCAAATGATACTGGCGGTTGTGGCTGTGGAGTGCATGTTCGGCAAGGCGGCGGTGCGCATCGGCGTGCGCTATGCGCTCAATCGCGACAAGAACGCGATGGTGATTGAATCCACCAATGAAGCTGGCGAAGCGCTGGCGCGGGTATTTACCGGGTTCCTTATCCGCGTGTTCGGCGAGACGGCTTTTAAGGTGGAGCATACCAAGGCCGGTGGAAAATGACAATGTTGGATTGTGCGTTGGATTATTTGTCCAGGGGCTGGAGCGCTATTCCGCTTAGGCCGAAGGGCAAGAAACCGCTTATCGCGTGGGAACAGTTCCAATCCAGACTTGCGACCGAGGACGAAATGCGCGGCTGGTTTGAGCGGACTCCCGACGCGAATATCGGCATAGTCACCGGCAAGCTATCCGGACTGTTTGTCGTGGATTTGGACGACGGCGCGGAAGGTATAACATCATGGGCGCGATTGTGCCACTCACATGGCTGTGCGGCAATCAAGACCCGCACGGCAAACACTGTGTCCGGCGGTAAGCATCTTCTGTTCAAATATCCCGAAAATGCTGCCTTGCGCAACAGCACAAAGCTGGTCCCGCATATAGACACGCGCGGCGAAGGCGGCTATATCGTTGCCTCGCCCAGCTATGTGGAGGATTCCATGAAGGAACCGGCCCGCAAAGGCACTTACACATGGGAGAACGAAAGCGCGCCCATCGCGGAAATGCCGCTGTGGCTGATTGACTTGTTCAGCAAGAAACCCGAAATGGCTACGGCAACGAAAGAAACCAACTGTCCGGAAATTCCGGATAGTTCCAAGTCGGCGATGGCACAGATACTGCTGGATAAATATGTTTCCGGGGCAAGCGTGGGCAACCGCAACGAAAACGGTTTCCAGCTTGCTTTGCAGTTGCGCGATAACGGTTTTGCCGAGCAGGAAGCCTCTGCCATATTGGAGAACTATGCGGCAAGCGTTCCGCAGCCCGGCGAGCGATATAGCGTTCAGGAGGCGATGGCTTCCGTCCATGAAGCCTATAAATCCGCGCCGAGGGAGCCTTCCTTCGTGAGCGTAGGGCAGTCGCAGCCCGGCATAAGCATTCCTGACGACGAATTCCGGCGCATACTGACCCCGCCTGCGGACCATGAGGGACATTTTCAGGTTTTTGATATGCTGCACGGCAATCGGGTTTGTTTTACCCGCGAGATGGGCTGGCTGGTCTACCATGATGGATTCTGGGACAGGGAGGCTGCGCCCAAACATCTCTCCGAGTGTATCACCGATATACTTCGTAAACGCCAGATTGCCGCCGTGCAGGCTGGCAACAAACAGTTGCGGTTCAAGAGCGATGCTACGCGCAGCAATATCGAAGCCATCAAGGCGATTGCGCAGGACCGACTTGTCCGAACCGCCGCCGACTTCAACCGGAAGGATTATTTGCTCAATTGCGACAGCGGGGTGCTGAATTACCGGACCTTTGAACTGTCGGGGCACCAGCCGGAGTTCATGTTCGACTACAAGATTCCGGTCAAATGGAACCCGGACGCGGATACGCTTGAGTGGAACCAGTTTGTCGCCGATTGCGTCGGCGAGGATATAACGGAGTTCGGCGGGGAGCGCATGACCACGCTGGAACTCTTGCAGCTTTGCGCTGGCTACTCCATCACCGGCGATACCAGCGCGGAAACCATGTTCTACCTATTCGGTCCGCCGCGCTCAGGCAAAGGCACGTTCATGACGGCGATACAGAACTTGCTTGGCCCGCTGGCTGGCACGGTCAATATCGGCACGCTGTGTGCGGCAAGCAAGAGCGATTCACAGAATTTTGAGCTGGCGGGACTGTCGCGTTGCCGTTATGTCACCGCCGCCGAGACTGGCCGGGATACGTTTCTTGATGCGGGCCGGATAAAGAACCTGACCGGCAATGACCCGATACAGTGCGCCTTCAAGTTCAAGGACACATTTCGTTATACGCCCAAGTTCAAGCTCTGGATATCGTCAAACCACGAGGTCAATGTGGATGCCGGGGACGATGCGGTTTGGGATAGGCTCCGGGCGTTCCATTTCCTGAACAGCCATAAGGGTAATCCTGACACCATGCTCAAGCACCGGCTGACCACCAATCTGGAACCGGTGCTGCTGTGGTGCGCTTACGGGGCGCATGCTTGGTATGAATTGCGCGAAAAGGGACTGCCCATGCCCCGGACACAGACGATGCGGCAATATCTGCAAGACCGCAAGGACGAAGCCGATTATATCAAGCAATTCTTGCAGGACAAGGAACTCTCGCCCGGCACGGATGAGGAGGGCTATATTCCCGGCGCAGAGCTATACGGGAAATATAAAGACTTCTGCCTGAAAAACCATGTGGAGAAATTCCTGTCCCTGCGTAATTTTATAAGCGACCTGAAGCGGCGCGGGTTTAACTACAAGCAAAAGAAACACATGGGGCATAACACGCGGGGATTTCTGGTAACTGAAGGCGCGGAAAGTCCGGTTACTGGCAGCGATTGCGGCACGCAACCGGAGCTGATGGAGACCGGAAACGCGGGCCCAAGGCCGTTTTAGGGGGCGAGGAGGCGCGTTTGGTTACCTCCAGTTACCCATTCAGTTACCGATTTTTACCAATACAAGGTAACTGGGTAACCAAGTAACTGAAGATTTCAATTAGTCGTATGAGGAAGTTCGTATAGAACCTTAAATAGGAAATTCCGGTTACACAGTTACCAATCGCATTGCGGGCATGGAATATGACAGGAAAATGGGTGAGAGAATATGGAAAACCAACGTAAAGTATCGCCCTTGGGGGTAGGCCTATCAAATCCTCCCAGCTTTTCGATTATAGACCGCGCTAGGCCCATGCGCACGCGCGTGCATAATTCGCATAGGGGGGTGAGGAGCGTGTTTACAGGGGAGCATGCGGATATGCTCCCCGCCCGCTCCGCAAGAACGGAGGCAATTTTCACGACGAAAAATTGCCGAGTTGAGGCCACGAGCAAATCCTCTGGATTTGACTTGGGGCGGCTTAATACATTCGCGTGCGCGTTCGGGAACTGCGACGGAATAATGCAAATTTAACGGAGAATAACTTATGAGAGGCAGAAAACCAAAACCTACGGCGTTGAAAATCCTGCACGGCACGCAAAAATGCCGGATTAATTGGCGCGAGCCAAAACCTATCGGCGCAATCGGCGAACCTCCGGACTGGCTGGACGATGCTTCCAAAGATTACTGGCGCAGCATTGTTTCCAGCATGGGCAAAACATTCACCGCCGCTGACAGAGGCGCGTTTGAAATGCTCTGCAAATCCTATTCGCGCTGGAAACAGATGGAAAAAGAACTGGAAGCCAAAGGCACGACCTATTATCCATTTGGCGTGCGCGAATTTGTTATCGGCGGCGTGACCAAGCTGGTAGGCGAAACCCGCCCGCGCCCACAGGTGGCAATCATGCGACTGTATTACAAGCAATACTGCCAGCTTTGCACCGAGTTCGGCATCACGCCATCCGCGCGGACAAGAATTATAGGCCCCGGCACGTTTGTAGGCGAGGACAATATTCAAGACGAACAATTCGGAGACGACCTATGACAAAACAGGAAATGCAGAAGCATTTGAAAGCACTGGGGCTGAAGAAATCCTTCAAGCCTTACGCTGAACCGGAAAGCAGTGCGTTCATGCTGGAGACGCGCAAGCCCGCGCAAATCGTTGATGGGCTGTTGCGTGGCAGTGAAATCTGTCTGCAAGGCAAACTGTTCCGCGTCTGGACATCGCGCAAACGACTGGCGCATGACTTCGCAAAGCAACACGGGCTGAAAGTCCGCCTTCTGGATGGCGAAGCCGAGTTATGGGTTCCGTCGGAATTGGCGGACGTCTTGCTATCGCTATTTGGGGCAAAGGTTAAAAAAGTTTGCGCCATGAGCCAAGAACAGCGGCAGGCCCTCTGCGCTAAAATGCGTTTGGCACGCAAAAACCCTTTATAGAAGCCACTTCTGATAGCCCAAATTATTCGGGTTATCAACGGGGCTTGAATGGCATAAAAAGTGTAAAGTTTGTTGAAGCCAATCTAGCCGCAAAAGGAATATGTATGCCATTAACCACAAAGGATATTGAAAAATTCCGTGCGTTGTATCTCAGAGAATATGGCGTAAATCTTAGTGATGCTGAGGCCTATACGAAGGCCTCCCGCCTGCTACGCCTTTTCAGAGCCATCTGTTTGACAGATGACTCTGCGTCAAATACACAGAAATCGCAATCCAAGCAGACCAATCATGAGAATGTTCGTGACCATGAATGAATATTACCAGATGTCGGTTTATTAGCGTTTAGTATTGCCAAGTGCAAGTTTGGCTGCATATAGTAATGGCGTCTGCGCATGAAATAGCTGCTGAAAATAGCTGGGATAAGCGAAAATTCACTATACCCTATCGGGTATAAACCAATTCCGTTTCCCAGTCTAACCGGGAAATTCCCCTTAAATTTCGTGAAAAATCGCAATAAAACATGTATACTATACCCGAAAGGGTATAAACATGCGGATATTTCAAATCGGGGGCACCATGGAAAAGGTCCGAGAATTTGTTAAGCAAAAGCGCGAGGAATTGGGCATAACGCAAGAAGACTTGGCGAAGCGTGCCGGTGTCGGACTGCGCTTTGTCCGCGAACTGGAGCAAGGCAAAGATTCCCTGCGCACCGATGCCGTAAATAAAGTGTTGAAGCTGTTCGGCAAGACGCTGGGCCCGACCGATTTATAGCTATGAAAAAAATCGCCGCCGTTTATTACTCCGGCAGGAAGGCCGGAATTTTAACCAAGACGGACTCCGGCTATGAGTTCGCCTATCTGCCGGAATATGTCGTGTTGCCGGACGCGGAGCCGGTCAGCCTTTCCCTGCCATTGGCTGCTCGCAAATTTCAGGCCGAAAAACTGTTCCCGTTTTTTGAAGGGCTCTTGCCGGAAGGCTGGCTGCTGGACATAACCAGCACCGCGCTTAAAATAGACAAGAACAACGAGTTTGAGTTGCTGCTGCGCGTGGGCCGGGATGTGCCCGGCGCGGTTACCATAGTGCCGGAGGATGACAATGAATTGCCTGATATGCCATAAACCGTCTGCGTCGGAATATCATCCCAAGTGCCTGCGCGACCTTTTCGGCGTCGCATGGGCTCCTAAGATAAATTTCACGATAGCCGATTTGCCCGATAAAGTCAGCCAGACCGCCGGCAGGATGTCTATTTCAGGCGTTCAGATAAAAGCCTCCGTCAAACTTGACGAACAATCCAAGGAACTGGAAATAGTCCCGCAAGGCGGAACACATATTCTGAAACCGGAACCGGCGCAATATCCCGAACTGCCGCAAAATGAAAACTTCTGCATGAACCTAGCCGAGTCGCTCAAACTGCGGGTGCCGCCGCACGGCCTGCTGAAAATGGCGGACGGGAAACTGTGTTATGTGATAAAACGCTTCGACAGAACCGCCGACGGGGGCAAAATCCATAAAGAGGACATGGCGCAAGTATTGGGCTTGGCCCCGGACACCAAATACAACGGCTCGATGGAAGCGATAGGCAAGGCAATAAAAGCCAACACGGGAAACATCTACAACGAGCTATATGAATTCTTTTCGCGCGTTGTGTTCAGCTTTGCGATAGGCAATGGCGACATGCACCTTAAGAACTGGTCATTGCTGAGGCCGCTATCCGCGCCAATCAGCCTTGCGCCGTGCTACGATTTTGTCTGCTCAAAAATGTATCTCACCGGCGAGGAGGACTCCGCGCTGACGATAAACGGCAAAAAGAATAAACTGCTCCGTCGCGATTTTGAAAAACTTGCCGAAACTATCGGACTGGAAGCGAAACCCGCCGCCAATGCAATAAACGATGTGATAAATATCGGCGGGACAGATTTGGCATCAATGCTGAGCGACGCGAAACGGGCAAAGTTTGACGCCGTACTGAAAGAGCGGATAGACAGGCTTTCAGCCTGACCACTTGCTGAATTGCCACGCTAGGCCCTAAAAAACCGGACAGAAAATTTACCACTTTGCCGTGAAAGCGGTAATATTTTTTACCACAATAGTCTGCCCGCTTGTGACAATTTGCAAAGCGATTGCAAATTATCCGCCATGTGTTCATTTCTCGCCGCTGTTCATGTTCAGTGTACGCCATGATTTCGTGAACAAAAGCCAGGAATCAAGCCCATGCGGAGAATAATCTCACCAAAATACGCATTATTTGCGGAGATTATATATTGCAAATGCGAAGAATACGGCCTTAATATCCGCAAGACATGCGGATTTTATTCCGATATTGCTATCAGTCCGACGACCGCAGTACCAGACATTTCCTGAAGGAATTGAAGTAGCCATCCGGCACTCCCGGCAATCGGCGTTGCCTTTCCTACCCCCCCTTGCGAATTATGGACGCGTTTACGCGTAGGCATTGCACGGTCTAAGGGTAAAACGCCCAGAGGATTTACCCCGCCTAGGGGGATGATCGCGCAATTTTCGTTGAACTCTTGTGGCGGGTTGATATCGAATCAATATTCTGCGAGATGTTGCAGGCTATGTTTTCCGTCAAAATCGAGCACAAACGAATATACTTCCACGTCAAACCATTCTTTGAAAACAGCTAAGGTGCGCTTCTTGGGCCAATCCTTCTCGTCGGTCCACCAAGACTCCAGTTCTTGCTCAAAAAGAAGTGCATAGTTTTTGTAGATAAATCTTCTGGCTGTGTCATTATCTTCAAAATCCGGAATAAGAAGCGCCGTATGGTCATCATGGATTTCCTGTAAAGTCATATCAGCCGGAACAGGTTCCGGCAGCTTCAAAAGCCAGTCCAGAAATGGTTGCTTTGCTTTGAGAATTACGACGCATCGGTTCACTTCGTGCATGTAAGCCTCGAAAACAGATATTGGCTAATTCAATGATACTTCAAGGACCTAGTATCCAAGCGCATTAGAGGCAGATATGATTTATTGGTACCATTCTTGAGGTATCAATTTTTTGCCTTTTCGCCACTCTTCAACTTCATGGACATCGGCGATGTCCCCATATATTGTTTTATCCGCATGATCCAAAACAATACACTGCCATGCACCTTTCCGTAACGATATAGATGTCGCAAGAGTTTGAAACATAGAGCGAACCGCAACGGCATCTTCACTGAGATCTATATCTTCAGGTTCATTTCCATGTTTTAGCTTCGGAAAGTAAACCTGACTAGGTTGGTCAAAAATAACGAAATTAGGAACGCACGATATTTTTAAGTCCAAAAAATATTCTTGCAACGCACACATTAGCGCTATATGAAAAGCTACCCAGTTTGATGCGCTGCCAACTTCTGCAAGAAAATGCCAGTGTCCATCATTGCTAAGCACAGAAACGCTTAAGTTTTTTATACAAAAACTTGGAGCAATCTTTCGATACTTATCCTCTACATCTAAGGATTTTAAGCGCTCAAGCATCAGTTGTGATATTTGTTTAGTAGATGCATCTATACGCTTTTGCAGCTCCTTACGATCAACTATTTTGAGTAGCTTCTGGTATTCGTTTTCCAGCGGTGTAATGCTTTTTTGGAATTCTCCGCCATCGCTAATTCGTTCGAAAGTTTCAGTTGATGCTTTTAAATGCCCAAGAAATATAAACATTTGCTTGTGATTTTGGAATTCTTCTTGAGTTTTCTTATCTTTCGATCTAAGTAAATCAAAACGATTTTGTAACTTTGTTTTTGCGGCTAAGAGATCTTCCAAATTCGACTTGAGTCGCTCTTCTTCCCTGGCAAACGAACTGGGGATTTCTTCCATGGTTTTTGATTTATTCTCAAGTTCCCTGAATACTTTTGAAATTTTTTCAATTTCTTTAGCAGTATTGGGATGCTCAGAACTACCGCATGTCGGACATTTATGTGTTCCTTCTGCTACGTCTTGAAGCCACTGTGAAATATGCAATCGTTCAACACGTGTTCCTATGGAGGCCCTGTAATCACTAAACCCAGATTTCAGGCGTTCTATGTCATGAAGTCTTTTTTTAACAATGCCAATTTCGGAGCTTAATCGTCCCTCTTCAACTTCCAGCTTTAAAATTTCCTCATTTGCTACTCCGATATCCGCAACTTTTGTTTGAGAATATTCGGGGATATTCTCAAGTATTTGTCTAGCTGCAAAAATCAGTTCATCCGTAGTGCTTGCGTTTGATACATTCGAGCATTGGATTCCATATTCCTTTGCTACTTTTATGTGTCCAAGCATGTTCGCCATCCAAGAACTGGAAACATTTTTGGCCCTTTCTAGCTCTTTTCTTAACTGATTGAGTCTCTTTTCTACTATCAGGAGACGTTGTCTTGCAATTAAAATTTCTAGGTTTTCTGCTCCCAAAATGTACGGGAACCAATTGCGTAGTCTTTCGCGATGGTCATGTGCATGTGTTTTGTAAAAGAGGATATTCTGGTTGGCGATGATATCTTGATTTTGAAATACTAAGGCCATTAGATCTCGGAACCCCAAATGCGCCTGATATCCAATGCTATTTTCCTCACCATTAGCACTAAAATACGGAACCTGGGACATGGAATTTAAAATATTTTTAACACCTTCCAGTGTTTCATTGGGTTCTCGTATTACGGGTGGAACAACCATGGAGTTCCCCCGCACCATATAAAAGTCATTTGATGCGGAACTATTTAGGGGAACTTTTCGGGAAATCAATAGCTGTTCTGATTCTGTTTGGATAATAACGCCATACCATGAAGCGTAGTCGCGAATTGTATCTATTGGAATAAAGCAGTCGCTTGAAGCAAGGCAATAATCAATGATGGGGATAATTGCTGATTTGCCGGTGCGAGATGAGCCTGTTATAACATTTACTTTTCCAAGAGCAAACTCAACTTCTCGTGGAGCATATTTTTCAGATTTTGGCCAAACTATTAACTTGCGTATTTGAAATTGCATTAGAGCACCACCTTAAGATATGCAGCAATTGCCGAGCAATCATGCTGCGCAAACCATTTCCCCAATATTTCAGCTTTCTGTCCATCTGTTTCCATAAGTCTTTTCAGGTTCTTTCCGCGCCCAGGACGTTTTTCCAATTCGCGGGCATGAAGTTTCCCGCTATTAATGTCCCACACCAAAAGTCCTTGCGTAATTGCTATATCTATAGCGGCCATTGTGTACCCACGTTTTTCTTGTATCACATCCGGAATACTCAGCAGAACATCGGAATTTTTTGTTTGCTCAAAACTCTTAATATAAGACTGATTCCGCAGAAAAACCCCTTGTATTTTTTCAAGTGGCACTCATCTGATGTAATATTGCCTGTCAAGCCAAATAAGAATCGTACCGTAATCGTCGG